>CAXUEB010000053.1:20363-22078 GCA_964249775.1 uncultured Spirosoma sp.
GCGGTGATCGTAGTTGACGTATAAAGGAATCCGTAGCCCCCAGTTGGCCGGTAAAAACTTGTCGACTGCCACGGCCGACGACACGCCGAACTCGGAGGTGGTTTCGCGCTCGCGCTCACCGATGCGGGTTTGAACGCCCCCGAAGCCAAACGTCGTGATGCGGCCCGAAGCCGTCACCGTCGCCAAGTCGGCGAGTTTGAGGTTCAGCGCCCCAATCGCGCCCATGCCCGCGTGCTGATCGTAGCCGTTAGACCGCAGTTCATCCACCCAGATCGTGAACGTCTGGGCACGTTCGCCGTCGCCGGCCTGCCGGGGGTTGCGCATCCCGATCATGATCGACTGCACCGAACTCAAATCGGGGTTACCCACCACGGTTAGCTGGTAGCGACCGTCGGCGGACGGCTGCGTAAACGGCAGCGAAGACTGACGGCCATTGCTCCGGTTGCGGGCGGCTTTCAGGTTAATCAGTTCTTCCAGCGCCAGGTCCAGTTCGTTGGCCGTGGGCCACACTTCCGCCGGGTCACTCGCGCCCGCGCGGGTAGCCACCAGCTTGGGAATCTCGATCTCGTAGTAGTTCTCCGTGTAGTCCGTTCCCAACCGGACAAACGCCGACACCTGTCCGCTGGCGTCGTCGGGATTGTGCATGTGCACAAACATCTTGAGCTGCTTGCGGAACAGCAAATCCATGTTCACGTTGCGGAACGCGCCCCGCGAATCGCCGTCGCGCAAGTTGACGACGCTCATCCGCATCGACTGCTCGTTGAGTTCAACCGTCGTTGTTTGCGTAAAATCCTGGTCGCGCACGTAACCCGGCGGCACGGTATACACGTATTTCGGCCCGCCCGCGGTGGTGGCCTGCGTACCACTATTTTCTTCAATGTTGACCGTCGACACGGTAAACTGGGCGTCGTAAGGTTCGGGTACTTCCTGCAAGCCGCGCTGGTTCAAATCGCCCACGTACTTGCGGTACTGGTTGGCTTCCATCTGCAACTGCGCGAACCGCAGGACCACCGGCTGCTCAAAATCGGTCAGGTACATGCGCATAAACCGAATGGATTTGAAGCCGTTGATGCTGCCCACCTTCCGCAGCGGTTCGCGCACCGGAATGCGGAACTGATACCACGTCACCGGCTGCGCCAGACCCTGTGGCTGCACCACTACTTTGTCGATAACGTAGCCCCGGCCCACTTCAAGCTGACCCGGCCGCAGGTCGATTTCGTATTCGTAGTAGGCTTCGTTGTCGTTGATGGTGTTGTCGATGTTGAGGTCTTCAACATCGGGCAGCGTCGTCGAAGCCGGCGTCAGAAATTGGTTGGTACTGGTGTTTTCGGGCGAGTTGTTTTCCATGCCCATAAACCGCTTGTAGCGGGCCACAACGTACTTCTGCCGGTCGGCTTCGTCGCCGAGGTAGAACTGGAAATCGTCGTTCGACGGGTCGGCTTCGATGGCCGCCCGCGCGGCTGGGTCCGTCACCCGCGTCCGAATCTGATTCAAATACGCGTTAAAGCGCTGCTGTTCGGTTTCGGGCGTTCGCGTGCCCAGACCGTCCAGGCCGATGTCTTGCTGATCGCGGGCACCACTCTGGAACGCGTTCGTCACGAACTGCTGGGTGGGTGCCCGGCCCCAGGCGGTGGTGTCGGTACTGCCCACGCGCCGGTTTGACGTGTTGTCGATGGGAAAACCGTTCTCGAACGTGTACCGGCCGTCTTTAATGA
>CAXUEB010000054.1:0-8839 GCA_964249775.1 uncultured Spirosoma sp.
CCGAGTTTTCAACGTGCCTTGTTTCAACTCACGGTACGCCTTACGAAAGTCTTCCAGAATCTCCTCATTCGTCGGCTCAGGTTCCTCTTCGGTCTGCAATAACGAAATCAGACGCAACTGCTCTTTTTTAGGGAGCTGCTGCCGAATTAAGTCCGCTAACTGATCCGTTGTTAACGGAATACTAAGTTGTACGGTAGCATTTATAACAGTAAAAATTTAAAGGCAAAACAACGGATTTACCAGTAAGATTACAAACAAAAACAAACCCGGCCAATTGCCCTTTTTCCTGAGCAATCGGCCGGGTTTTGATAGCCACGTTGGCGGCGTTACGCGTTCTGTTTCATCCGAATAATATTCAGCGCAGCGCCCGCCTTAAACCACTCAATCTGTCCCTGATTGTACGTGTGGTTTGCCAGGAATTCGTCTTCCGTGCCGTCGGCGTGGTGCAGCACGATTTCGAGCGGGCGACCCGGTGCGAACTCGGTCAAGCCTTCAATGTCGATTGTGTCGTCTTCCTGAATCTTATCGTAGTCGGCGGGGTTGGCAAACGTGAGCGCCAGCATGCCTTGCTTTTTGAGGTTCGTTTCGTGAATCCGGGCGAACGACCGCACCAGAATGGCCCGCACGCCCAAGAAACGGGGTTCCATGGCCGCGTGCTCCCGGCTGGAGCCTTCGCCGTAGTTCTCGTCACCGACCACGACCGAGCCAATGCCGGCGGCTTTGTAAGCCCGCTGCACGGTCGGTACGGGGCCGTACTCACCGGTCAGTTGGTTTTTTACCAAGTTGGTCTGCTCGTTGACGTAGTTGACCGCCCCGATCAGCATGTTGTTCGAGATGTTGTCTAAGTGACCGCGGTACTTGAGCCACGGGCCAGCCATCGAAATGTGGTCGGTGGTGCACTTGCCTTTCGCTTTGATGAGCAGTTTCAGACCCTTTACATCCGTACCTTCCCAGGCCGGGAACGGAGCCAGCAGTTGCAGCCGGTCCGAGGTGGGACTGACCAGCACCTGTACGGCCGAACCATCTTCGGCCGGGGCCTGGTAACCCGCGTCTTCGACGGCGTAGCCCCGAACGGGCTGCTCCATGCCGTGCGGCTCGTCGAGCTTGACCTGCTCGCCGGCTTCGTTGGTCAGCGTATCGGTCATGGGGTTAAACGTCAGGTCGCCGGCGATGGCGAAGGCCGTCACGATTTCGGGCGAAGCCACGAACGCGTGGGTGCTGGCGTTGCCGTCGTTGCGCTTAGCGAAGTTCCGGTTAAACGACGTGATAATCGAGTTCTTGCGGCTGGGATCGTCCATGTGCCGCGCCCATTGCCCAATGCAGGGACCGCAGGCGTTGGCCAGCACCACCCCACCCATGTCTTCAAACGTGTCCAGCAGCCCGTCGCGTTCGGCCGTAAACCGGACCAGTTCCGAACCGGGCGTGACGGTAAACTCCGACCGCACTTTCAGGTTTTTGGTCACGGCCTGCTCCGCTACCGACGCCGACCGGGTCAAATCCTCGTAGGACGAGTTGGTGCACGAACCAATCAAACCGACTTCGAGCCGCTCGGGCCAGTTGTTTTCTCGTACCGCCTTAGCGAAGTTCGACAAGGGCCAAGCGAGGTCGGGCGTGAACGGCCCGTTGATGTGCGGCTCCAGCGTATTTAGGTCGATTTCAATCAGTTGGTCGAAATACTGCGCCGAATCCGCGTACACTTCATCGTCCGAGCGCAGGTGCTCTCTAACGGCGTTGGCTGCGTCGGCGATCTCGGCGCGGTTGGTAGCCCGCAGGTAATCGGCCATCTTTTCGTCGTAGGCAAAAATCGAGGTCGTCGCGCCAATTTCCGCGCCCATGTTGCAGATGGTGCCTTTGCCGGCGGCCGATAGCGTTTCGGCCCCTTCGCCAAAGTATTCGACGATGCAGCCCGTGCCGCCCTTCACGGTCAGGATACCGGCCACGCGCAGAATCACGTCTTTGGCCGATGCCCAGCCGCTGAGTTTACCGGTTAGTTTGACACCGATCAGTTTCGGCATTTTTAGTTCCCAGGCTAAGCCCGCCATCACGTCGCAGGCGTCCGCGCCCCCGACGCCGATGGCAATCATGCCCAAGCCGCCCGCCATCGGCGTGTGCGAATCGGTGCCGATCATCATGCCGCCCGGAAACGCGTAGTTTTCCAGCACGACCTGGTGAATGATGCCCGCGCCGGGCTTCCAGAAGCCGATACCGTATTTGTCCGAAACCGACGACAGAAAGTCGTACACTTCCCGGTTTTTATTCTTGGCCACGTCCAAATCCTGGTCGGCACCCACTTCGGCCTGAATCAGGTGGTCGCAGTGCACCGTTGAAGGCACGGCCACCTGCGGCCGACCAGCCTGCATAAACTGCAACAAGGCCATTTGGGCCGTTGCGTCCTGCATGGCCACGCGGTCGGGCGCAAAATCCACGTAGGCTTTACCCCGCTCAAAGACCCGCGTCGGCTGCGCTGCGCTGCCCGGACCCGCGAAGAGGTGGCTGTATAAAATTTTCTCCGACAGGGTCAGGGGTTTGCCCACGACCCGCCGGGCTGCTTCGACGCGTTCGCCCAAATTGGCGTACACGCGCTGAATCATCTCGACGTCAAAAGCCATAATAGAAACGGATTATGTGGTCTTTGAAAAGGTTTCTGATTGGGTAACCAACGAATCTCCCGAATGGATTCCGGTTACCGGGTCAAAATTAGGAGTTTCTGCCTCGTTTTGGAAATAATGTCCCTGAGAAGGTCGGGGCGACAACCCCCGCGCCGGCGTCTAACCGCCCGTCTTTGGGCTTTCGGCAATTCCATCGGCAACAAAGCATCCGGTCAGACAGTTTATTCGTATTTACGGATAAAGTCGCGTCGCTACGCGGCAGCCGTCCGTTCGTTAACTAATAACCGCCAAATCAATGATTCAGAAAAACACTCTTTTATCCCTTGCGGCCTTGCTTATTCTGGGCGCAACGGTCACTGCCTGCCTCGATGAAGAAAACCCAACCATTGTCAACGGGGACCGCGTCGCCCGCTTGACGGCAACCGTCAACGCCCAGCAGGAGCGCCCTACCTCAACGACTTCGACCGCCACCGGCACCTTCGCGGGCGTACTCAACGAAACCACGCGGGTGCTGAGCTACACCGTCACGCACACCATTCCGGCTTCGGCTACGTTAACGGGCGGACACCTACACCGGATTACGCAAGCAGATGGCAATGGACCAGTTGAAATTCCGTTTTCGTCACTGACTTCGCCTATCGTAGGCACTTCGCCGACGCTACGACAAACTCAGGTCGATAGCATGAAGAACGGATTTTATTACGTCAACCTGCACACGCGGGCGTACCCAGCGGGCGAAATCCGCGGAGACATCCGGGTGCGTTAAACGCGGATCGTTCGCCGACCGACAAAGCGTTCGAGATCGGTTATTCACCTTTCGGGGCAACCAGCTATCTATTCCCGTACCGCGGATGGATAGCCGGTTGCCCCGTTGTTTGTTCGGGCGGTCATCAACGCATCAGAATCGAAAGGGCGTTCCGGGCTGCCACCGGCCAAATTACCTGCGCTCCAGATTCCTGATCTAAACCCTGAACGAGTATGCCTTTATTTTCGCCCCAACGACTGCTGACCCAGTTTTATGAACTAACGAGTCTGCCCCAGCGCCTGAGACAGATGGAGGTGCACACGAAGCAACTGCATTCGCTGCTCCAACTCAATGGGCTGGCCCTGGCCGTTCCGCCCGTTCACCTGCAAGTTCGCGTGTCCGGTGCTTACTACAACGACTTCTTTTTGCACGGTCAGTTTCTGCTCGATCAGTTAGACGCGGGGTTGACTGTGGTCAACGAAACGCGCTCATGCATCGACTTTGACAACGTCCTGGATTTTGGTTGCGGCTGCGGACGAACCTTGATTCCCCTAACGTTGCGCTCGCGTCGGCCGGCGGGCGTTCATGGGGTAGACATCGACCCCGAAGCGGTTGATTGGTTGGCCGGGCATTACCCGCAGCTTGGCTCGGTACGGGTGAATCCCACTTGGCCCACCATGCCGCACGCCGACGCCCAGTTTGATCTGCTTTACGCCATCAGTGTATTTACCCACCTGCCCGAAGCCATGGAACAGGCTTGGCTGGCCGACATCAGCCGCGTGTTGAAACCAGGCGGGTACGCGCTGCTGACCGTTCACGGCGAAGCGTTTTTCGACGCAATCGCCCGGCAGGCTGCTCACCAGGTTCGGCAGAATGGATTCGTTTACGTCGCCGGGGATACGCTCACCGACGGCCTGCCCGAATTTTACCGGAATAGCTACCACACGGCGAGCTACATCCGGGCGCAGTGGCGTCAGTACTTCGACGTGCTGCGAATTATCCCGAAAGGCTTAGATCAGCAGGACCTGGTTGTTTTACGTAAACGGTGAAACCCGCCGGGATCGAACGACTCGCCGGTTAGCCACCCTACGTAATCTGGTCGATGGTCACCAACGTAGAGCGCCGGGTCAGCCGGTTGATAATCGTCCAGGCGACTAAGTACGTCAAGCCGCAGATTGTGAACAGGACGTTATAGCCACCGGCCAGATTCCCGGCGGCTTTGTAGCGGTCCAGCAAACTGCCCACCAGCATCGGAAACAGAATGCCGCCCACGGCCCCGGCCATGCCCGCGATGCCCGCGGCCGAGCTGACGGCCTGCTTGGGAAACAGATCGGACGCCAGCGTAAAGACGTTCGTTGCCCAGGCCTGGTGAACGGCCACCGCCAAGCTAATCAGGCCAACGGCCGTCCAAACGTCGGTGGCAAACTGCGCCCCAAGGATAGACAGTTCCAGCACCGCGAAGGCAAGCAAGACCGTTTTGCGCGCCCTCAGCGTCGGCCAGCCGCGTTTGATGAGCCACGACGACAGGTAGCCCCCACCGATGCTGCCCGCAGTGGTGGCCGCGTAAATTAGCATCAGTTCCAGACTTGGCTTCTTCAGGTCCAGTTTAAACGTCGACGAAAAATAGGAGGGAAGCCAGAACAGAAAAAACCAGTAAATGGGATCAATCAGTCCTTTACCGGTAATGAGCGCCCACGTTTGGGGAAGGGTAAACAGCTTAAACCAGTTAACCGGCGTTTGGGTAGCCGGCTGCTCCTCCTGCCCGCTGGTAATGTACGCGTATTCGTCGGCGGTCAGTCGTTTTTGCTTGGCCGGAACCTCGTAGAAAATCCACCAGAACACTAACCACACGAAGCCCAGTGCGCCGGTAATCCAGAACACGTCGGGCCAGCCGTAGCGGCTCAGGATGGGCGGCACCAGCAGCAGGGCCGCCACCACGCCCAGACTCGTACCGGCGTTGAACAGGCCCGTCGCCAGCGCCCGCTCGCGTTGCGGAAACCACTCGGCCACGGTCTTGACGGCCGCCGGGTAATTACCCGCTTCGCCCAAGCCCAGGCCGACGCGGGCTATTCCAAAGCCGAACGCGCTGCGGGCCAGGGCGTGCAGCATCCCGGCCACGCTCCAGAACGCCACCGTGACGGCGTAGCCGATCTTAGTGCCCACTTTATCAATAAACCAGCCGAACCCCAGCAGCCCCACGGCGTAGGCGGCCGTGAACGCCATCACAATCCGGGCGAACTGGGTTTCGGTCCAGCTAAATTCGACTTCCAAGATTGGCTTCAGCAACCCGATGATTTGGCGGTCGAGGTAGTTGATGGTCGTCGCGGTAAACAACAAAACGACGATTAGCCACCGGTAACGCTTGGTGGTAGCAACCGTCGGGGGGGTAGACGTTGGAGAGGTTATCATACCGGGTTCGGTTGAGGTTGGCTATCAGAAAGTTTTGCGTTAGCCGGCAGTTGGGCCAAGAATTTCTGGAAATGCGCCGTTAAGCCGCTCCAGTCCTGGGCTTTAATCAAGGCTTTGTCAACGAGTTCACTGCCGATACCCAGCCCGTCCGCGCCGGCCTCGAAAAACTGGGTCATATTCGTCAGGCTAACTCCTCCCGTTGGTAACAGCTTAATTGGGTTCAGCGGTCCTTTCAGGTCCCGGATGTAGGCCGGTCCGAGCGACGTACACGGAAACACCTTGACCATCGACGCCCCCAGCGCCCAGGCCCGGTAGATTTCGGATGGGGTAAACGCACCGGGAAAGATTGGGACGCCCCGCGCTACGCAGGCCCGAACGACCGACTCGTCGAGAATCGGCGTTACGATGAACTGCGCTCCGGCCGCCAGTGCCCGGTCCAGGTCGTCGGTCGTGCAGACGGTGCCCGCGCCGATGTTCAAGCTGTCACCGTAATGCTCCAGCGCGTAGCGAATCAGCGCTTCGGCGTCGGGTGTGTTCATCGTGATTTCGAGGGTCGTTAGGCCCGCTTCCCGGTAGCGGGGCAGAATCTGCGCGATGGCGTCGGCGGACAGACCGCGTGCGATACCGACGATGGGTGCCTGGGCGAATAGTTCTGGGGAGAACACCGGTTTGCTCATGGTCGGATCGCCGGTGCGGCCGTTTCGTTGGTTACCTGATTCTGAAACAAAAGCACCTGGCCCACGCCGGCCGCCCGGTCGATTACGTCGGCGGGAACTGTGATCGTCCGCCCCGAAAGATGCAAGGCGTCGATGGCCAATTGGTAGAAAGACACCAGCTTACTGCCGCTGCACAGCACAATCGGCCAGTCGGGTTTGTCGGAAAGAGGGTTGAGTTCCGAGCCGATTAGAAGCCCACTGAGGTACAGGGCATTCTGTCGCTTGGTCAGTTTGCCAAAAAGCTGATTCGTGCGGACCGTAAACAAGCTGTTCAGCACCTGACCGGTCATTGACTGGTGAACACCCCGCCGGAAAGCCGCCCGGTCTCCCTCCGAAAATTGAGCCAGGTCGGCCGCGTCGACTGAATCGTGCAGGATACTTTGGTTGGCCATCAGGTCGAATACCTCGCCGGTCATGTACGTATCAAACTGAATTAAACAGCCGTTTTCAATCGTCATGTGCTTCGAGTGAGTCCCGGGAAAGATGAACGTTGCCCGTCCGATTTTGTCGCCGGATTGGTCGAGCAGGGCGAGCAGACCGATGAGCTGCGTTTCCTCGCCCCGCATCACGTCCTGCTGACTCTGAACGCCGGAGATAAGCAGAATATCGTGCGGAAAGTCGGGCTGAGTCGCAACGTGCCGGACGGTGGCCTGGCTACCGTCCAGCGCGAACGGCAGGGTGGCGTAGGGCACTTCAACCATACCGATAGACGACGAAGCCATGCCCGAAATGGTGATGGACACACCAGTCAGGTCAGTCGACAGGTTCCGGGCTAAGGCGTCGACCTGTTTCTTGAGTTGCTGCCGGAAGAACGTAGCTTTCTCGATACCGTTCGCCCGGCCGGTTCTGCGCCACCGATCGAACGTCACGGCGATGCCTTCTGGCGAAAAAACTTCGCCAACGCACTGATAATCCGGTGCATTGATAAGCTGTAATCGAAACGAAGACGTCCCCCAATCACAACACAGTAGCTGATTCGTCATTGGTAGTTGGTTAATTGGGCAATTAGAGTAATTGGTTAACTGGAATAGCTTACTGATTGGCCTAATTACCCAGTTGCCCAATTAACCAATTACCTATCCACAGGCAAGGCAAACGCCACGTAAGAACCGCCCGATTTGAGACCGTAGCGCGTGCCCCCGGCCGCGATGACGACGTACTGCCGACCGGCCACCTGATACGTAATGGGCGTGGCAAAGCCCCCGGCGGGGAGTTTACGTTCCCACACGATGTTGCCGGTTTTCCGGTCGAAGGCCCGGAGTTTTTCGTCGTAGGTCGCGGCAATGAACAGCAGTCCGCCCGCCGTCACGAGCGGACCGCCGTGGTTTTCCGTACCGGTCGGTGGAACGCCCTTCTTGGTTAGCTCCGGGTATTCGCCCAAGGGCACCTGCCAAACGTACTCGCCGGTGTTGAGGTTGATGGCGTTGAGCGTGCCCCAAGGCGGCTTGATGGCCGGGTAGCCGTCCGGGTCGCGGAACTGCGTGTTGCCGTTGTTCAGATAAGGCGGTATGTACGGAAACTCATCCCGCTCGTCGCCCTTCGTCGCCACGCCCGATTGGTGAATATCGACCGACGCGGAAGCCGTCGCCGTGGACTTTGCGTCTAAGTTTAAAAGAAAGTTAACGATGGCTTCCCGGTCGGCTTGGGCAAGGTGACTAAACGACGGCATCCGCCCCCGGCCGGTCATCAACAAACTGTGAATCTGATCTTTACTCAATCGCTTGCCGACGTGGGTCAGGTCGGGGTACGCCTGCGCTCCGGTCGATTTGTCTTCCGGGCTGCCCTTACCGCTTAGGCCGTGACAGACCGAGCAGTTGGCGTTGAACAGTCCCGCGCCCCGCGTTTGGGCCACGCCGGTCGTCCGCAGGCGGCTGTCGCGCATCTTGAGCCACCAGAGCATGTTGTTGCCATTCACGTAAAAAATACCGTCCGGGTCGGCGGCCGTGCCGCCCCACTCCGCGCCCCCGCCCATGCCGTAAATCAGGGACCCTTCCTCGCTCGGTAAGACCCACTTGCCACCCTGCCGACTGTTTCGCAGCCGCTCCAGGACGTAGGCCCGCGCTTCCGGCGTTCGGTTGGTGACGGTTGACTCGTTTACGTCCTGCAAGGCAAACGGAGCTGGTTTGTCGGGCACGGGCTGCGTGGGCCACGGGTGTTCGCCGGGCAGAGCGGGCGTCGTAGGCACCGGTACTTCGCGCACCGGAAACAAGGGTTTGCCGGTATCGCGGTCGAACACAAACACGTAACCGTCTTTGGTCGCCTGCGCGACGGCGTCGATTTTGCGAGGCCGACCGTCGGGGCCGTTTTGTGTAACGGTCAAGAGGGTCGGCGGGCAGGGTAAATCGCGGTCCCAGAGGTCG
>CAXUEB010000054.1:8849-21899 GCA_964249775.1 uncultured Spirosoma sp.
GTGCACGGTCTGGAAATGCCATTTACGTTTGCCGGTTTTCGCGTCGAGCGCAATCACGCAGTTGGCAAACAGATTTTGTCCTTTCCGTGCCCCACCGTAAAAATCGACCGAAGCCGATCCCGTTCCGGCGTAGACTACGCCCCGTCTGTCATCAATGACCATCCCGGCCCAGCAGTTCGCCCCGCCGAGCTTCCGGTACGAATCCGGCGACCAGGTTTCGTAGCCGTCTTCGCCCGGCAGGGGAATGGTGTGGAACGTCCAGGCCAGCTTACCGGTGCGGACGTTGAACGCCCGGATGTAGCCCGGTGGCGCGTCGCCCCCTTCTGACACGCTCGACCCCATGATGAGCAAATCTTTGTACACCACGCCCGGCGTCGTGGACCGGATGGACAGGTTCGTTACGTCGTGGCCGAGGGACTCTTTATCGCCCAGTCCTTCGTGCAAATCAACTTCCCCATTTTGGCCAAAGCTGGCGATGGGTTCGCCGGTCCGGGCGTTAAGGGCATACAGCGTGGCCCCGACTGAATACAGGATGCGCTGGTCCCGGCCGCCGTTGCGGGGCCCATCTTCCCAGTACACCACTCCGCGCAGGGGATGAAAGCGGGGCTGCTTGCCGGACTTGGCGAACGGGTCGAACGTCCAGCGCGGCTTACCCGTCGCGGCATCAACGGCGAATACCTTCATGCGGGGCGTCGTGCCATACAGAACGCCTTTTACCACAATCGGCTGGCATTGAATGTCGGAACCCCGCTCGGCCGAACTGCCGTTTTCGCCCGTGTCGAACGT
The DNA here is from genome assembly GCA_964249775.1 of uncultured Spirosoma sp. Classification (GTDB taxonomy): domain Bacteria; phylum Bacteroidota; class Bacteroidia; order Cytophagales; family Spirosomataceae; genus Spirosoma. The sequence goes on from CAXUEB010000054.1 coordinate 9,636, forward strand.
CCAGGCCACGTCCAGATTGCTGACATTGGTCAAGTTAATCTGCGTCAGCGGTGAATACCGGTTCCCCGCCGGATTACCGCCGTAGGTCGGCCAGTCGGCATCAGCGGTTTCGGCCGGAACCAGCCTTCCGTTTACGTCCGAACGCATCCGGCCGTACGGAAGCAACGCGCACACAATGAGTAAAACACAGACTAATTTCATGGCGTAGCTTTCTGGTAAAAGGCGTACGTGATGGTCCAGGTTACGGTCTGACCGGGCGCGGCCCTGAGCTTTACGTAGGGTTCGGGGCAGGACGTAGTCGAACAGGCCCAGTAAACGAGTTTTTCAATCGGTTGGTCGCCCGTCGCCCGCACGCCGGCCCCGGTTTTTACGTTCTCGATGCGGATGTCGTAGGCGTCGGCCGTTGGACCGAAACCCTGCAAACCCGCGCTGAAGACTTGTTCCCGCTTTTCCAGGTCGCGGGCGTACACCAAACTGCTGTCCTTCGTCAGAATCGCACTGCCAAAGCCGCGCCCTTCGCCCTTCACGGCAAACGGAAACCTGACTTCAATGCCCGGCCCCGTGGGTTGCTTGTCAATCACGAAAAAGTTGTGGTTGTACACGCTTGTTTCGATGAGTTTCCGGCCGGTATTTTCCAAACGGTGTTCCAGCACGAGTTCGGGCTTGCCCTTCACCAACCGAACCGTTTTTACGTACTGGTATGCATAGCCGCCCTCGTCGGACAGTTCATGCCGAAAATTAGCGTAGTCTTTGCCGGTTTTTACGTTCCATTTTCCGTAATCTACTACGTCGTACGGTCGGGCAAATGAGTACGGTTTGTCGTCCGGTTTGCGCAGAACGCCCACCCCGATTTTGACGAACGTATCGCCGGGTTTGGTATCCGCGTAACCCAGGGCCGTGAACTCCTCCACGGGTCCGTTGATGGCGTCGTGAATCTTGGGATCGTAGATCTCAAACCACTGGTCAACGTACTGGTGCCCATTGTGTTCCAGGCTTTTGAACGCGCCCGACCAGTCAAAGCGGGTGCCCTGGTAGTAGCCGCGTTGCGCGTCGGGCAAGTACAGCGTTGTTCGCACCAAGCCGTTGGTAATCGTAGCCTGCGGAGGTTCGGCGGTGGGCATCCTGTTGCCGACCAGACACAGCAATAGCCAAAGAGAAAGAAGTATCGTTTTCAAGGGAATCGAATTGGTTAACTATTCACTTTTGTCATTCCGAGAAACCTTATAAGCGTCTCATAAAGGTTCCTCGGAATGATAAACGGCAAACTACCAATCCACCACCGATCCATCCAGCGCGTTATAGCTCTCCGGGTTTTTCCAGTCGTGGCCGATTTTGTCTTTCATCTTGGCGTCGTCCAACTCGACGCCCAGCCCCGGTCCGCGCGGAATCAGCACCGTGCCGTCTTTTTCCAACGTGAAAGGCTTTTTTAGGTAGCCTTCACCCAGCGAAACCTGCTCCTGTACCAGAAAATTTGGGACGCTGGCGGCCAGGTGCAGCCCAACGGCCAGCGAAATCGGTCCCATCGGGTTGTGGGGCGCAACCGGCACGTAATACGCTTCGGCCATGCCCGCGATAAGCCGCCCTTCGGTCAGGCCACCGGCGTGGCACAGGTCGGGCTGGACGATACTGGCGGCTCCTTTTTCTAAGATTTCGCGGAAGCCCCACTTGGTAAAAATCCGCTCACCAGTAGCAATGGGCAGGTGGGTTCCCCTGGCGATGTCGACCATCGTATCGACGTTCTGCGCCTGACAGGGTTCTTCCACGAACATCGGCTGGAACGGCTCCAACTGTTTGATCAAGACCTTAGCCGTTTGGGGCGAGATGGACCCGTGGAAGTCGATGCCGATGTCCATGTCCTTGCCGCCCGCTTCCCGCAGTGACGCGAAGTTGTCGACCGCGTACTGGATGAATTGGGGATTCTCGACGATATTGGCCGAATTCTTCTTGGCTACGCCCGTCTTAATAACCGTAAAGCCTTCGGCCTTCCGCTTTTTCATATCGTCGGCGTTGCTCGCCCGGCCGTAAATGCGAACCCGATCGCGGGTGGGGCCGCCGAAGAGTTCGTAGACCGGTACGTTCAGCAACTTACCTTTGATGTCCCACAGGGCGTGGTCGATGCCGCTCAGGGCGCTCGTCAGAATCGGCCCACCCCGGTAGAAGGCGTGCCGGTAGATCGCCTGCCAGTGGTGCACGACCGCGCGCGGGTCCTTGCCGATCAGGTACGGTTCGACTTCTTTAATGGCCGTCTGAATCGTCAGCGCCCGCCCTTCGAGCAAGGGTTCGCCCAGGCCGTGAATGCCGACGTCGGTGTGAATTTTCAGGAAAATCCAGCGCGGCTTGACCAGAAACGTTTCGAGCTTGGTAATCTTTACCTTGCTGTAATCCCGGAACGGCTGGGGGTTCTGGGCGTACGACGATTCGGGCAAGAGCAGCCCCGTTCCGGCCAAACCGAGTACGGACTGGATGGCGGAACGGCGGGAGAGTGGTTTTTTCATGGTTTAGGATTTTGGGTAGAATAGAACGCAGATTTTTATGATCCATATGATTGAAGAGGATCTTAATTCATCATACGGATCGTAAAAATCTGTGTTCTATTAAGGCCGAATCAGCGTTCCGTCCATTTTACGTACCTGCCAGTTCGACTTGGTGCCGATGGGGTATTTGGCGGCTTCTTTCTCGTTGATGTCCACGCCTAAGCCCGGCACCTCGTTGACCGACATGTAGCCCTTGTTCATCGTCGGGCAGCCGCTGAAGACTTCCTTCATTTTGTCGGAGAAGCTGACGGCTTCCTGGATGCCGAAGTTCCAGACGGCGAGGTCGATGTGGGCGTGGGCCGCGTGACCCACCGGCGATACGTCGCCCGGCCCGTGCCAGGCGGTGCGGATGTTGAACCACTCGCCCAAGCGCGCGACTTTCATGGCCGGGGTGATGCCGCCAATCTGCGAGACGTGAATGCGGATGAAGTCAAACCATTGGTTGACCATCGGCTCCTTGAACTCGTTGATGTTGTTGAACAACTCGCCCATCGCAATCGGCACCGAGGTCGCCTGCCGCAGGTTGGCGAACCACTTCATGTTTTCGGGCGAGAACGGGTCCTCGATAAAGAACGGGCGGTACTCTTCGACCGCTTTAATCATGTTGATGGCGTCGATGGGCTGCACCCGCTCGTGGATGTCGTGGAGCAGTTCGATCTCGTCGCCACACTGCTTACGGACCACCTCGAACATCTTCGGCACCGATTTGAGGTATAGCCGCTCGTTCATGTAATTGTCGGTGGCTCCCCCGAAACCGGCCGCTTTGAAATCGGGTTGGGCAGTGGTCGCGCCCACGGCTCCGTAGCCGCCCTGCTGAATGCGGATGTACTTGAAGCCCTGCTCCATGAGCTTGGTAGTGCTGTCGGCCGCGGCTTCGGGCGTGGTACCGCCCGCGTGGGTGTAGCACGGAATGGCGAACCGGACCTTACCACCCAGCAGTTTGTACACCGGCATCCCGGCGCGTTTGCCTTTGATATCCCACAGCGCCTGGTCTAAGCCGCTCAAGGCGTTGTTGAGCACCGGCCCGTTGCGCCAGTACGAACTGACGTAAGCCCCCTGCCACATGTCTTCGATGTTATCCACGTCCTTGCCGACGCAAAAATCATTGAGGTAACTGTCGATGGCGGCCACGACGGCCACTGCCCGCTGCGTAAACGTCGCGCAGCCTAAGCCGTACAGCCCCGGCTCGGTCGTTTCGACTTTCACCACAATCAGGTTCGAGCCTTGCGGGGCCGTGGCAATGGCCTTGACGCTTTTAATCTTGACCGGAGCCATACCGTTGGCGTAAGCGGGCGTTCCGGCTTGTTCGCGAGCCTGCGCGTTGGCCGTGCCACCAATCATGCCCAGCAGCCCGGCCGAGCCGAAGCCCAGTAGTTTCAACGTTTCGCGACGGGTAGAGTCGAGTTTATTCATGAGAAATGGTAAAAAGTTGAGATGTTGTGTTTAAGGGCTGAATACTGTTTTTTGACAGGATAAAACAAGATAGGTTGCTTGAAGAAATCCTGTTTTATCCTGTCAAAAATCTTACGGCTTATCCCACCAGACCCGTGTATCGAGCGTATTCGGTCCCTGCCGCGTGATAGCTTCGTTTAGGTTGGCCGAGTTGACCACAATTTCGGTGTCGGGGTAGATGAGCCGGCGAATAAAGTCGCCCCGGACTTCGGAGCCGGGATACGGGTTTTTCTTGAGGGCTGGGAAACCGCTGCGCCGGAAGTTGGCCCAGGCTTCGGTGCCGTCTAAGAACGAGGCTACCCAGTACTGCGTGTTGATTTGTTCCAGCGCCCGGCTGGCCACAAACGGCTGACTGTCTAAGTACGCTTTGATGGTCGCTTCGGGGATGACGGCGGCCGTACCATACGACGCCATCTGCTCCAAGTTGGCCCGGATGCCCCGCTGGTAATACTCGGCCGCCGATCCAGTCACCCAGCCCCGTTGGGCGGCTTCGGCCAGGAGCAACTGCGTCTGGGCGTAGGTAATGTGAAATTCGGGCGCGTCTAATTTCAGCACCGTAGTTAGATTTACCTGGGAAAAGTCCCACAGACTGGCCACGTTGTTCTGCGCCAACACCGACGTAATGGTTACGTCGTTGTAGCCCATCGGCATCCCGATCTGCACGTTGGGGGCCGATGTCGCCCGCGCGGGTGTTTGCTCCTGCCCGCCTTTGGCCCCGACGTAGCGCACCGCGAAAACCGGCAGGCGCGGGTCGTTGTTCGCTTTCAGATAATCGACGAACGGAGCCGCGAGGTAGAAGTTGGTTTTTTCGCGGGCACCTAAGTGGTTGGCGATGTGATTGTTCCAAATGGCCGTATGCCGAATGATTGAGTTGTCGGCGTTGGATTGGAACACCCCGCCCGCCACGGCCTTGGCGACGTAGGCCTGCGCTGTGGCGGGGTCTACTTTCGAGTGGCGCATGGCCGCCCGCAGCATCAACGAGTAGCCTAATTTCTTCCACTTTGCCACGTCGCCTGCGTACAGAATATCGGTCGTGATGGCGGCCTGGGTAGTCGTCAGGGCCGCCGTGGCTTCTTCCAGTTCCTTCAGGATGTCCTTGTAGATGGCCTGCTGGGCATCGTACTTGGGCGTAATAATCTCTGTCGTGTACCCTTGGCCGGCCTCGAAATACGGCACGTCGCCGTAGGTATCGGTCAGGATCATGAAGACGTAGGCTTTCCAAATGCGGGCCGCGTTGTAGGTGTTTACTTGCAGCGGGTCGCTCTTGCTTTGCTCCAGCACGGCCACCAACTGCTTCAACACGTTGCGGTACATATTCGTCCAGACCAAGGGCGTATTGCCGTTGTTGACCTGGTCGTAGTTGCCGCCCGAAAGCGAGCTGCCGTAGGGCGTAATGATCTGCTGCACGATGCCGAAGTTGTAGGTCAGCATCCCCAGCGTCCCGAATCCGTCGAGGTAAGTCGTGTTAATAATGCCCCGGTTGAGCACCAACGGCGACGCCAGCGCGGTCGGGTTTACCTGGTTGGTGTTCAATTCGGTAAAGCCCTCGTCGCAGCCCGCCAACGAACCGAGCAGGAGTAAGAGGGCAAGCGGATATTTTAAGTATGTTTTCATGGAAGTGGTTGGTTATAAACCTATAAGGTCTCCAAGACCTTATAGGTTTAAGAATCAAAACCGAACGTTCAAAACCTGAGGTTGAGATTAAACCCCATACTCCGCGTAGGTGGCAAACCAGGCCAAAAATCCAGCCCCACGGCGTTGTCCGACGAGACCAAGATTTCTTCGGGATCCATGTTCTCGGTCCACTTCTTGATGACCAAAACGTTATTAGCCACGGCGTCTACCCGCAGGCCCTTGACGAAAAATCGTTCGGGCAGCAGCTTCGAGAAATCATAGCCGAGCGTGATCTGCCGCAGTTTCCAGAAGCCCGCGTTGTTCACAAAGTCCTCGTTGACGCCCAGCGGGTTGATGGATTCGTAGAAGGGCTGCACGGCCACGCGCGTCTGGTTCACCTCGCCGTTGGGGTTCACGCCGTCGCCGATGACGTAGCCTTCAGCCCGGCCCGGCAAGGTCCGCTTCGACAGCCCGTGGCGTAGGTAGTTGATGTTCCGGCCGGTGATCATCTTGTGGCCCAGCTTGAAATCGACCAGCGTCGACAGCCGGATACCCGCGTACGTAAAGGTGTTGGTGATGCCGCCGAAGTATCTGGGCAGGGCGTTGCCTACGTTTTGCAGGACGTTGTTCCGCAGGGGTAGTCCGCTCCGGGCGTCGAACACCTGGCGGCCCTGGGCGTCGCGCTGATACACAAAGGTGTATAACTGCCCGATGGGTTTGCCCACGACCTGGTTCAGCGTCCGGCCCCCGCCCCCGCCCCCGCCGACGGTGATGCCCGTATCGTTGGGCGATAGGCCCAGCCGGAGCACTTCAGAGGTGTTGTTCGACGCGTTGGCGCTCACGTCCCAGCGGAACTGCCGGGTCGTCACGGGCGAGAAGGTCAGGAGCATTTCCAGACCCTGGTTCCGGCTCCGCCCGACGTTGATGAGCTTGCTGGTATACGACGACGCATCCGACACCTGCGCGGCCAGAATCTGGTCGTCGGTCAGTTTGGAGTAATACGTAAAGTCAAAGCCGATTTTGTTTTGGAACAACTTCAGTTCTAAGCCCACTTCGGATTCCTGGATGCGGAGCGGACGCAGGGTTCGGTTAGGCACCACGCTGGCGTTGATGCCACCGACGGGCACCAACTGCCCCGCCGGATTGGGAAACTGGTTGTTGTCCACGGCGAAGTAAAGCGCGTTCGAGTAGGGATCAACGTTGTCCGAGCCGACCTGCGCGTAGGTGGCCCGCAGCTTGCCGAACGACAGCCAAGAGGGCAGCCCGTCGAACGCCTGCGAAAACACAAAGCTGGTTCCGATGGACGGGTACAGGATGCTGCGATTCTGAGGGGCCAGGGTCGAAAACCAGTCGTTGCGGGCCGTGGCGTTGAGGAATAGAAATTCCTTGTAGGAGATTGTTGCGGCCCCGAAGAGCGAGTTAATTTTTCGCTCCGACAGGGCGTACAGCGGGTCCTTGATGCGCCCGTTCATGACGGTGTACAGGCCCGGCTGCACGAAGTCCTGCACCGTCACGCTGTTGTACGTATTGCGGGCGTAGCGCGCGTTGCCGCCCAGCGTCACGTCCACGCCGATGGGCCCGAACGTCCGGTTCGCGCCGAGGAAAAAGTCGATGTTGCGTTCGGTGTTCTGGCGCACGTCCTGCGTGTAAGAGCCGTTGACGAAGCCCGTCGGGGCGCGGGCGATGGGCGCGTACCCGTTCGGCAGGTTGTACTCTTGGTTCCTGACGTAAAAATCTTGCGCGATCCGGCCCTGCACATACAGCCAGTCGGTAAGTTGGTAACGAAGGGCAACGTTGCCAAAGAGCCGGTCCCGAACAACGTTCTCGAATTTGTAATTCATCGAGTAGTACGGGTTGTTGCGGACCAGAAAGCGCGAAAACACGAATTCGTCGCCGTTGGGCTGGGTTTGGTTTTGTTGCAGGGCCTCGAACGGCATCGAGTTCGCCAACGTCAAAATCACCGTTGGGACCGTCAAATCCTGCGTGTTCAGTTGGGGCGGATTTATGTTATTCTCTTTTGAGTAATTGATGTTACCCGACGCCGTCAGTTTCGACGTAATGTTCTGCGAGAAACCGAGATTAATCACCTTCCGGTTAAAGGTGTTGTTGGGCATAATCCCCTTGTTGTCGGTGTTGCTCAACGACAGGCTGAACCCGCCGGTTTGCCCGTTGTTCGAGACCGTGACGGTGTTGGTAAGATTGGTGCCGACGCGGTAGAATTTACGGATTCGCCCAAATACCGGTTCGTAGGGCCAGGTTTCGTTGTCGAACAAAATCTGGGTCATGCCCGGCTGAAACCGCTCCCCGAAGCTCCACACGCCCGAAGTTGGGTCGCGCGTGGTTGGCCGTCGGCCACCTTCGCCCTGCCCGTATTCGTACTGGAAATCGGTAAAATCTAAGGGCGTATCGGTCGTGAAGTTGGCGTTGTAGGTCACGCCGAAACCTTTGCCCGTGCCCCGGCTCTTGGTCGTAATCATCACCACGCCGTCTTTGGCGCGGGAACCGTAGAGCGCGGCTGCCGTGGCCCCTTTCAGGACGGTCATCTCTTCAATGTCGTCGGGGTTGATGCTGCTCAGGCCGTCGCCCCCGTCCGAACTGTTTGACGCCCGGTTGCCATAGTCGCCCCCCAGCGAGTAGTTGGAATTGTCTATGGGTACGCCGTTGATGACGATGAGCGGGTTGTTCTGCCCCGAAAACGACGACTGTCCCCGGATACGGATTTTGGCCGTTCCCGCCGGGCCGCTGCCCATCGTGGTGATGTTAACCCCCGCCATTTTACCCTGCAAGCCGCTCACGAAGTTGGGCGTGCGGTTGACGTTGATCTGCTCGGCGTTGACCGTCGCCGTAGCGTAACCGAGCGTTTTGGCTTCTTTCTTGATACCCAGCGCCGTGACGATGACTTCGTTTAGCGCCCTGGCATCCTCGACCAATTGTACGTTGACGATCGAGCGGTTATTGACCGGAGTCGTCTGGCTGACGTAGCTGATAAACGAAAACACCAATGAAGCATCGGCGGGGGCATTGATGGCGAAGTTACCCTGCGCGTCGGTGGTGGTGCCGGTCGACGAGCCGCTAATCAGAACGTTGACGCCGGGCAGGGCTTGGTTGTCCGTACCGGTCACCTTGCCGGTCACCCGGTTGCTCTGCGCGAAGCCGTAGCCCAGCCCCAGCGAGAGCCAAAGGAAGTAGGTTAGAAACTGTTTCATGGATTGGGGATTTAGGTAATAGGTAAGAGATGTATGATATATGGTGTATGATATATGATGTATAATGCACGAGATAACATCGCCGATCATATATCATACACCATATATCAAGTTCACCAATTGTGAATCGACCCGTCCGGGGCTTTCAGGATGGGGTGCGGGAACTTCGTGTTGGCGGTGATTTCCAGGAGGAATTGCGCTTTTTTCGGGTCGAACCTGACGCCTAAGCCCGGCTCGGGATTGAGGTACAGCTTGCCGTTTTTGAAATTAATCAAGTCCTCGTTGAAATAAGCCGGGCGTTCGGGTTCGCCCCCGGCCAGTTCCATCAGACAGCGCGTCGGGCTGCTCGACCCCAATGTGTGCACCAGCGCAGCGACCGACAGCGGCCCCGTGAAGTGCGGAATCATGCCGCCGTAATGCGTTTCGCACAGGTGGGCAATCTTCTTGAATTCCGAAATGCCGCCGGTGTTGGGCAACGTCACGCGAGTGTAGTCGATCAGGTGCTGCTCGATGAAGTTGTTGGTGTCCCAGCGGTCGCCGAATTGCTCACCGACGGCGATGGGCACGGTGGTCAGCGCCCGCACGGTCTTGTAAACTTCCTGATTCTCGGACCGCACGACGTCTTCCACGAAGTACGGCTCGGTATCTTCGAGCGCCTTACAGATTTTCAGCCCTTCGGTCGTGTCGAAACGGGTGTGCAGATCGACTGCCCACTTGCCTTCCCCGCCCACGGCCTGATCAATGCGCTTACAGAAGTCAATGGTCTTTTTGGCGTTGTCGTAGAAGTCGAACGGGTCCGCCCCGTTGCCGCCCGTCGGCCCGATGCGGTACGACCGCAAACCCGCTTCGATGCAGTCGCGGGCGCGTTCTTCCTCGGTTTTGGCCTTGGAAGCCCGGAAGCCGGTGGCGTAACATTCGACGTATTCGCGCGTCGCTCCGCCCAAGAGTTCGTAAACCGGTACGCCCAGCGCCTTGCCTTTGATGTCCCAGAGCGCCATGTCCAGCGCTCCCTGCGCGTGGAGTTTTTCGCGGCCCGGCGGGTAAAACATCCCCCGGTACAGGTTCTGCCAGATATGCTCGACGCGAAACGGATTTTCGCCGATCATCATCTGCGCCAACTGCTCGATCATGTCCTTCGAGCCGCCTTCGCCAATGCCGACGATACCACCGTCGGTTTCAATCTCCACGATGCCGCGCGCCTGATTGAACAGGGGCTTGGTGTAGCCCGGAGCCGCGTAGTAGCGAATCTTGGTAATCTTGAGCTTGGGAACGGCGGCTTCCGAACGGAACAGGGGCAGCCCGGTCATCAGGGCAGTCGAGCCGAGCACGGCTGATTTCAGGAAATGTCTTCGTTGCATAGAATAGGGTTAAGGGTTTAGGATGGACGAGCCGTTCCCGCTCCGGGAAGAACTTAATCGGTTAAGCTACTCGTGAAAAAATAGCCAATCAGCTAACCAGCGTTCGTAGTTTCGATGAATCTCGGATAATTAAGGTGGCTTCCATCAAAATCTGCTTGGGTGCTTCGGGTATACTGTTGAGCTTCCCGATGAGCAGTCCGACGGCCGTTTTCCCTAACTCCTCCATCGGCTGCTGCAAATACGTAATTGGGCAGTAATACAGGTCGAACGCTTCGGCTTGGCCGAAACTAACAATTGCCAGATCGTTTGGTACGTTCAAGCCCAGTTCGTTGATGTACCGCAAACCGCTGATGGCCAGTCGATACGTTGCAAAGATCAAGGCATTTACCGCCCGGTCCGACGCCAGCATCGCGTCAATGCCCGCCCGGATTTCCGGCTCAATCCGGTTAAATTCAACCTCCGTCACCCATTCCGGCTGGAACCGGATTTCGTTTGTCCGCAGCGAATCCAAGTACCCCCGAATCCGCTCCTGCATGTGAAATAGCCCCGACCGGTACGCGATCAGCCCGACGTTGCTGTATCCGCCCTGAATCAGGTGCGAAGCGGCTTCGTAAGCGGCTTTGTGGTTGTTCAGCGCAACGTAATCCGTTGGTATGTGGGGGAAGTAGCGATCGAGCAGGACGAATTGGACGTTGCGGCTGTTCAGGTAGCGAATTTGTTCTTCTGTATTTTCCGACGAAACGATAATGAAGCCGTCGACCTGCCGGTTCAGCAACACGTTGAGTAAATCCTCCGATTTGCCCGCGTCTTCGTCCGAACTGCCGATGATGACCGTGTAGCCGTTTCGTTTGGCTTCGTCTTCGACGATGCGGGCGATATTGGCAAAAAACGGGTTGGATATATCCGCAATGATTAACCCGATGGTTTGCGTTTTTCCACTCCGTAAGCTCTTCGCTAAATAATTGGGCTGGTAATTTAGCTCATCCGCAATCTGCCGGATGGTAACGGCCATCTCCGGCCCGACCCGACTTTCTTTTTCTTTGCCGTTGAGCACGTATGACACTAACGCCGTCGAAACGCCCGCCCGTTGCGCAATATCTTTCAAGGATACCTTGTGCTTGGTCATGGGCGATGGGTAGCCGACGAATCAGATCAACCGGTTGGCGTTTTCGACGGCAGCGTTGCCAAATGTATGCTTAATCGATTAAGTAAAGCAAGTAATAGTCGGATTTTTTTATTGAGTATCATTATCCAAATAAATCGGTGCGAACTCTACCAGTTGGTTAAGCGCCTGGTTAATTCAGCGGCCGGCGCTTGCGTCGCCAGCGACCGACGAGCCACACCACAGCCGCCACGATCAGGCCCAGGGGTATGAAGTAAAACGCGCCGACCACCACCGTACTGACCAGCCGAAACCCGTCGGTCAAGTTGCGGCCGATCTGCACGTAGAATGGCTCTTGGGGGCGCAGGGCTGCTTCGGTTTGTTCGTAGTACGTCAGGTTGACGGTGCTCAGCGCAACCTCGTCTTTGAGTTGGCGCAGTTCGGCTTCCTGCACCTCGCGCTCCTCGCGAAGTTTAGCCAGTTGTTCCTCAACCTTCAGCACGTCGGCCACGCTGCGGGCCTGTTTGAGCAGCCGCAGGTACGTTTCTTCGGCGGCCCGTTTGCTACGAATGCGGGCCTCCACGTCTACGTACCGGCGCGTTACGTCTTCGGCCGTGAGGGCTTTCGTGTCCGTAAAGATGGATTGTTTCAGGACCAATTCCAGAAACGCGTCGAGCCGGGCCGCCGGCACGCGAATCGTCAGCGCGTTTTGAATGTGGTTGTCGAACTTAGTTTCGTTGGCGTTGGCGATCTGCCCGCCTGCCTGCCGAACGGCCCGGTCGATGGCCCGGCCGGATTCCGCAAAATTGGTGACTCGAAAGCGCAGCTCGGCGTTGCGAATGATCTGGCGGTTAGCCGCGGTTGCGGGCTGAACGGGCTGTTCGGGAGCCAGTTCCTCAGCCGGGGGTGGAGCGTCCTGGTCGGGCGCGGCTTCCGTCGTCATGGCGGCCTCCGTCTGGGTCGTGTCAGTCGGTTCTTGGGGGCGGGAACAGGCTACT
>CAXUEB010000055.1:0-487 GCA_964249775.1 uncultured Spirosoma sp.
CATGACGTAACCGTGACCGGGGTACGTACAAACGAACGGATACGCGCCTTCGGTCAACTTAACCGTTAGCGAATCCAAATCGCCCGGCTCCACGCTAACCGTGTGGGCCATGACTTCGTCCATTTTGGGCACGTGGTGCTGCTCGGGGCCTTTCGCGCCGAGGGCCAGGGCAAACTCAACTACGCGCAGCCGCGAGTTGGGCCGCGTCACGACTAAGTTATGGGCCATGTCGTCTTTATTCTGGAAAACGAGCTTCAGCCGCGTGTTGGGTTTCACGACGAGCCGCTTCTGATCGAATTGCAGACCACCCGATGAAGTAACGGTAATAGTTGTGTCCCGTTGGGCCTGCGCCGTTAAGGTCAACAGCCAGCTACCCACGAGCAAAATTCTGAATGCGTACATGTCTACAAAAGCAGAAAACCAGCGTCCTTTACTACTGGGCGAATGGCTGACCTAAAAGCGTTTGAACGGCCGGCCCCGGCAACAG
>CAXUEB010000055.1:497-1390 GCA_964249775.1 uncultured Spirosoma sp.
ACCGTAGAAGCGCCCTTCTAACTGCTGCCGCAGCAACGACCGGAACCAAGTTAACTGCTGCTCTTGCCGACGCCCGGCCCGGTAACCGTTCCGTTCGGTTAGCGTCTGATGGTTCCGAACAGTTTGCCAAAGCTCGGCCACGCCGTCGCCGGTCAGCGCTGAGCCAGTCAGTACGGGTGGAAACCAGCCCGTACCGGTGGGCGGAAACAGGTGCAGGGCGTTTTGGTACTCGACGCGGGCGCGGTTGGCCGGGTTAATGTTATCGCCGTCGGTTTTGGTAATCAACAAGGCGTCGGCCAGTTCCATAATGCCGCGCTTCATGCCCTGTAGTTCGTCGCCCGCCCCGGCCAGGATCAGCAGGAGGAAAAAATCAACCATCCCGTGCACAACCGTTTCGGATTGCCCCACGCCGACCGTCTCAACCAAGATTACGTCGAAGCCGGCCGCTTCGCAGAGCAGCATGGTTTCGCGGGTGCGGTGCGCCACGCCCCCCAGCGAATCGCCCGCCGGGCTGGGACGAATGTAAGCACTGGGGTTCATGGACAACGTCTCCATGCGCGTTTTATCGCCCAGTAAACTCCCGCCCGACCGTTGGCTGGTGGGGTCCACGGCCAGCACCGCCAGCCGGTGACCCAGGCCGGTTAGGTAGCTCCCCAAAGCTTCGATAAAGGTACTTTTGCCCACGCCCGGCACGCCCGTAATGCCTACCCGAACACCGTTACCCGTTTTCGGCAGAACGCCTTCCAGTACCCGCTGCGCCAGGCCCTGATCGTCCGGTCGGCGGCTCTCGACGAGCGTAATGGCCCGGCTGAGGGTAAGCCGGTCGCCGGCCAGGATACCGGTGGTATAGTAGTCAGGGGAAAGTCGGTCGCGCATACCTCACAAAATACGGT
>CAXUEB010000055.1:1400-21893 GCA_964249775.1 uncultured Spirosoma sp.
TTCCGTCAACCACAGCATCCGCATTTCGGCTTTTTGCGGTATGTCAGTTAACTCAATGGTTTTCAGGCGTAGATTCTGACCGCGTAACGTTGACGCCGGCTCGATGGAGATGCCCATGCCCGCTTCGACTAACCGCAAAACCGTACTGGAATAAGCGGATTCATGAGCGATATTGGGTAAAAAGCCCCACTGCTGGCACAACGCCTGAAGGCTTTCGACGTAACCAATGCCTTCCAGCAGGGGCGGCAGGATAAACGCGTCGTGGGCAAATACCGACAAGTTCGTAAACGTTTCAGCGCTGACCGGGTGATTCTCGGGCAGAATAACGACGAAGTTTTCGGCGTAGACTACCCGGCTGCTGACGTTCGACGGAGCAATGATATTGGGCGAAAAACCTACGTCGATTTCTCGGTTTTGTAGGGCTGCCATTTGGAACCGGTTGGTGGTTTCCATCAGTAGGGCGCGCAGGTCCGGCGTCTTCTCGCGGATACTTACCAGCAACCGGGGCAAAATCGACTGCATGGCTGAACTGGCGTGACCAATGCGAATTTCGCCCGCTTCGCCCCGGTGAATCTGCGCCGTTCGCCGAAACGCCCCGTCCAACTGCTCAAGCAATCGACCGGCTTCCTGCCGTAGGTAAGCACCGGCTGGCGTTAGGGCCACGTTGCGTTTGTCGCTTTTAAACAACAACGCACCCACTTCCTGCTCCAATTGCTGAATCTGCCGACTGAGCGCGGGCTGGGCGATAAACACGTTTTCGGCCGTGCGTCGGTAGTTCAGCGTGTTGGCCAGCGCCACAAAATGCCTGAGCTGGTAAAGGTCCATTGATGCGTTTAGATTATCAGTTCATCAAAAATAAGTATTTCCATGCATCAAAATTAAGTGGTTGTTTTGTCTGTATGGACACCCAACTCACGGCTGCTTATTCGCCCGACCGGTTTCGCGAGCAGGCCCACGCTTTAGTAGATTTACTGGCCGATCACCTTCAGGCCGCCCAAGCCGGTGCCCAGCCGGTGCTGACTTACGCCGAACCCGACGCGCAGTTGGCCCACTGGCAGGCCGATTTTAGGCAACCCCCTAACGCCGACCCGCTGCCGTTGCTGGCCGACCTAATCCAACGGTCCATACACCTCCACCACCCGCAGTTTATGGGGCATCAGGTGGCTGCCCCGTTGCCGCTGGCGGCCCTAACGGGAATGCTGACGGGGATGCTGAATCAAGGCATGGCGGTGTACGAGATGGGGATGACCGCCAACGCGCTCGAACGCATCGTTACGCAGTGGTTATCGGGTAAGTTAGGGCTGGGCGACGGGGCCGGGGGTCTACTGACATCGGGTGGTACGCTGGCTAACCTGACCGCCCTGCTGACGGCCCGCGCCGTAGCGGCTCCGACGGATGTTTGGGCAGACGGCCACGGCGCTGCAAACCGGCTGGCCATTCTGGTCTCCGAAGAAGCGCACTACTGCGTAGACCGGGCGGCCCGCATCATGGGTTTGGGCAGCGACGGCATCATCAAAGTGCCTACCAACGCCCGCTTTCAGATGCAAACCGACTGCCTGGAAGCGTGTTACGAACGGGCCAACGCGCAAGGCTTAACCGTCTTTGCCGTGATTGGAAGCGCCTGCTCAACCTCCACGGGTTCGTACGATGATTTGGTGGCCATCGCTGATTTCTGCCAAAAGCACCAACTCTGGTTTCACGTCGACGGCGCGCACGGGGGCGCTGCGGTTCTGTCGGAGACGTACCGACCGCTCGTGCGGGGAATCGAGCGCGCGGATTCAATCGTGGTGGATTTTCACAAAATGATGATGATACCGGCCTTGGTCACGGCCGTAATTTACCGGCGCGACGCTGATTCGTTTCGGACGTTCCAGCAAAAAGCGCAGTACCTGTGGGCCGACGCCACCGCCCAGGATTGGTTTAATTCGGGCAAGCGGGCGTTTGAATGCACCAAACTCATGATGAGCGCCAAGGTGTATACCGTCCTGCGGACGTACGGCGAAGGTTTATTTACCGAAAATGTTGAAACGCTTTACGGCTTGGCGCGTCGGTTCGCCGACCAGATTCGCAGCCGACCCCAGTTTGAACTGGCCGTTGAGCCGGAATCGAACATTGTTTGTTTCCGCTACGTCAACGACGCCTTACCCGCCGACCAACTTGATGCCCTCAACACCCAAATCCGGGCGCAGTTGCTCCGGGACGGGCGGTTTTACATTGTGCAAACGACGCTCCGCGGGCGGGTATGGCTGCGCGTGTCTATCATGAACCCGCTCACGACCGATAGGCACCTGACGGCGTTATTAGATGCGATCGGCAGTCTGGACGTTGTCGTCGGTTGGTCGCGCGAGCAGCCTACTTCAAATCTTCCGGCGTTGTAATCTTGATGTTTTCGTAGGAGCCTTCAATCAGCGTAATGGGAAAACCGGCGTGTTCCACAACGCTGGCGCAGTCGGTGAAGTGGGGTAGCTCGTCGGTCTGGAACGCTTGCCGAAACCAATCGAGTCGGAACGTCTGGGGCGTTTGCACCAGCCTCAGGGCGCTGCGATCAAGCGCCTGACTGCCATCGGCCGTAACTTGCCGCACGGAGTCCTTTACCGCCACACACGTAACGGCTGATCCCGTGCGGGCTGCCGTCTCGTAACTGGTTTGAATAATCGCCGGTGGCACAAACGGCCGCACGCCGTCGTGAACGGCCACCAGTCCATCCTTAGCGTGAATGGCGTTCAGGCCATTACGGACCGATTGGAAACGCGTGGCTCCGCCGTTAACGGTTTGGATGGCCGGGTAAAAATCGTACCGTTCGCAAAGTGTCGCCCAGGTAAGTAGATCGCGAGCGGGCAAAACGAGAATGACGCGGGGCGGGGGCGAAACCCTTAGAAACTGCTCCAGCGTGTGCTGAAGAATGGGTTTGCCCCGGAGTAGTAGGAATTGCTTCGGCACATCGGATTGCATCCGGCTGCCGCTGCCCCCGGCAACGATGATGGCAAACCGTCCATAAGTCCGGGCGTCAGTGCGTGAATCAGTCATAGCAAAAAGGGGGCCGCAAAGCCCCCTCAAAAATACGCATTGACGGGTCAACCGCCCCGACTCACAAAATCAACATCGCGTCGCCGTAGCTGAAGAAGCGGTATTTCTCCTTGATGGCGACTTGGTACGCTTCTTTGATGAGTTCGTGCCCGCCGAACGCGCTCGTCATCATAATCAGAATCGACTCCGGCAGGTGCAGGTTGGTCAGCAGGGTGTTGGCAATTTTGAATTCGTAGGGCGGAAAAATAAACTTATCCGTCCAGCCTTCTACCGGTTTCAGGCGGCTGTTGGCCGACACCGACGATTCGATGGCTTTGAGCGACGTCGTACCAATGGCGCACACCCGCTTGCCCGCGTCGAGGGCCACGTTAACAATCTTAGCGGCTTCTTCGGGAATGCGGTAATTCTCCGAATCGGTTTTGTGCTTGGTTAAATCTTCCACGTCTACCTGCCGGAACGTGCCCAGGCCGACGTGCAGCGTAATGGGCGCGAAGTGAACTCCCTTGATCTCCATCCGCTTCATCATGGCGCGGGTAAAGTGCATACCGGCCGTTGGGGCCGCAACGGC
This sequence comes from uncultured Spirosoma sp., assembly GCA_964249775.1. Lineage (GTDB taxonomy): Bacteria > Bacteroidota > Bacteroidia > Cytophagales > Spirosomataceae > Spirosoma. The sequence goes on from CAXUEB010000055.1 coordinate 4,996, forward strand.
ACCCACGTGCTGGGCAAAAACGGTTTGGTAGTGATCGCGGTCGGCGTTTTCGGCTTCGCGCTGAATCTCGCGGGGCAGGGGCGTTTCGCCCAGTTCGTCCACCGCTTTCATGAACTCGTCGTAGTTGCCGTCGAACAGAAACCGGATCGTCCGGCCGCGCGAAGTCGTGTTGTCGATAACTTCCGCCACCAGATCGCTGTCGCCGAAGTACAGTTTGTTACCCACGCGAATTTTGCGGGCGGGGTCGACCAATACGTCCCACAGCTTCATCTCGCGGTTGAGTTCGCGCAGGAGAAAGACCTCAATTTTTGCTCCGGTTTTTTCTTTGTTGCCGTACAAGCGCGCCGGAAATACTTTGGTGTTGTTGATCACCATCACGTCGCCGTCGCCGAAGTAGCTGAGCATATCCGAAAACTGTTTGTGTTCGATGGTTTTCGTTTTTCGGTCAACAACCATCAACCGCGATTCACCCCGCTCAACCGGGTATTTGGCAATGAGACTTTCGGGCAAATCGAATTTGAATTCGGATAACTTCATAGAGGGGTAGCACGTCAGGTACGGCTTATTTTTTGTAAAGGCCGCAAATATAAGCAAAAACCCGGAAAATTTTACGGATTCCGGGTGATTTTTCTTGGAAATATCCCTAAAACGGTTATTGACCAGTCGGCAATAAGTTGATCGGCTGTACGGCCCCCTCGGTGTTGACCTGTGGCCGCTCGACGTTAAATTTAGCCATCAGTTCGGACGATACTTCGTTGGCATAGGTGCCCTGCGCCGATACAAACACGCCTTTCATGCCGTTCGTCGCCGTGATGGCATACAGCGTCATTTCGTCGCCGGGGTCCGAGGTGCCTTCGAAGCGGTGAAACTCATCGACTTCAAATTCTTCGCCTTTGAGCTTGGTGTCCGTCGATTTTTCAACTAAGTAATCTTTTTGGGGACCAAACTCGTGCGTATAGCCGCGCGTCCGCAGGTCTTCCATCGCTTCGGTTAGGGTGGTGAAATGCTTCATGGTGTTGTTGCCGTTAGTCTGCGTAGTCAACTCCGCAAAGCAGACAGATGTTTACGGCCAAGCGCTAAGTTGCCGATTGGGTAGCCTGACTGCCAGCGCGTAAAAACGGTTGGCATTCGTCAATTTCAAACAAAACCGCGGGGTTCGGCTTTTAAGTCAATAGGATTAGTTAATACCGACACATTCATCGTTAACCATTCGTCTCCTATGAAACGTTCTTACTTTTCCGGCGTTGTCCTGCTGAGCGCTATTTACGTCCTGATCGCCTGCGAAGATCACCGCAACAGCCCCAACGCGCCGTTTCCCGAGCGCATCGAATTTGTGTCCGACCGGCTGTATCCAGAAGGCATTGCCTATTCGGCCCAATTAGATCGGTTTCTGGTCACGTCGATTCCGTTCGGAAAAATTGGTACGGTTAGTATAACCGGCCGGTACGAAGATTTGCTGACCGACGCTGGGTTTATCGCCGGCATTGGTATGAAGGTGGCGGGTAACCGCGTGTTTGTTTGTAACAGCGATCAGGGCCGGTCGGTCAGGAGCACCCCGGCGACTACCCGCCAAACGGCCGAACTGCTGGTGTTTGATCTAACAACCCGTCAATTGATACGCCGGACGGATCTGGACGCGCTGCTGCCGGCGGCTGACCCGAACTTTGCCAACGACGTAACGCTGGCCCCCGACGGTACGGCCTACGTAACCGACTCGTTCTCGCCGGTTATTTACAGAGTAACGCCCGACGGTACGGCCAGCATCCTGGTCCGGGACGATGTCCGGTTTTCAAGCCCTACTTTTGGGCTGAATGGCATTGCGTACAATACGAATGGCTACCTTATCGTGGCCAACACCGGTCAGGGCAAGCTGTACAAAGTGGATCTGGCGAACGGCAATGCCGTTACCGAAGTAATTATTTCTAACACCAGCCCCACCGCCAACTCGTTGCCCGGCGACGGCCTGACGTTCTTCAACGGCGATTTATACGTCGTGACGGGCGGCAGCCGCGTGGCTCAGGTGCGCAGTACCGACAATTGGCAAACGGCGTCGGTTGTCAAGTATGACGCCAATGGTTACACGGGAGCCACGACCAGCGTAGCCGTAAACGGGCAGGTTTATACGCTCAACGCCCGCATTGGACAGAACGCCAACGATCGGGACTTCAGCATTCAACGGTTTCGGTAGAAGAGGTAAAACCAGAACGAGAAAAGGACAGTCAATGACTGTCCTTTTCTCGTTCTGGTTTTATAAAAAGTTAATCCGGCAACACCCGCAGCATAATGTCTTTGAACAGCACTTTGCTCTTGGGGTCGTGGCCTTGCAGGGCAACGGTGCCGCTGCTGAGCTTTTTGGTACTGGCGCTCCGGCTTAAGCTGTCGGGTTCGGTGTATTCGTTAATCACCTTGTCGTTTACCCGAATAGTTACCTTTTTGCCTTGCACCGTAATTTGCTCGGTGTACCACTCATCGTCTTTGACGAACGTTTCCTTTACGTCCTGAAGCGCGTAGACGCTGCCCGTTTTGCGCCAATCAGTATGCGTCTGGTTCACCTGAATCTCGTAGCCTTTGCTGGGCCAACCTTTTTCCTGATACGCCGTGTGCACGAACATGCCGGAGTTCGAGCCAGGCATGGTTTTCACCTGCGCTTTCCACTCAAAATTCTTGAAGTCGTGATTCCCGACGGGGCCGTCGTAGAACAGGTGCGCCCGTGGTCCGAAAACAACAATCGCACCGTCCTGTACGCTGAACGTAGCCGGGTTTTCGGCGGCTTTCCAGCCGTTGAGCGTCTTGCCGTCGAAGAGATTGACCCAGCCATCGGCGGTTCGGGCCTGACGAGTTGTTACGCAGGCCAGTAGTAGCAAGGCGGCAAAAGCAAGGAAAAAAAGAGTTTTCATAATTGGAAGTTTGTGCATTGACTGTAGCGTTCACAACGAAAAGCCTAAATACGCGAAAATTTAATCGTTATCGCCCGGCTCAGTGTCAACTTGACCTCAAAAACCAACTGCGTATTGCTGTTTCAACTGCGTTATGCGGTTTCGCAAACCGGATCGGTCGGCCGTAAGGTGAGTAAGCAAAATGCGGTCAACCTTAAACAAACGTTGAGCCAACGGATTAATTAGGCCGTTTTTCTCATATTTTTCAACAAACTTTTCAACACGAGGTTAATGAGTTTCTTGTTTTACTCTATTCATTTTGTCGACATGAAACACGTCAACCCAATTTTGCGCTTTTTACTGTTTTTCTTTGGTGTTAGTCCGGGCCTGTTCAGTGCGAGCTTGGCTCAAACCACCGGCGTTCCAGCGGCCGGCATTGCCATCACCGGCAAAGTAACAACGACCACCGGCGAAGCCCTGCCCGGTGTTACCATCGTTCAGAAAGGCACGACGCGCGGCACAACCACCGACATCGACGGCAACTTCGCCTTCACCGTCCCCGACCGCACCGTTACCCTCGCCGTCAGCTTCGTCGGCTACGTCACCCAGGAAATTCCCGTTGGTAACCAGAACGCCTTAACCATCCAGCTCAAAGAAGACGCGCAGGCGCTGAGCGAAGTGGTGGTCGTTGGCTACGGAACGCAGAAACGCTCGACGCTGACGGGGGCCGTCGCCGAGATTACGGGCCGCGACCTGGTCCAAAGCCCCCAACCTAACCTCGCCAACTCCTTGGTCGGACGCACGCCCGGCCTGATTGCTCTCAACCGCTCCGGCGAACCCGGCCGCGACGGTTCCCAATTCTTTATCCGGGGTCGCAGCCCCCTCGGCGATCCCAACCCACTCATCGTCATCGACAACGTCGCCAACCGGCTCGGTGGCTTAGACCGACTCGATCCGAACGAAATTGAAAGCGTCTCGATCCTAAAAGACGCGTCCGGCTCCATCTACGGCGCGCAGGCCGCCAACGGCGTGATTCTGGTCACGACGCGCCGGGGCAAGAAAGGCAAGCCGCAGATTAGCTATAACTTTAACCAAGGCTTTTCGTCGCCAACGCGCATCCCGGAAATGGCTGACGCGCCGACCTACGCCCAGATTCTGAATGAAATTCGGTATTACGACAACCCCGACCAAGGGCTGAATCAAGTTTATACGGCGGAGGAGATCGAAAAATTCCGCAACGGCTCCGACCCGATCAACTACCCCAACACGCGGTGGCTGCCGACGATCTTAAAACCCTTATCGCCCCAGCACCGCCATACGCTCGGCGTTAGCGGGGGCAGCGACGACGTGCGGTATTTAGTTTCGGCGGGCAACCTGTTCCAGGACGGTTACTACCGCAACGGCACGGCCAAATACAACCAGTACAGCCTGCGGGCGAACCTCGACGCCAACGTGGGTAAAAACCTGACCGTCGGCGTTGACCTCAACGGCCGGCAGGAAGACCGCAACTACCCGTTAGACAGCGCGGCCCGGATTTTCCGCTACGCCCTGCGGGCTTACCCAACCATCGTCGCCCGCTATCCCAACGGCCTGCCCGGCTCCGGCACCGATCAGGGCCGCAACCCGGTGTTGCAGGTCACCGACGCGCTCGGCAATCAGCGCGACCGCCGGACCTACCTCAACGCGACGGTTCGCCTGCGCGAGAATATTCCGTTTGTGGAAGGACTGTACGTGGACGGTTTTGCGGCCGTCGATAAGCTGTTCCAGTTTAACCGAACCTTCCGCATTCCCTGGACAACCTACAACTACAATGCGCAGACCAATACGTATGACCCGCAAATTAACCAGGATAACAACGCGGGGCTGAGCCAAACGCAGGCCAACGTCACCCAGATTACGCTCAACGGGCGCGTGGGTTACGAGCGGCAGTTTGGCGTGCATACGTTCGCTGGTTTCTTGGCTTACGAACAAAGTACCTTCCGCAGCGACAACTTCGAGGCTTTTCGCAACGGCTTTATCAGCACGGCCGTCGACCAGTTGTTTGCGGGCAGCGAAGCCGGCGCGCAGGCCAATGGTACGGCCCTCGAGTCGGCCCGGCAGAATTATTTCGGGCGCATTCAATACAACTACCGCGACCGCTACCTGCTGGAGTTTCAGGGACGTTACGATGGTTCGTATAATTTCGCGCAGGACAAGCGCTTCGGTTTCTTTCCGGCGGTGCTGGCGGGCTGGCGCATTTCGGAAGAACCGTGGTTTAAAACGCGCGCAACCGCCTTTATTAATAGTTTAAAAATGCGGGCGTCGTACGGTCTGCTGGGCAACGACCGCATCGCGCAGTTCCAATACCTGTCGGCGTTTGCCTTCGACCAAGGTTACTTTCTGGGGCCAACGGGTCAGCGGCAGCCGGGACTGTCGTCGGGTGTGGAAGCCAACCCCAACGTCACCTGGGAAACGGCCCGCACGGCCAACCTTGCCCTGGACGCGACGCTGTTCAGTGGCAAATTCAACGTAACGCTCGACCTGTTTACTACGCGCCGGAACAATATTCTCACGCGCCGGAACGTATCGGTGCCCGATTACACGGGGCTGGTCCTGCCCAACGAAAACATCGGTATTCTGACCAACCGCGGCTTCGACGCCCAGATTACGCACAATAATACCTACGGGCCGATCAACGCGTCGATTGGTTTAAACTTTACGTTCGCCAAGAACCGGGTCGTGTACTTGGACGAAGTCACAAGCATTCCCGACTACCAGCGGCAGGAAGGAAGTTCCATTGCCGACGCGACCTACGGCGGGTTGCTGTACCGCGCCCTTGGCATCTTTCGCAACCAGACCGAAGTTGATGCGTATCCGCACGTGCTGGGTGCGGGACCGGGCGATTTGAAGTACGAAGACGTGAATAACGATGGCATCATCGACGCCAACGACCGCATTCGGCCCAAGTTCAACAACGTACCGGAGATTGTCTACGGCGTTCCCTTGAACCTCAACTACCGGGGTGTGGACCTGAACATCTTGGTGCAGGGACAAGCGCGGGTCAGTCAGTACCTCCTGCTGGAGTCCGGCTCAACGGGTAATTTCTTCGCCGTCGACGCGGCTAACCGCTGGCGGCCCGACAACCCGGACGGCACCTTTCCGCGCGTGGCCGACAAGATGTACGACAGCGTCAACGGGGCGTATCCCAACACGTACTGGTTGAAGAACGCCAGTTTCGTGCGGCTCAAAAACGTCGAACTGGGTTATAACCTTCCGGCCGATTTGCTTGAACGGGCCAAAATTCAGTCGGTGCGCGTGTACATCAGCGGCTTCAACCTGCTGACCATCGACCAGCTTAAAACCATCGACCCCGAAGGCGGCTCGTCGCTGGGCTGGTTCTATCCTCAACAACGTTTGTTCAATATCGGCCTCAGCGCCCGATTCTAACCAATGAGCGAAAGAGCGAAACGCTCTGCGCTAATAAGCTGCTCTTTCGCTCATTCACTCTTTTGTTCTTTATACATGAAAACCCTGATATACACCACCCTGCTGCTGGCCGCGTTGAGCGTGGCGGGCTGCAACCACGATATCCTCGACAAACAGCCCATCGATCGGCTGAGCGAGACGGCGGTCTGGAGCGACCCCAATTTGGTTAATACGTTTGTTACGTCGAAGTACCGCGACCTGGGCTTTGGCTTCAACTGGAACGGCTCCGAAGTGATGTGGGCGTCGATGTCCGACGAGTCGATGTTCAAGCACGATTACGGTGTCTGGACAATCAACAAAAGCGAATTGACGCCCTCGAACCTGGGCATTCTGGGTTATGCGCCGACCGAAGCCGACGGCAACCTGAACCCGTGGGCCAAGAACTACCGCTACATCAAAGACGCCAACACGTTTTTCGAGCGAATCGGCGACGTGCCCAACTTGAGTACCGAACTGCGTAACCAACTTACCGGTGAGATGAAGTTTCTCCGGGCGTACCGGTATTTTGATTTAGTACGCAACTACGGCGGGGTGCCGCTTATCACGCAAACCTTCGCCTTAGGTTCGGACTTTTCAGGAGTCACGCGCAGCACGGTTGAGGAAAGCGTCAACTTTGTGGTGAAAGAAGCCGACGAAGCCGCGGCCCTGCTACCCCTTAGCTACGCCGGTAACGACATCGGTCGGGCAACGAAAGGCGCGGCTCTGGCCCTCAAAGCCCGGATGCTGCTTTACGCCACCAGTCCGACCTACGGCACTGCGGCCACCCCCGCGCAGGCCGCGGCAGCCGCCAAAGCGGTCATTGATCTGGGGCAATACTCGTTGTATCCTGATTATGGGCAGTTATTTCTGACGCCCCGCAACGCCGAGATTATTCTGGACCGCACCCAAACCACCTCGACCGACAGCTACCTCGGTCTCGAACGCTGGAACGGACCCAACGGCTACGGCGGTTGGGCGGGCAATATGCCCACGCAGAATTTGGTCGACGCCTATGAAACAACCGACGGCAAAGCCATCAGCGACCCCACGTCGGGCTACGACGCCCAAAATCCGTACGTCAACCGCGATTCGCGCTTAGCTGCGACCGTGCTTTACAACGGGGTTCAGTACCGGGGGCGGGCGGTGGAAACGTTCACGCCGGGCGGCAAAGACAGCCCCGACGGACCCGAGCCGTTTAATACGTCGCTGACGGGGTATTACCTGCGTAAGTTTATTAACGAAGGTCGGGCGTTCAGCGCGCCGGTGGGTAGTCAGGCTCCGTGGATTTACTTCCGTCTGGGCGAGATGCTGCTCAACTACGCCGAAGCGCAGAACGAAGCCGTCGGGCCGGACGCGAGTGTTTATAGCGCCGTGAATCAGATTCGCACCCGCGCTAAAATGCCCGCCTTGCCGACCGGTCTGACCCAGGTGCAGATGCGCGAATGCATCCGGCGCGAACGGCAGGTTGAATTGGCCTACGAAGAACACCGTTACTACGACGTTCGGCGCTGGCGTATCGCGGCCCAAACCGAAAATCAGCCCGTGCGGGGCGTTAACATCACCCGCGACGCCACCGGTAAGCTGACCTATACTTACATCAACGTGCAGGAGCGCCGGTTTGCCGACCGCAACTATTACCTGCCCATTCCGCTGAAGGAAACGCAGGCTAATCCCAAGTTGCAGCAGAATCAGGGGTACTAAAAAAGGTGGTAGGGTATAGAAGGTGCAAGGTGTAAAAGGGGTAAGGTGTAAGGGGCTAACGCAACTTCTTACGCCCTACCCCTTTTACACCCTACCACCTTTTTACCCCCTCTTCCTTGCCGCCCTTTGTTTATCTTTGTCGTAGCACCGATCCACCCGCGATGTTGATGAGCAAGCTGACGGCCGACGACCTGATTTATGGGTACATGAACGGCATTTTTCCAATGGCCGATGCCGATGGTACGCTTTATTGGTACGCGCCGGACCCCCGCGCGGTGATTCCCATCGACACCTACAAGCCCGCTAAATCGCTCCGGCCGGTGCTCAACCGCAATCAGTTTGAGATTCGTTTAAATACCAACTTTGAACAGGTCATGCGGTACTGCGCGCAGCCCCGTTCGGAGGACGACAGCGTTTGGATTTCCGAAGAAATTGTCACCGCCTACACTGAACTGCACCGGTTGGGACTGGCCCACAGCGTTGAAACGTACATCGACAACCGCTTGGTCGGTGGTCTCTACGGCGTGGCGCTGGGCGCGGCTTTCTTCGGCGAATCCATGTTTCACTTGGTCGATAACGCGTCGAAGGTGGCGTTTCATTACCTAATTTTGATTCTGCGCAACCAGCAGTTTGAGTTGTTGGACACGCAGTTCATCAACGACAACGTCCGGCGCTACGGGGCCATCGAAATTCCGAAAGCTGACTACCTCAAACAACTTAAAGCCGCCCTACGCAAAAAAGCCCGCTTCTCGGAGCCGGTCCTGGAGCATTTGTTCAAAAACCACGCTGGTTCGTAGCTCTGGCACTCCTGCCAGAGCTACATCAGCTACAAACGCTACGTCGTATCTTTGCCGGCATGGCGAAACCTGTACTGGTCCTAAAATTTGGCACGGCCTCCATTACCAAACCGACCGGCGAACCCAACGAGCCGGTCATGGTCGACATTGCCCGGCAGGTGGCCGCCCTGCATGCGCACTACCGCGTTGTGCTCGTATCATCAGGAGCGGTCGGCGCGGGCAAAGGGCTGATTCAGGATTACCGGGGCGACATCACGCAGCGTAAAGCGGCTGCGGCCGTGGGTAACCTGCTGTTGCTCAATCAGTACTCACGCTTTTTTTCGATCTACGGCATTGCCATTGCCCAAAGCCTCTGCGAACGTCATCATTTTGCCAACCGCGATCAGTTCTTACAACTTAAGCAAACCTACGAGGAACTCTGGGCAAACGGGATCATTCCCATTGCCAACGAAAACGACGTGGTCAGCAACCGCGAGTTGAAGTTCTCCGACAACGATGAACTGGCTACGCTGATCGCCGTTGGCTTCGGGGCGGAAGTCCTGATGTTGTGTACGTCGGTCGGCGGGCTACTGGACGCCAACGGGCAGATTATCCGGCAGGTTGCCGAGTTCGACGAGCGGGTATTCGGCGTGGTGCGCGTTGAAAAATCGTCGCTGGGCTTGGGCGGCATGGCCTCGAAACTAACGTTCGCTAAGTTGGCCACGCGTCTGGGTATTCGAGTTGTTATTTTCGGCTTAAACGAACCCGATAACCTCGGGCGGGCCTTGCGGGGCGAAACCGGCACCAATTTCGTACCGGCCGAAATCGCACTCTCGGCGCGCAACCGCTGGCTCGGTAGTGGATCGCTGGTGGTGGGGCGCGTGCGCGTCGATGCGGGCGCGGTACGGGCCTTGCAGCAACGGCGGAGCCTGCTGGCGGTGGGCGTCCGGGCGGTGCTGGGCGAGTTCGCCAACGGCGAAATGGTTGAAATCGTCGACGAACGGGATACGGCGGTTGCCGTCGCGCGGGCGCGCATCTCGTCCGTCGCCTTAGCGCAACAGCTTCATCAGCAAAATGTTGAAGTGGCGAACGCGAACGATATCGTACTTTTGTGAAAAAGGGGTAGAAGGGGCCGCTGGTGCGGTAAGTGGCTGACGCGTACCGGCGGCCCCTTCTACCCCTTACACCCTTCTTATGACCCCCATTACGCCCCTTCTCCAAGCTACGCAGCAGGCCGCAGCCGTCGTTCGGCGGCTTAGTGCGGCTACCAAAACGGATTTGCTCAACCGCTTATCCGACGTGCTGTTGGTGCATTCTACGGACGCTCTGGCCGAAAACCAGAAAGACCTGGACCGCATGGACCAAGCCGACCCCAAGTACGACCGGCTGAAATTAGACGAAAACCGCGTGATGACCCTCGCCCGGAGTTTGCGCGACGTGGCCGTGCTGCCCGACCCAACCGGCGCGGTCTTGGTCGAACGGGAAATCGAGCCGGGTTTGCACCTTCGCAAAATTGCGGTGCCCCTCGGTGTGGTTGGCGTTATTTACGAAGCTCGCCCGAACGTGACGATCGACGTGGCGTCGTTGTGCCTGCGGTCGGGAAACGGGTGTGTACTGAAAGGCGGTAAAGAAGCCGACTGCTCAAATCGCTATTTAGTGGGATTGATTCAGGGCGTATTAGCCGAGTTCGACGTGCCCAAAGCAGCCGTGACCTTGCTGCCACCGGATGGGCCGGCCTCTCGGGGAGCCGTGGTGCATGAATTACTGACGGCAACGCGTTACGTCGACATCATTATCCCGCGCGGCTCCGAATCGCTGATTCAGTTCGTGCGCAAAAACTCGCTCGTGCCCACCATCGAAACCGGCGCGGGCGTTTGCCACACCTACGTGGAAGCCTCGGCCGACTTAGAGAAAGCCGTGGCCATCGTCGTCAACGCCAAAGTCTCGCGGCCATCGGTCTGCAACGCCCTCGACTGCGTCTTGGTTGATTCGGTTATCGCGGAGCCGTTTCTTACTCGCCTGACGAAGGGCTTCGCGGAGGGAAACGTCGACGTGTTCGCCGACGAAGCGGCTTATGCCATCCTGCAAAATGCCGGTTACGCCCGCCTGCAACCCGCTCGCCCGGACGATTTTGGCCGTGAATTCTTAGATTACAAATGCGCCGTAAAGGTGGTAGCCGGACCGGACGAAGCCCTCTCGCACATCCAAGCGTATTCGTCGCGGCACTCCGAGGCCATCGTCTCGCAAGATCAATTGGTTATCGACCGTTTCCTGCGCGACGTGGATGCAGCCGCCGTTTACGCCAACGCGTCTACTCGGTTTACGGACGGGGGCATGTTTGGCCTGGGCGCTGAAATCGGCATTTCAACGCAAAAACTCCACGCCCGCGGCCCGTTCGCCCTGGAAAAATTAGTAACGGAAAAGTGGATTGTTACGGGTGATGGGCAAATACGGCCGTGATTAATGCCGTTACCAAATTAACGAATGGACTTCTTTTTGCTGCACGTTTTAGGATTTGTAGCGGCTCACTGACAACTTAATTGAGTCCTTCATTGATTGTACGTGTAACAACTTTAGCGCAGAATGCGTAAGTTTCGAGTATGAAACAACGAGTCCATTTCTTGGTTGCCGGGCTGATTCTAAGCTTGACCAGTCAGGCGCAAACGCCCCCGGTTTCGACGGGTTACATCTATTCCACCGAAACCAACAAAAACGTGTGGATTATTGGTCAGCGTCCCCTCGATCGGCAAGGACAGTTGGTGGGCAAGGGCGACATCGACCGGCAACTCACCCAGCTTTTTGAAAACGTAAGAACGGCCCTGGCGTCGGTTCAACTAACAACCGACGACATCAAACAAGTCACCTACCACGTTCGTCAGCTCGACAACCGGCGCGCAACGACCATCCGTTCGCTCCAGAATCAGTACCTGCCGGTCAAGACGGGTTCGATAATCGAACAAAAAAACGTCGCCCAGTTGGTTGGCGATGATATGCTGATCGAAGTGGAGGTTATTGCGATTAAGCCGTAAAGCGGGTTTAGAATTACCGTTTTGCTCCAAAAAAGCCGGTCGGTGGTCCGTCATGCCGAATCTAATTCAGTATGACGAACCACCGACCGGCTTAACGTGTTTTTGAGGAAGCCCTAAACGGGGTTGTCGTTAGTTCAGAATCCGCAAACCAACCTGGGCCGCGTCGTCTTCGCCGTTGGTTAGGCCGTTGCCCGGCGTTGAATCCGGGTCCGATTGGCCAGCGGCTTTAATTTCTACGCCGTTGACGAACCGTCCCGTCGGCGGAACGCTGATGACCGTTGCCGCGAACGAAAGCGTTACGGTCTGTCCAACACCGAGTTGGTCAACCCGGCCGTTGACGACTTGGCCGGCCGCCGTCAGCCCCGACGAAGAACCGGCAAACTGCAAGCCCGCCGGTAATTGATCTTGAATGTCGACGCCGGTGGCCGTCAGTCCGCCCTGGTTCTGAATCGTGATGGCAAAGTTAACGACCTGCCCCAACCGAACGGTTCCGCTGCTACTGGCCAACTGCACGCTCAGGTCCGCCTTCTGGCCGTTGGGTTCCGGCTGGTTCGACTGCACGGGCGGCAAGGGCCGCTGATCCGGGTTGGGCGACGCAAACAGCGCTGACCCTCCGCCGTTGGTGCGCAAATCAACCGTGCCAATGTCGTCTTCGCCGTCGCCGGTGCCCGTGGCTGGGGTAGAGTCCAAATCTACGTTGTCAGTCGCCGTAATCTGGGCCGCGTTCTGGTACAGGCCGGCCAGCGTCGGGCGAAGCTGGTACCGAATTTCCTGCACACCTTCGGCGGCTAAGTAAGGAACCGTACCGGTGACCAGACCGGGCGTACTGGAACCGGCAACGGTCTCTAAGGGCGACGGCAACCGGTTTTGCCAGCGAATACCCGACGCGTCGCAGGGACCGTTGTTGCGCACGGTCAGGACGTAGGTAACCGCTTCGCCAACGGCGGCCGTTCGCCGGTCAACCGCCAGCGATAGGGCCAGGTCCGTTCGGTCGGCTTCGACTAACCGGGCCGTCGAAGGGTCCGATAAGCAACCGTAAGCCGGGTGCTGCGCCTGAACGCTGTAACTACCCAGGCTGTTGATTTGTAGCTGCTGCGTGGTGGCTCCCGTGTTCCAGCGGTTGGGACCGTTGTACGTCGACATCAGCGTCAACGAACCGGCCCGGCAAAGCGAAAGCGAACCAATGGTCGAAATTTGGGGTGTCGCGGGGCGCACGCCGGTAGGCACCTGGATGGCGGGTGGAAAAAAGATTCGGTTCTGCGGGGTGCGCTGCCGCGCCGAATAGCGCCCCACCGATACGGTTTGGCTTTGCTGTTCGTTGCCGTTGTTCCAGATGTATTCTACCTGACCGCCCGGCAAGGTTAGCGTCAGGGCATCGCCGGTGCCGCAACTCAGCGCGGCCAGCGGCTGGGGTGTAGCGGCATACGGCGTAATCGTGCTTAGTAGGGAAGCCGTTAGCGCGTTAGCCCACAATTCGGCTGCTTTCTGCTGACCCGACGCCGAGAAGTGCAACCCATCGGGCCGGTCTTCCAGCGAAGTAATCTGGTCGATGTCGGGACCGGCGTACGTGTTATAGCCTCCCCGGTTGATGACCGCGTTTTGCGCATCCCGAACGTTGTAAAACGGAGCGCTCACGAACGACGAGCGGGCAATGATCCAGCCTAAATTTGGCATGCCAAACTCGGAGCGGGTTTTGTCAATCGTGCCGTAGTGGTGTTGGATAATGTCTTGCACGTCGTTGCCGCGGTCGTTTTCGCCGTGGTGCAGCAGAACCGCCCGGATACCCGTCGACGGCACGTAGAGGTTCATCAGGTTGCGCACGTTTACGTACGGCATCCGCTGATCGTAGCGGATGAAGCCGTGCTCAAACGGAATGTCGTTGGCCGCTTTATACGTGTGCTCCATGTTGGAGCCGCCAAAGCCCGCGTTGTAAAGCAACACCGGTACGTTCAGCCGCGCCGTCAGCACATCGCCCATGTACCCCCAGAACCAGGCCACTCGGGCGAAAGGCGACATACCGGCGTTGGTCGTCAGGGCCGCGAACGTCAAACCCGGCAGGTAGCGGTTGTTCACCGAATTTAAGTACTGCCGAAACACCGGATCATCTTGGTGGACGCTGACGCAGGTAACGCGGTCGTCGGTCGCGCCGTTGCGCGTTTGGCAGTAATCAACGCCGTTAATAAAGCAACTCGACCCCTGCGCGTTGGAGTGACCCACAATGGCAAACACCTCACCGACGCCGAAGCGATCCAACGAATCGAGCGCCACGGGTTGGCCATTGTGGTACCCCCGCAAGTACAGGCTGTACCACCCGCCCGCCACCGCGAGGTTCCCGTTGAACTGACCGTTCGATGGCGAACCCGTGAGCCGTTGCCAGCCAGTGTCGGTGCCTTGGCCCGCCAGCCGGGGTTTCGCCCGAACCTGAATGCTGTCTAACCTTTGGGTGTAGCTGCCCGCCACCTGAACAACCGCCCGGTTCGCATTGTCGCGTTGGAAAACCATCCGGCTAACCGGATACGTAAGCGTCAGTTGGGCGTAACCCGCTGAGCCGTTGAGTAGCACGCCCAAGCTCACGCTAAACAGCCACTTCCAGCGTAGGTTGGCCAACCGAAGCGCTCTGAACTGCTCCAAGCCGAGCCAGCGGATAAAAGAGGAAGTAACGGCTGCTATCATACGAATGGTCTGTTGGAGATCGCGTAGTTCAATTTACTCTATCTGTTCGATAATAGTACGCGTAATTACCACGAAAGCCCACAAAAATAATACCGTTGAGTAAACTTCTATGGAGTGACTCTAATTATAATTAGAGAATTAGGCGTTTTCGTAGTCATCCGGCAACAAACTTGTTACCGCATCGGCGTTTTGTGCTACTCTACGGGAGTGCCTGATTTACCGACCCGCAATGTGAACCGGGCTGCCCGCTTCAACTTTTTAGCTGAGTTGTTGGATTGCCGTTTGCCAGTGTTCAAACACCTGGCGGTAAACGGCGTGCCGCTCCGGATCGGGTTCAAATGTTGCGCCAAACGTTACCCAGTCGGCGACCTTGTCGAACGATTCAATCAACCCCACCGCTTTCATCGTTAGCAGAATAGCGCCCATCGAACCGCTTTCGTTGCTGGCATTGAGCCGAACCGGAACGCCCGCCATATCGGCCAGCATCTGCACCCAGAACGTCGACCGCGCGAAGCCACCGTTGGCGTGAATCGCGCGCGCCCGGCCGGTGTGGGCCACGAGTAGTTCGTTAATGCTGAGCAGATTGAATAATACGCCTTCCAGCGCGGCCCGGACGAAGTGCGCCCGCGTGTGCTGCCAGTCCACGTGCAGATAAGCCCCGCGCACGGCCGCGTTCCAAAGGGGTGCGCGTTCGCCCTGAAGGTAAGGCAAGAACAGCAGTCCGTCGGAGCCGGCCGGTACGGTTTCGGCCATGGTCAGGACGGTTTCGGCGTCTAAGCCGGTCAGGTTTTCGGCCACCCACTCCAGCACGTTGCCGCCGTTGTTGGTTGGCCCGCCCACGACGTAGTAATCGTCGTCCAAGAGATAACAAAACAGCCGACCCTGCTCATCGCGAAGGGGTTTCTGAACCGTCTGCCGGATGGCTCCGCTGGTGCCGATGGTCAGCGTCGCTATACCGGGCCGGATCGCTCCCGCGCCGAGGTTGGCTAAGCAGCCGTCCGACGCGCCGATGAGCAGCACCGCGTCCGCGGGCAAATCCAGGGCGTCGCGGCCCGGTGTCAAAGGGCGCTGGTGCGTCGTGGGCACCGGCGTCGAAAGCTGATCGGGACGAACGCCGGCGTAGGTTAAGGCCAGTTGGCTCCACTGCCGCCCGGCCGCATCGAACAGACCCGTCGCCGTCGCCATCGAATAATCAATCTCAAACGCCCCGGTCAGCTTATGCCACAAAAATTCTTTGATTGAGCCGAACCGGGCCGTTCGGTAGAGCAGACGGGGATCGTGTTCGCGGAACCAGGCCAACTTACACAGCGGAATCATGGGGTGAATCGGCGTACCGGTCTGCTCGTAGATCGCCCGACCCTGGCCGGCCGGATCGGTGCGCAGGGCGGTGGCCTGGGCTTCGGCGCGGTTGTCGGACCAAAGCAGGGCGTTGCCTAAGGGATCGCCGTCGGCGCTCATGGGCAATAGGCTGTGCATGGCCGTGCTGAAAGCAACGTGCGTGATGAGGTGTCCACCCTGGCGCACCTCGCGGCTTACTTCGCGCAGCACCTGGCCCAAAGCCGCCCAGATTTCGGCCGGGTCCTGCTCGGCATACCCCGGCTGAGGATTAAGCGTCGGTAGGGGAGCCGTCGCATGGGCCACGGTTTGCTTCAGGTCCGACGACAGGGCCAAGGCTTTTACGTTGGTAGTCCCTACGTCGACGCCGACAAAACAATTCATAGAAAAGACAAGTAGGAAAAGACAACCAGTTTATTCGCCAAAGCAACACAATTTTTAGGTTCATTACGCGCCAAAATTGTTAACCCCTGCCTATGCACCGTCGTTACAAGCCCGCGCCGGACAGGTGTACGATTGCCGTTTTGTTGTATCTTTGTAAAAACAGGCTATCATGCGTTTTTTACGATTGGCGGGTATTTTTTTGAGTTTCACACTCGTATTCACGGCCTGTCGATCCACTTCTTCTGAAACAGCCACGGCCGCGGTTGGCCCTGTTCCGACGCAGTTGACCGGCCGTCAACTGGCCCAAACCTACTGCGGAAGCTGCCACCTGACGCCCGATCCGTCGCTGCTCGATAAAGCGACCTGGCAGAAAGGAGTTCTTCCGCAAATGGCCCTGCGCATGGGGCAATCGGACCAGCAGATGGCCCACTTAGCCAGTATTACCGATACCGACGAACTCACGCGCATTATTGCGGCCAACGTTTTTCCCGAAAAACCAACGCTGCACCCGGCGGATTGGCAGAAGATTGTGGCGTATTACACCCGCGAGGCTCCGGTTAAACCTCAGCCGCAACCCTTCCACCAAGCCCCTCAGCCTTCGCTGCCCTTGTTTCGGGCGCGTCAGTCAGAGCGGGCCATTGACGGCTTAATCACGTTGCTGCGGTACGATTCCGTTACGC
>CAXUEB010000056.1:0-19381 GCA_964249775.1 uncultured Spirosoma sp.
ATTTTACGCTTGTCTCGGGCAGTACTCAATGCGATGCACCCGCTTCTGTGCAC
The DNA here is from genome assembly GCA_964249775.1 of uncultured Spirosoma sp. Classification (GTDB taxonomy): domain Bacteria; phylum Bacteroidota; class Bacteroidia; order Cytophagales; family Spirosomataceae; genus Spirosoma. The sequence goes on from CAXUEB010000056.1 coordinate 54, forward strand.
ATCTTCTTTGACAAACAACCTCCTAATTCCACTACGTTTATGCCAATGGTAACCTGGGAGCAGGACACAGACCCCCGCCAGCTCATGCTCCACTTCGACTCGTTAGGTCGCAGCTATTACCTGACCCAGCCCGAAGTCATCAATCAGTTGGTCAGTTCGTACCACAAAGACGTTCGACTCCACAAAGATCAGCAGGTGTTCGACGCCGACTTCTCGCTACTGCGGGGTGTGCCGCAAAAACCGGGTGTGCTCCGCAACCGAAACGGCGTTACCCAACCCTTCGCGACCGACGTATGCAGTATCGAGCAAAACGGACAGTGGCTCAGCACGGAAGGTTGGCAGAACGAACGCCATTTTTTTAGTCTTCAAGTCATTGGGCGGCCCATCGCTGGCAAGACCTGCCGGTCGTGCGGTACGCCCAACCGGGCCGAAGCCGTTTATTGCTCCCAGTGCGGTTCTGCCGACCTGGACCCCGTTTATAGTGCCTGACCCGTCCACCCTTCGCTGATTAATTCGTCCGCATGAACTCCGCACCAACGCCCCTGATTTCGCTGATTGCTAACTCCGGCATTCAATTTTACGATATCCCGCTCAGTCTTGGCGACGACTCTCCGGCTGCTAAATTCCGCTTTGAATACGCCGAACAAGACGAGCCGGCCAACGACCGCGTTTACGTAGCGATCCCGTATACGCTCGAAAACGGGCAGATCATTAGCCGCATTGACATCAACGCCGACGCGTTCCGGCCCGACGGTTCGGTGGACGAAAGCCGCATCCGGCCCGAAAACAGGGTTCGGCTGCGCGAAGACCAACTAATCAGCATCCAGGGTCGCAACGCGCTTAACTTGTTCGAGGGCACCTGGTTGCCGTTACCCTACTTCCGGTCCGAACACAACAATCCGCGGGCGCTTAAGCAAGGACCGCATTCCTGGGCGCGGATGTATCTGGGCAAGATCGGCACGCAGCAGCAGACCGACGGCAGTGGCTTCACCCACAAACTCGTGCTGGCCTTCGATACACACTGCGACGACGAAGATCAGCCGGTAATGAACGCTCAAAATTATTTGGTGCCCGACTCCCGCGATCCGAAAGGGGGCGTTACGCAGTTCGCCTGCGCCAGCCACGAAGACACCAACGGGTTCTGGCTTTCGCAGCGGTGGGTGGCCGAATGGCTCGAAGGGGAACTGCTGAAACGGAAAGCCGGCCTGCCGCGGCAGCTTACCCAGGACACGGAGTACTACCTGCTGCACATCGCCCTGTACATGACCCTGCTCAAGATTCTCGATCAGGCCGGGGCTTTTCCGACGGTATCGCTGCAGGACGGCGGGCTGTCGAAACCCATCGACGTCAATCTGGTGCTGGACGTGGGCAACTCCCGAACCTGCGGCCTGGTGCTGGAAAGCAGTTCCCGCGAGCGCGACGCCGAACTGGCCCTGACCGACGCCAAACGGCTGCGCATCCGCGAACTGTGGAACCCCATCCGCAGCAGTGACCAGCCCTTCGACATGAAGCTGGCCTTTATGGAAGCCCGCTTCGGCGGTACTGGTGGACTAACCGACGACCGGCTGTTTAAGTGGCCAAGCTTAGTACGGGTGGGTCCCGAAGCCACCCGCTACGGCATTATCTTCGGCGAAGGGCAGCCCATCAACGGGCAGTACGAGATGACGTTTTCCAGCCCGAAGCGGTACTTGTGGGACGACAAACGGCGCGAAAAACCCTGGGGTTATTTTTCGGATCGAACCGAAGTTACCCAGCGCCCCGCTACCGCGCTTCCGCTGGCCGAACGGTTCACGACCGAGGGACTGCTTCGCACGAAAGTGGCGAAAGAACGGGGCGTGTCGGTCGATTACGTAAGCCCCGCCCCGAACCCCGTGTTTCCACGCAAATCGTTGATGACCTTCGCGTTGGCCGAAATTATCCTGCAAACGCTCAGTTACGCCAACAGCTATGAGTACCGCCGGGCGCTCGGCGAGGTGGGCGTGCCCCGGCGGCTGCGCCGGATTGTCCTGACCTGCCCCACGGCCATGCCCAAGACCGAGCGGGTGCGGCTCCGCGAGTGTGCATCCGACGCGCTCGAAGCCCTGCGCGAGTACTACGGTCATCCGTATTCGTTGCTGCCCGCCGAACTCGAAATTCTGCCGGCCTACGACATCGTGGCCGAGAACGATCCCGACGAAAAGATTCCCAAGAATCTACGCGAACTGAAAGAAGACGGTATTGGCCGGCGCAAAACCGCCTGGGGCTACGACGAGGCTACCTGTAGTCAGTTGGTGTTTCTGTATAACGAAATCGTGCATCGGTTCAAGCCCGGCAACGCTTCGCTGTACTTCAAAACGATGGGTCGCCACCGGGTTGGCAACTACAATCCCAATCAGAAATCGCTGATGGTTGCCAGCGTTGACATCGGGGGCGGCACCACCGACCTCATGATTGGGCACTACGAGTACGAACCGGGGGCCGTTACGTGCCTGCATCCCAGCCCGGTGTTCTGGGAAGGGTTCAACGTGGCCGGCGACCAGATTCTGAAGCGGCTCATCGAGGAGTGTGTCTTGCCGCCCATTGCCCGCGAAGCCAAGCGGCTGGGTTGCCAGCGGGCCGGGCAGGTGCTGTACAGCCTGTTCGGTCCCCACCAGCCCACCGATAACGACGCCAAACGAACTCGCAAAAAGCTGTTCGCTAACCAGATCGCCACGGTCATTGCCCAGGGTATGCTCGACCAGATTACACGTCAGCCCGGTCAGCCCCGCCCGATGGCTTACGACGAGTTTTTCAGCCAGCACGAGGCTCCGATTCCCGGCGTGCTGGATTACGTAAACGCCGAATTTCGGCGCGAGGGGGCAACCAACTTCGACATTCAGTTGGTGACGTGGGACGTGTCGCCCGCCGAGATCAGCGAGAAAGTAATCCGGAATGTGCTGGGCAACGTACTGCGCGATCTGTGCGGCATTATCAACCAGTACGGCTGCGACTACGTGCTCTTGTCGGGGCGGCCGTCGACGCTGCCGGCCGTGCTGGACCTCTTTCTGGAAAACCTGCCGGTTTCGCCCGACCGGATCGTGCCGATGAACCGGATTCGGGTGGCTACCAGTGAGCGCTTCTGGTATCCGTTCAGCGACGCGCACGAATACACCATCAAAGACCCCAAAACCTGCGTTACGGTGGGCGCATCCATTGCCCTGCTGACCGAACTGGGCCTGCTCAGCGGCTTCCGGCTCGACACCCACCTGCTGGCCAGCCGCATGACCTCGACGGCCGATTACATTGGTTTGCTCACCGACGGCGCCGCGCCCCGGATCGGGCAGGACCACGTACTGGTCAATCCGGATGATTCTGGTCCGGCTCCGTTCGTGTTCGGCGGGGGGCAGAACGTGTTTCTCGGCATGCGGCAGATGCCGTCGGCGAACTGGCTGGCCACGCCCCTCTACAAAATTGAGTACGTCAGCGAGCAGGCCCGGAGTCAGTTGCAGGCCAGGCTGCCCATCGAGCTGACCGTCCGGCGGGCGAGCCGCAACGATAAGGAAGCCCTGATGCTGGTGAAAGGGGCTAATCTGCCCGGCACCGATACCCCCGCCCTGAAACTGTCGCTCTGCACCCTGACCGACCCCTACGGCTACTGGCTCTAAACATTCTTCTTCCACCTAGATCTGTACTGACCCTGCCTTGTGACCCCAACGCTATCCACTCCATTCCACGCGCTTCCGCCACTAACGGCTCACGTGGCCAGTCTGCTCGGAAGCGACGCGCTCGGACGGCTTCGGCAGAATCCGAACGCCACCCTGCCCTACGCCGATGACTTGACCACCGACGACGAGTGGCTCAACCGGGCGTTGCAAACCCTGCTGACCCTCGACGACATTCAGGCGGTGGCGCACCGGCTGGGTGGTCTGGCCGCGACGTATCAGCAACCGCTCCAGAAAGAAATCGAAGGCCTGCGTCGGGAGTTAGATGCCCGTGATCAGGCGCTTGGCCTGGCCCGGCAGCAGGTGCAAACGGCCGAAGCCGGGCGCGAACGGGCTGAAATCGACTTGTTTCGGCTCAGGAAAGAGATGGCGACGATGCTTCCCGCCCGGCCCGTGATCGAAATGCTGTTTCAGCAGGCCGGGGAAGAAGGCATCCGGGAGCTGCTGCTCGAAGCCGCCGACCACCCCTCGCCCGACCTGGGAGCGTTTCTGGCGGCCTTCGCTCCGGCCTGGAACCAGCTTCGGGCCGTACCCGCCGGCTTCTCCGATCAGGCCACCGATAACCTGCGCAGCCTGCACGCGGCCCTCACGCGGTTTCTGACGTCGCTGACGGGCCAGTACCTGCCCCAGCGAAGACCCCTGCTGGATAAGGTGGCGCAGTGGGCGTCGGCGCTGTTTTCCGACTACCTGTTTGTGTCGCCCGAAGAAAGCGTTCAGGTTGACCCGGCCATTCACAACGCCCACGGCATCGGGGGGAGCACGGTCGTCGAAGGACGGTCATTCGCCGTGCTGCGCCGGCCGGCGCGCACGGTGATGCTGTACGCTGATATCCTGGCGAAATAAATGCCCCGCCCCCCTGTAACCTCGTGCCAGTTCCGGCATTAACTGAAAAGCTCCCCAAACGGATTCACCTTATGAATACCACCCTTATCCAGGAAAGTCAGCAGTTACAACAGCGTATTCAGCGCGGTACGGACTGGCTGAATCAATACGCCGACCTTGAAAAGCGAATTGGTACGCTGAACGAACTCGGCAAACTCCGCCGGCGGGCCAAACGGCTCGAACAGGCCGCCGGGCTGCGGCCCGCCCTGGCGGTTTTTGGCATCAGTCAGGTGGGCAAGTCGTTTTTGGTGTCTAACCTGGCCCGAACACCCGACCAGGACGTGCTTCGTATCGAGTCGGCGGGCTATTCGGACGCCGAAATTCAGACGATTCTGGGCGAACCCGGTCCCATCAGCTTTATTAACCACATCAACCCCAAAAGCGAGAACAACGAGGCTACCGGGGTTATTACGCGTTTCACGACGAATTACCCGGCGGGCGAACGGGGCTATAAGATTCGGCTCTTCAGCCAGACCGACCTGGTGAAAGTGCTGGCCATTGCTTACCAGTACAACGTGCAGGACAGCCAGTACGTCCTGAGCGACGAGCAGATTCGGCAGGCCATCGACCGGATTCAGACCGCACCAACGCCGGCAACAACCCCGGCGGGGATGTCGGCCGACGACGTGCTGGACATCCGGGACTTTCTGCGCGACAACCTGAACGACCGGGGCTTGGTCCAGAGTCTGCAACGGCATGGCTACTGGGAGGCTATTTCCAATGCCGTCCCCGGTCTGGAAGCCGCCCAGCGCCAGTTGGCCTTTCGATTTTTGTGGAACGAAAACGCGTTTATTACCGATTTGTTTACCCAGCTAAGCAACGAACTGGCTCGTTTGCAATTCAGCGGTGAGGTGTGGTGCGGCTTGGATGCCATTGCCCCCACCACCGAAACCATCGTGGACGTAAGCCGGCTGGCGGAACTGAACCACCCCACCGCACAAAAGCCGCCGGTGAGCGTCCGGCTGAGCAGCGGCCAGACCGTGCGGATGGATCGGAGCATTCTGACGGCTTTAGCGACTGAACTGGTTCTGCCGCTGCCCCGGTCTATTGAACAGCACCCCGAACGCAGCTTTCTGCAACACGCCGACATCCTGGATTTTCCGGGCGCGCGGAGTTGGGAGCAGAAAAGCCGCGATGTGTTTGATGAGTCGGAAAACAGCGACCGGATGAGCACGTTCCTGCGCGGTAAGGTCGCTTACCTGTTCGACCGCTACAACGAAACGTTCGAGATCAGCAGCCTGCTGTTTTGCCACGACAACAGTCAGGTGAACGTAAACAGCCTGCCGGGGCTGCTTTACAAGTGGATTGGCGCGAACGTGGGTAAGTCAGCGTGGGAGCGCGATCAGCGCGAGCTGGACCTGTTCGACCTGATTCCGACCGAAGCGCGGGGCGACCTGAACCGGGTGAACCCCTTCTTCTTTATTCTGACGAAAATTAACGAAAATCTTAACAAGAGCGACATTAACAAAGCCGGTCGCCCGCAGGAACACGATCAGAAGTGGAACTCCCGCTTGGTGAAGAACTACAGCGATTTCATGAAAAAGGCCACAACCGATAACTGGACCGAACACTGGAACGAGTCGCAGGGGGCACTTAAAAACACCTTTATTGTGCGCGATCCGGCTCCTAAGTTTTCGCGGCCCTGCTACGCGACCGAAGCGGGCGTCGAAACGGTCGATGCCTGTTTTCGGGCCGTGTTTTCGGACCTGCGAACGTCGTTCGTCAACAGCCCGGACGTACAGCGCCATTTCTACGAACCGGCCCGGATGTGGCAGGAAGCCATCGAAGCCCAGCAAACGGGCCTTGCTTACTTAGTCAAATACCTCACCCCGGCCTGCCACCCGGCCATCAAAAATGAACAGATTCGGGTGGCGCTCGACCAGGTGCGGCAGGACATTGGCCGGCAACTCTGCGGCCATTACGAGGGTGGCTCGGTCGAGGAAAAGCTCAAACGCGCCCGCGAACGGCGCGAGCGCGTGGTGAAGCCGATCGGCCGCGTCGTCATGGAAAAGCAGTTGGGCCAGTTTTTGTCCAGTATGACCCTGGCCGAGCAGTATCTGGGCGGCAGCGACGGGGGCATGTGGGACCGCGAACTGGTCTGGACGATGATGAGCCAGCCCAACGCGTCGTTGCGCAAATCCGAAACGGCGCCCGCCGAAGCGGCTGAGCCTGCTGCCGAAACGGATTTGGATATTTTCTTAGGGGGAATGCTGGGTGATATTGCCGCCTCAACGGCCCCGGTCGTTGCCGTTGAAGCGCCCCGCAAAGCCACGGGTCTGGCCGACCGATACGCCGAAAATTTGCTGGGGCGGTGGGTCGTTCAGCTCAAAGACAATGCCGACAACGGTCCGTTTCTCCGGCGGTTTGGGCTGGCCAAGGAAGAGGCCGACATTGTTGTCGAGGAGATGGTCCGCAGCATGGAGCGCGACGGGCTAAAAGAGCAGTTGGCTGGACAGGTAACGGCGTATATGCATCAGATCAGCAATTTAGAAGTGGTACTGAGTATTGGCCGGGCCACTGTAAACGAGTTTATTCAGACGCTTGGTTGGTCGCGGGTCGGGGCCGACGATAAGGTAAAAAACAAAGCCATGTACCAGCCCATCGCTGGCCGGCCGGTGCCTATTTTCGAGCAGGCCGCCGGGACTATTCCCGCCAAAGAAGAACTTAGCACGGACGACGACGATCCGGCCCGTTCGTTCTACAGCCAATGGTTCCGGGGTTTTTATCAGACGTTTGAGTACAACGTGCTGCGCGAAGCGAATCTGACGGACCCCGAACGCGCCCGCATCAACGGGCTGCTGGAAGCGATCATCCACGACCTGCATTACCAGTGCTGAGCCGGAATCCTCCCCTTATCCACTCGCCTGTATGCCCGCCCGCTATCAACTGTTCAGTACCCATTTAACCGCGTACCGACCGGTTTTGTGGCTGGCCCAGCCGGTCCATAGCCGGTATGGCCAACTCCGGGGCTTGCTCCAAAACCGGTTTGGAACCGGACCGGATGCGGGTCATTACGGCCAGCTCCTGGCCGAGCCGCAGATTCCCCCGACGACCGATCAGGCCCGCGTCGAAGGGCGCTGGTTTACGGATGCGTTCCGGTCCGGTACGCCGTTGTCGGCGCTGCCCGCCGACGAGCGCGCCCGCGTCAGCCAACTCCTGGAAGGACGACTGACGGCCATCCGGCAGTTCGCCGACGAATTGGAGCGCGAACCGGCGGGCGAAACCCGGCAGTTGGCCACCTTGCTGCGGTTGGCCATCGAAGTGCCGGGACCGGAATTCGTGCTGGTCAACGGCGATCAGATTGTGCTGGTGCTGTGGGGTTTTGATTCCGACCGTAGCCGTCAGGATCGGTTCCGAATCAGTCAGTATCTAAGCCATCAGGCCACTACCGCTCCGGCACCGGTGCCCCTGAATCCGGCCGAAATCGGTGCCGTTCCGCCGGGGCTATCAACGGAGAACACGAAGAGCGGTCGTCGCTGGTGGGCGTTTTGGACCTGGCGGCTCGGTGCGTCGCGGTCGGCTGGCTGGGGTTTGCGTCGGAATACAATTCTCACGTCTGGACCGGGATCCGGATTTGGCTGTTGGGGTTTCCTGCTGGGATTATGTCTCTTAGCCTTGCTGGGCGCGTTGCTGTACGGGTTCTGGCCCAGTCGTTGGGGCCACGTGGCCTGGGTACCGGGACCGGCGCCCGTCAGCCCGTACCTGCCCGATCGGCCCCGGATAATTCCGCCCCTTGATTCTACCCAGATTATTACCAACCCAACCGATTCGCTCCGGCGCCCCATTGTGGGAAATAAGCTGAATGTGTTTCTAAAAAAAGACACAAACCTAAGCGCGTTTGTTGACACGCTGAAGCAAAAGTACCCGGCCACCGACTGGCAGGTGGTTTCGTACGATACGGTCTATAAGGCGTTGCAGATTCAGTTCCCGATGGATCAGCGCGAAACGTGGCGCCAGCGGCTCCAGACCATGCAGGCGGTATACGTGGTTTTCGACGAACAGTTGTTTACTACCCGGGCGCGACCAAGCGACCCCGATTTCGCCGATATTCAGAAAAGCTGGTATTTCGGGGCTATTCGTGCTTACCAGGCCTGGGACATCACCCGCGGCTCGTCGGCCGTAACGGTGGCCGTGCTTGACGGCGGGTTTGATACGGACCACCCGGAGTTGGCCAATCTGTTTGTTCACCCCCGCAACACCGTTGACAATCAGCCCGTGGTGAGCGCCGGCGGAGCGGTGGGGGGGCGGCACGGTACGCACGCCGCTGGACCGGTGGCGGGCCAGGCTGAGAACGGATCGGGCAGTTCGGGTATCGCCCCGAACTGCCGGGTCATGCCCGTGCAGGTGGGCACCGATGCGGTTAGCTCATTGGCACTCGTGTACGGCATTCAGTACGCCATTCAGAACGGGGTGCAGGTCATTAGCCTGTCGCTGGGCAGCGCGGTTCCGCCCGCGTTACTGACCCGCTTACGGACCCTGCCAGACGACGAGAGAGATCGGTGGTTGCAGGCGTTCCGGAACAGCGCCCCGTACGAAGCCGAAAACGTGTTGTTCACCAAACTCTTCGGCGAAGCCAACCGCAACAACATTGTGGTGGTTAAAGCGACCGGCAACGATGGGTTGCCCGCCGGTTTTGATCCGATGAACGCGAATCCGTACACGATCAACGTGGCTGCCGTCGGTCCGGTGGCGGTAAACGGCCCCGTGGCCTTAGCCAACTTCAGTAATTATGGTACGCTGGCCACCGTTGCCGCGCCCGGCGTCCGGATTTATAACGCCGTGCCGGGTGGTGGGTACGATTACCTCGACGGCACCAGCATGGCTACGCCCATTGTGGCCGGAAGCGTGGCTCTGATGCGGTCGCTGCGGCCCGACCTGACACCCGTCCAAATCCGAACCATCCTGGTCGAAACCGGCCTGCCGCTCACGCCCGCCGAACGGCCGGCGGGGCCGCTGATTCAATTGGACAAGGCGCTGCTGGCCTGCCGGAACCAACCCGGCGATCCCTGCGCCAGACTCACCGACAGTCTCCGGCGCGAGCTAAGTAAGGTACGAAGCCCACTGCCTGCATCCTGATGAATACGCCCGTTATTCGCCGGTTGATTAGCACCACGCCGACGGCCACCGTGCGGCCCGTGCTGGGCGGGGGCGTCGGGGAAGGAATCCGGCGGTTCAACCTCCTCCGCGCTCTTCTGCACCAGCACCAGCTTTACGCCATCTGGGCCGAACCGACTCCCGAGTCCGGCCTGGTCCGCTGGCACACCGAGCTGCCGGGTGACATCGAGCCGTACGCGTCGCTGATGCCCGACGTGCAGGAAAAAGTCCGGCGCGTACTCCGGTATTACGTGGATGCGGCCCACGCTCTCATCGATCAGCAGCCGGACGCCGACGATCTGCGGCCCATTCTGGACGATTGCTTCGAGATTCCTTCCTTAGACAGCCTGTATCTGGTTGGCAAACGGCCGGTGCTGGTGCTGTGGGGATATCTCTACAGCGACGTAAACCCACCGAGGAACCTGGTCCGGAAGCTCACGCGGGGCCTTGACCCGCCCCGGCTGCTGGTCAACGTAAAAGTCGTGCGGGCGGGTGACGGGGTGCCTATCCTGGACGCAGCCGTACACCTTACCTACGCGCACGGGACCCTCACGCTGACGACCAATGCCGACGGTAACGTCAGTTTCCAGGACATCCGCCCGTTCGATTATCCGTGTTTTCAACTCGAAGCCGAGGCTGCCGACTACCGGCCCGCGGCCAATACGCTGCGGCTCGACCGAACCGTCGGCGAGTTGGTCTGGTCGGGGTTAACCCCGCTCATCAGCACGCTGCCGTTGCAGCCGCTCGTAACCGAAACCGACGTGCGGGTTCTGGTGTCCAACGGGCAAACCGGCCACCCAGTTGCCGACGCAACGGTCACGCTCAGCACCAAGCAGGTCGAACAAACCGCCAGGACCGGCCAAACGGGCGAGGCTCTGTTTCGGGCGGTGCCGATTCCGGACGGAGAGAGTGAAGTAGACTACGCAACCCATACCGAATAAACCGACGAACGGCTTGAACTCCAAGCCGGGGCCGACCGGGTTCACCTGACATTGGACCCCAACGGTCTGCGGGGCAAACGCGGGGCGTTCAGCGTCAATCTGCGCTGGAACACCATTGATGATTTGGACCTGATGGTGACGGACCCCGGTGGCAACCAGATTTTTTACGGCAACCGAAGCGCTGAGACGGGCGGGTGCGTGGGCATTCTGGACCTGGACGCTAACGCTGATGACGAAAACCTGACCGACCAGCCGCAGGAAAATGTGTACTGGGAAGTGCCGCACCCCGGCGCGTACCGCATTGAAATCCATCTTTTCCGGCGACGAACAAGTCCGAAAACCGACGTTGCGTACGAAGTGACGGTGCTGGAAGGTAACGACCGGCTCGTGCTGCCGGGCCAAATTCGGTTCCAGAACGAGCGGCAACTCGTCACCATCATCGACCTGTAAGATCTATCCCCCAAACCCGGCCATGAAACGCGAACTGATTGCCACCCCCCTCAAGCGCATTCGCCCTGTTTTCGTCAACGTGGGCGAAAATATCAAGCGTTACGAACAGATCCGAAGTTTGTTCACGCCCGACGCGGCCCGGCTCTTTGCCGAGCCGCTGCTGTCGGGTGCCGCCCGCGATCACATCACCTGGTACTCGGACTTTCCGGGGGCGTTCAGGACGTTGTCGAGCCTGCCGCCCGATGAACAAAGCCGGGTGCTGCCCGCCCTGAACGAGCAGGTGAATCGTTTATTTCGCGACCTGATCCGGTTTGTACGGAAGGAAGCCGGCCAGTACGATCGAACGCAGTATGCCGCCCTGCGCCGGAGCGTCGAGAGTGCCTTGCAGGTGCCCGCGCACGACGACATCCTAATATTCGAAACGCCCACCGGCCCGCGGTTCGTGCTCATCAACTGGGGCTTTACGCTCGATTTAGACAACGCAGAGCGTGATCTGATCCGGCAGTTGGTGCCGTTTGGCGTTACGTCGGTGCGGCTGCGCGCGGTTTACCACCCCACGGGGCACGTTGCACCCGACGAGCCACTGCTGGTCCGCTGGGAAAACCAGCACCAGCGGGTCGTTACGGATGCCGAGGGGTTGGTCGTTCTGCCGCAGGTGCCCTACCTGAGCGAACTGGCTGTGTCCCAGACTGACGCCGGTGGTCAGGAAGCCAACCGGCAGGTGGTGCTGATTGACGAGCGGGACCCGGTCACGCCTTATCCGGTCACACTTCATCGCCTGGCCTATCCCATGCCGTTCCGGGTCGTTAACCAGCAGGGTAGTCGCGTACCGAACCACCCCATCCGGCTCGATTACCAAGGCCGCTCGCAGTCGGCCGTTTCCGACGGCGACGGGTTGATAACGCTGACGGGCGCGTTCCCCCGCGACACCGTTCAGTGCTACGACACCAAAGCTCCCAAAGTGCCGCTGGTGCAGACGCACACGTTCCGGCGCGAACAAGTTGAGTACCCCATTCCGGTGGTCATTCCCGACCCGCTGGCCCCGGTCAAAAAAGGCTTTAAATACACCGGACTCTTAGTTTTGTTGCCACTGCTGTTGCTGGCGGGATTGATCGGTTATTACTGGTTTGTGAATAAAGAGAATATGCTGCTTTCAGAAGACGATCTACAAAACGGAGAGAAAACCGAATTTAACGATACCGCCACCTGCAATGATGAACGGAATGGACTCGACAACCGCTACGCCAAGTCGCTGAATCTGAAGCAGGTTACTACTCAATACGATATGAGCAAAGAAGGAGGTACGTTTCGGTTGGATTATTACACGGACAACGCTCCCGACAGGATTGAAGTGTTTGACGGAAAATCCGACGGCCTTAAAGAGAACGCAAGGCCGCTGTTTATGTACGCTGGTAGTACCATTAAAGACTATTGGACAGTAGACATGATTACGGAACCCATCCAGTTCAAGAGTCGGTACGTAACGGTTCGCGTAACGGGTCAATCCATCTGGAACTACAAAGTTAACTGTCCGAACTAATGATTGATCTGCGGTCATGAATTCAATTTGTTCATTTGTTAATCCGCAGATCTATTCAATGATGACTTCGTTTCAGCAACAGCTCCATTTTCCAAGCTGATTACTCTATTAACCACACCTAAACAAGTTGCTCATGATCTGCTTCTACGGAACAATCGCTCATCCTTTCCAGCACTGCATTTATTTATTGTTGCTACTGACTGCTGTAACAGGCAGGGCACAATCATCATGCTGCAATGGTGTTGTGAATACTTATTCTAAGACTCACCCTGACTACCATTTCTATTCGGTAGTTTCAAAACCCATCTGTAATATATCCGAGCGAGGCTGTACTAAAGAATTAGTTTATGAAGTGCTGACAAGCGATGTGCGTTTCGTAGCCCCAACCTTTGATGACACTTCGATTCCTGTTAATGATTGTGGAATTTATCGGGTTCAGTTTTTCCCACTTGTTCCAGCGGGAGGAAACATTTGCGTCCGCACGAATTCGGCACAAAAAAGTTTAACCAACTATACTTTGCCGAATCATTTCTTACATCCGGGTAAAGTGTTGAGACAGTTGACTCAAAATGCACAAGGAGACATCATTTTATTTACAGTTGGAGAAGGTACAGGAAGCTACCCCGTCTCGAACACACTCTTAGCTGGGCAGGTATGGCAGAATGAACTGGCAAGCTTTTGGAAAGGCCCTAATACATTGCTCATAGAAGAAGTTCGTCGTAGACTACCAAAACCCTATACTTTGCTTGAAGTCCCCGCGAATTTAGGCGATGGTAGAGGAGCTTCGCCCGTTTTCTCCGTCCAAGCAGGTGATCTGGTTATTGTAGAGGTCATGAATACAGTGAGCCTTGGATTCTTTACGCCAAATGTACCAGCTTATGGATTGGAAAACGGTGCTCGTCAAATGTACAATAAGGCCCCTTATCAAAATTTAAATCATGGCACTTTAATATGTCTTTACGGAAGTCGACAACCCATGCACTGTGTCAAAAACCCATTTGGCAAATTACTTTCCCTGGCCGACCGCAGCCTCGTTCCAGCAGAAGTTTATCCGGGTACAGTGTTCTTAGCTAACGCCGATGGAACACTTTCATTTGACATCAACGATACCGAGCCGAGCAATAACTCTGGATCATTTGAAGTCAACATTACTGTGGTACCACGAAGCCGACATAAAAGTAGCGACGTAAGTGCTGCATTAAAAACTTACTTAACTATCAAATGATGTCCATACAATTTAGTCGAAACGTTATCACCGCCGGAAGAAAAAATGAACCGTTAGGGAGGTGGACTCCCACGGAATTTGTTCGTTTTCATCGACGTTGCCTTCGCGTTGCACACCGCCCTGCAGCACTTCCAACTCCGATACACCCGACTCGATCTCGGTCAGCTATAACTCGACCGCTATGCTGACGGGTCCGGATAATCGTCGTGTTGTCTTAATGCGTCGTTGGTTGTAATCTGCTGCTCGTCAACGACTTTGTTCAGCGTTTGCCGGTCCACGATCCGAATTCGGCAGGCGTTGGTTAGTCCTTTCATTACGACCGCTTTCGCCTGATCCGTATTGCCCCGGCCGCCAAACGGCATGATACTAACCACGGGTAGCGAAGACTGAGCAAACAAGCGGGTGCTGACCACCAGACCCAAAAAAGAGTAGTACGTTTTTCATCGTATGCCAAGCAGAATGCTGCGGAAATGGGAATTGACTTTACTTATCCAAATGCTCCAGGATGTCTTCGAGCAGCGTAATCAGTACCGGCAGTTCGGTGCGGGCTTGGGCTGCCAGTTGCAGGGGCTTCTGGGCAAACTTCTCAATCATCCGGTAGCGATCGTTGATGTCGCGGGTGCTTTCCTGAATCCAGCTCACGCTCCGCTGAAATTCTGAACGGCAGTGGTTGGGCATGGTGCTCGATTCGTAGAAAACCATCCGGCCCAGCCGGTCGTAGAACGCCTTCTGATTGCCGTAAAACGTCAGGAACTGCCGGGCGTACTGATTGGCGTTATTCGAGTTTACGTTCTCGTTCATCTTCCGCAGCAGGGGCAGGTCCTCGCGGATACCTTCCAAGGCCGTCTCGTTGACGTACGTTTCCGGCGGGGCGCAGGGCTGCGTATCCGGACCGGGCGGGCCGGGCACCGGCGGCTTTGGGATCACGTCGGGTTGAACCAACCGCAGATCCAGTTTGTAAAATGGCGTCTGCTTTACACCCATCGCAACCGCGGCCGCTTCGGTTTGGGCGGTAATCTCATCCAGCGTATGCTCCCACGAAAGCTCTCCCTTCTGACCGTCGATGAGCAACTGGCGAAATGTGTCCTTCAGGGCGATACTCATCAGCCCTCCTTTCGTATCGCAGTTGGAAAGCTGCCCCCGCTGACTGCTGGCCATGACCACTCCCCCCTGGTAGCTCCCGAAAAGTTGTTCAAACTGCCTAAGGCTATAAGCCGTATTCTTCATGGGTATAGGTTCTCGGCTGCTGGTGGATTCTTTAGCGGGCTTGGGCGGGGCGTCGGAGCGTTCTCTGTTGCAGGCTTCGCCGATGGCAATTGTCAGCCGCGCGCCTTTCTTGCGCAACTGATCGTACACATCCAGCAGATTACGTGAACTGGCTTCGAGCGCGGTGCGGTCGGTGTTGGCGTTGCCCAGAATCAGGGATGGGTATTCGTTCTGGCGATTGTTCCAGCCGTGACCGGCGAAATAAAAAAAGATTACGTCCTTGGGCGATACGTTCAGGCTGTTCAGTTTGGCGTCGAGTTCGGTGGCCCGGCAACGATTGCCCGTGTAGCTGGCGAAGTCGAGCGTATAGTTAGCCTGCTTGGCAATGGCCGGGGCAATGTCTTGGGCCATCACCGTGTGCGTTTTTGCGTTCGCGCTGCCAATGTCGGGATCGTTGGTGTCCGCAAACAGGATAAAATGCAAGGTTTGTCCGACGGCGGGGGCCGTCAGACAAACCAGCGAAAGAAGCGCGTAGAGGCCGGTCCGGGTCAGCATGGCGATGGTTGGGACTATCCTTTTTTGGGTCTTACCAGCGCCTTCGTGCCGGTTTTGGCTTTCGGCGTTTTCACCACCGGCTTTTCTTCCGAGACAACGGGTTTGTCCAACAGGCTCCGCATTTCGGCGTACTTAACGTCTTCTTTCTTCATGGCGTCGAGATTTAACTGACTATACGCCGTTGAGAGCAGGAAGTTGACATGGGTGTAGCGTGACCGGGGGCTGGGGTGCAACGGAAATAGCGGTTGTTCAGCCGGCGTAGTCGAAGGATCAGGTTGGCTGACGGCTTCGACCGTACCCGCCGGCGTTCCCCGGTACGATTTCTGAATCCAGCTCAGGGCGGCTGTCTGCTGGCCTTTCTGACGATCATCCCGGTCCTCTTCGGCCAGGCGCTTCCAGATCGCCACGGCCTGCCGGGGGTCGTAACCCGCATTGACCATGTAGTGCAGCCCAATTCGGTCGGCCTGCGTTTCCTGCTTCTGACTAAAGCCGCTCACCGACATTTCAGCGGCTGTGGCCGTTACCAGCATAGGTGTAATGTCGCGGGTACCCAGGGCCACCAACTCCCCGAATACCTTAACGGCTTCCCAGTTCTGGTGATTTCGAAAGTTACGGGCGTGGTGTTTTTGCGTAACGTGCGCGATTTCGTGACCCAGGATAGCCGCCAGTTGCGCTTCGTTGTCAATCTGTCTCAACAAGCCCGAGTGTACAACGATGGCTCCGTTCGGGTACGACCGAGCGTTGAAGCTGCCTTCATCCACTACGTAAAACTTGAAGGCTACGTGGTCGGCGTGGTCCAGGGGCAGCGACTTCAGATAATCCGGAATGAGCCGTCGCCCCACGGTGCTAACGTAAGCCTCCAAGCGGTTGTTGGCAACGAGCTGAAACTTCCAGGTATTGGCAATCTCCAGCAAATCCCGGGTTACTTTCAACTCATTGTCGGTCGCTTTGCGCAGTAAGTAATCTTCTTTGCTCATTTCCGTCGGGCGCATCGTTCCCCGGCTGGCGTACACGAGGCCGTCGGGCTTGCGCTCCCCGAACACCTTTACTTCGGCACCCAACTGCATGTCGTTGAAGGACGTAAACTTTTTACCTTTCCACTCGTCCAGCCCCTCAATGAACCGGCCTTTTTCCAACTGCAATACCACCACCTGACCGTCGATGGTTGCCCGGTCGCCTTCGAGCTTTTCGTAGATACCGACCAGCGACGTGGGGCCGTAGTAGCCCTCGTCCAGCGCGACCCGTTTGGCTTCGTTCCGCTGGCTGATCTGATAAAAGTCGACCTGTACATTCACCTTCATGCCCGGCCGGAAGTCCGCTGCTTCCACCATGTCGGTGGGCTTCATGTACTTCGGCCGTTTGTTAAAGGCCGCTTTTTTCAGAAATAAGGTGGTGTCGCGCATGGTAATCACGCCGTGCCGGTTGCTTTCCTCGTTTTCGAGGTAGATAAACATTGCCTTGTAGGGCGGACGGAAAGCCAGGATCGTGGCCGATTTCAGTTCTTTGTTCTGGGGCACATCCACTTGCGCCTTCGTCAGAAAAGGCAGGCAAAACACGAGCAACGTAAGCAATTGTCTGGGCGTTTTCATGGGTAGTCGGGGCATACGGTTAAATGGAGATCGTTCAGTTCATGGCGACGGCCCGGGTCGTCAGCGTTAACCGGGCTTCGGCCTGCTCGGCCGCCCTGGCTATACCCCGGCTCTCGGTGCAGCGCACGCTTTTCATGGCGTCGGCTAAGCTGCCTTCGACCACCTCGACGTCGTATAGATTCCGGGTAACTTTCAGGGGGCAGAAGGCCTGATTGGAAGCCACCGCAACCAGCGTTTCCTGGCCAAATGGCGGCACACACACGAAGGGGGTTGGAAAGAAAACGTCTTTGTTTTCATCGCCCGGCTTTATTTCGTAGTCTGCCCACAGCAGCGCCGGTTTTCCGTCGGACTGCACGTACAGCAGGCGCACGTGACTCGGCTTATTCACCCGAATCCGCACGAACATGGTGTCGTTCTCCCAAAATTCACGCTGGGTGCCTTTCAGGGAAGGCCTAGGGTCTCGGGCGCCGGGGGGGCCGCCGCGGGGGCTTCGGCGGTGATGGCCTGCTGCGTCGCTACGGCCTGATCGGTGCCTTCGGGTTTGAGTTGCAGGCCTTTCTCGCGCACCCAGCCCACCGACAGGTCCAGGTTGGGCCGGAGCGTACCGATCGTTTTACCGGTCGCCGGCTCAAACAGCTCCGTCGTTACTTCCACCACGTCTGCTTTCTGGACGTAGCTACCGCGTACGCCAACGGCCGCCCCAGCCGGAGCCGCGTCGGCTTGGATGCCTTCGTCGGTCTTGAGCCGGTAGCGCAACGTACTCAGCAACTGGTCAGAAAACTCGTTAGTCAAGTCGCTCCGGTTATAGGAAAACTTTTGCAGGTAGATGGACCGGGTTCCGGCCGGCAGCTTCTTACGGATGTCGATGGCCAGTCGTCGGGCTACCCACGCCAGGTCCCGCTCGCGGCTGCGGAGCGAGTCGATGTCGAACCCCCGCGGTAACGGGCGCATACCGGCCGGGGGGGCGTTCACCTTTTCAATTTTCACCATTCGGTAAACCTGCGGCTCGTAGACGGTTGGACAGACAAACACGGTGAAGGCCAAGTAGATCCCTAATTGATTTTTGCGAGTCTGCCGACTCTGCGGCTTGCCAAACGTAACGTGCTGCTCCACGAAGGAAACCATCTCCAGCCGCCCGTCGGGCAGGCGGTTCAGGCGGTAGGTTGCCCGGTCGAGGTTCAGGGCCACTTCCGTGCGCTGTCCGTAGAGTTGGGTGGCGTACTCGTCGGCGGTAAACTTTTCGTTTGCCAGATCGCTGTACACCACAACGGTCGGTTTGTAAAAGCACTGCCTCAGCATCGCTTGTTTATAGACCAGCATTTCGCGGCCTGATTCGGCCAGGGTGCCGACGTTGTCTAAATTGACTCGGTAAACGTCGAGCGCATTATGGCATTCGGCCATGAACTTCAGGCTGTCGCCGGGCTGAAAGTTGAACGACTGCGCGCCGGCCCAGCACGGCGCCAGGGCAAGCAGCCAGGTCCAGACGTGGGAGCGGGTTGCCGGGAAAGTTGTTTTCATAGAATCATTCGGTCAATGGCGCGGTTGATGAATTCGGGGAGTTGAACAAAGCCAGCTTTGCGGGTCTGGGTAATGACTTCGCCCCGCACGTCGCTGAAGACGTCGTCGAGTCGTTGTCCCTGATGCATGAACCGGAGCAGGGCTTCCGTGTAGTAGCCGTTCTGGCGGGGACCGTTGCGGGCCGTTGCGCCGGGGGCCGTAGCTAAGGCAATGCAGCAGTTGCGGATGCGACTTTCTACCCGAATGGGTCGAAAACCGCGCCCTTTCAGCAGCAGGGCGGATGAATCCGGCGGACTGACCGTTTCTTCCGCGGGTTTGGCCGGTGGGCCGGCTGGCGTTACCGAAGCGGGTTTAGCGGCCTGGTCCTTGTATGGGTCATTCCGGCAGGCGTCCATGATGATAACGCAGTAGCGCGGCTGCTGATCCTGTAACCGATCAATGACGGACGTAACGGAGATGGCCCGGCAGCTGAAGTTATCTACCGCCGAGGTGTCGATGTTGGTATCTATGGGAAGCAGGTAGTTGGTTTGGGCGTGCTCGATGCCGTGACCCGCGAAAAAGAGCAGGGCGATGTCGGCTCCTTTGGCGTCCTGGTAAAAGGCGCTGAGGGCCTGCGTCATGGCTTCGTAGGTGGCATCGGTGCTGATT
>CAXUEB010000056.1:19391-20541 GCA_964249775.1 uncultured Spirosoma sp.
CTGCATGGCTTTGGCGTCGTTCAGCGGCTGCCCTTCGAGGTTGCCCGCCACCGACGCCGGGTAGTGCGAGTTGCCGATGACCAAGGCTACCCGCCGACCCGTGAACGTCGAAACCGCTGCGCCCGCCGGCGGACTGGCCACCCTGAACTGTTGCTCCAGGATGGTCTTGCGCACCAGCGCGTCGGGGTAGTCTGCCTTCAGGTCGAGCGCCTGCCGGTAGCAGGCCAGGGCTTTCTCGGGTTGCTTTTTCTGTTCGTACGCTTCGCCCAAATCGCCGTAAACCCGGTACGCCTGCCCGTGCTTGAGTTGCAGACTGGTCTCGAAGTCGGCAATGGCGGCATCGACCCGCCCCCGGTAGAGCCGCGCCCGCCCGCGGTTGCGGTACGCGTAAGGCGAGGAGCGGTCGAGTCGGATGCCCTGTTCGGCCACGCGCTCGGCTTCGGCCAGCCGGTTGTGTTTGGTCAGGCAGTAACTCAGGCCGCTGTAGTAACTGGCCTGCCCGGGGGCCAGCCCGATGGCCCGTCGGTAATCGTCGGCTGCGCGGTCGTAGTCGTTGATCTGCACGTAGATGTAAGCGCGCTGAGCGATTCGCTTGTGCTGATTCGGACCGCGCTTCAGCGCAGTCTCAATGTCGCGCAGGGCTTCGGCAAACTGACCCAGTTGCGCCCGAACAACGGCCCGGCCGTAGTAGGCCTCGTCTAAGTCCGGATTTTTCCGGAGGATAGCCGAATACAGTTCAGCGGCCCGGTTGAAATCCGCTTCGTTGTCCGCTTCGTCGAGCTGTTGCTGCTCGGTCTGCGCGTTGGCCAGCGTGCCCATCAGCCACAGCAGACCCAGAAGCCAAGCTGGCCGGCGCAGCCGGAAAAGCGGTACGGACAGGACGTTCATGCGCATGGGTGGATAGCTAAAGGGTACGTTCGTTAATTGGTCTGCTTCAGGTAGCGGTCAATCGGCGCGGGCGGGCGGGTCGGCAACGCACCCCCGTAGAGGTCGGCAATCAGCCAGCCCGAGTTATCCTTATTCCGCACGAAGTCGTCGAGCCGAAGCACCCAGTTTCGGCGGGTGTTCAGGTACAAGTGCACGGCCCGCGTTGCCTGCACCGTGACCGAACTGTCGCGCAGAGCCTGGTTCAGGGCGTACAGCGCCGGAC
>CAXUEB010000056.1:20551-21791 GCA_964249775.1 uncultured Spirosoma sp.
TTTTTGAGGTGGCCATACAGATTCTGAAATCGGGTTTCGTGGGTTTGCGACGGAATAAAAAACAGGGCCGACGAATCGGGTCGGGCCGACGCGGGCGGGGCTTCGGGCCGCAACGGCATGCTGTTTTCCGAGTCCAGGATCTTCCAGTCGTAGACGTTGTTGCGCCGAAACATTTTCAGGTACAACTTCGCCGAACCGGGCTTGCCCCCGTGCAGCACCGCGTAATCTACCTCGGCAAACAGTTGCTCGTGGGCATCAGGCAAAAACACCCGCGCCGTATCCCGCAGCACATCGGCCACAAACTCGTCGACACTGACTCTGTACGTTGGACTGTAGGCCGACGAGTGCGGATTCAGGCGGGCGTCGCTCTGGTCGAACAGGTCGTAGAGGTACCGCTCCCGCCCGTAAATCAGCCGGTTGGTTGCGTCCATGGGCTGGTTGTCGGGCGTGCGCTGGTAATTAAGCCGGTTGACGAAATCACTCACGAAGGCCACGTTCTGCGTCATGTACGAGGCTGCCGACTGCTGACTGACCGTTAGGTAAGCGGAGGTGTCGGCAGGGTTCGGTCTGATTTTGTACGGCTTGCGGGGCGTCAGCGTATCGACCTCCTCAACTACCCCGTTGAGCCGGCCATGCCGGTAAGCGAATGGCAAAGCAGGACTGAGTAGCGCGAACGCCAATGCCAACAGGAGTATCCGGTGAACCATGGTGTGGACGGGCTACTTAGTTCATGGCGGCTTCGCCAACGGCGTCGATGGTAATGTTTTCGAACAAGACCATCCAGTGCTTTTGCTGGTAGAACGGGTCTTCCCGCATCCGCAGGTCAACGTCAATTTTTTTGCGGTCTTTGTGATCGACCACGGGTACCAGTTTGCCGTTTACGCGTCTCCAGGCCTTAAACGACTGAAAATATTGGCCAACCGCCTGGTAAGAGCCGTCGTTCTGCTTTTTCCAATCGCTTAGTCGGGCCGCGTTGAAGTTGGTTACCTTGACTTTCGAGTATGTAAGAGTCTTTAACTTCTGAAAGTATTTCGCAATCGGAATGGGAGCCGAAATGGTCCCCGACCCGTTGTCCGTGCTTCCCTTCCCGCTGCGCGAAACTTCAATCGTAGCGCCGTTCACGAATAGTTTAAGGGCTTGTCGAATGGTTTCATCCCGTTCAATATCCGTGCGTTGCTTGTCGGCAATAATCTGTATATAATCCTCCAGCGTGTTTATACGACGCAATGCCTCCTGGTGG
>CAXUEB010000057.1:0-21663 GCA_964249775.1 uncultured Spirosoma sp.
GCCGTACACACGGCTTGGGGGCGGTTCCGTTTAGCAAGCCACGGCCGTCAGACAACCGACCAAGTTTTCGCGGTGCCGTTCATTCATCTTGGTTGAACCGGCAACTTCGCCACTTCATCCGCCAGAAATCGCTGAAACCGCTCGTGCAGAGCGCGGTAGGCAGTAAGGTACTTTTCGCCTTCGGCCGTTACGACGGCTCCCCCGCCCTTTTCGCCCCCGGTTTGGGTCGTCACCAACGGCGCGTCGGCGAGCGTATTCATCGAATGGACCAGTTCCCACGCCCGTTTGTAAGACATGCGCATGGCTTTGGCCGCCTGGTTGATGGAACCCGTCTGCTGAATGTGGCCGAGCAGTTCAATTCGTCCGATGCCCATGAACCGTTCGGTGGCGTCGCCGGATTGGGTTTCGAGCCAGATGCGGCCGTTGATGCGAAGGTTCATGGTAAGATCAGGGTCTTATTGAAAAGCTAAAGTACGGTAGTCAGGGCTTTTTTGTAACTATGCCGTTCGGTTGATTCAGTTACTCATTTACGTCTGCTGTATGGCCCTTAGCTGGAACGAAGTAAAAGACCGCGCCCTCCGGTTCTCAAAAGAATGGGCAGACGAAACCTCCGAAGACGCCGAAGCCAAATCGTTCTGGGATGGCTTCTTCGACGTGTTTGGCATCAGCCGCAAGCGACTCGCGCAGTTTGAACAGGCCGTGCCCCGAACCGGCCGCAGCAAAGGCTTTATTGACTTGTTCTGGAAAGGAACGCTGCTGGTCGAACACAAATCGCGCGGCCGGGACCTCGACCGGGCCTACAATCAGGCACTGGATTATTTTCCGGGCATTGCCGACTACGATTTGCCCCGTTACGTCCTGGTGTCGGACTTTGCCCGCTTCCGGCTGCACGACCTCGAAGACGGGAGTCAGCACGAGTTTGCGCTTGAAGACTTCCACAAGCACGTTCGCGCGTTCAGCTTTATGCTGGGCTACCAGAAACAGGTCTACAAAGAAGAAGACCCCGTTAATACCAAGGCGGCCCTGTTGATGGGCGACCTCCACGACCGCCTGAAAGCTGACGGCTACGACGGCCACCCGCTCGAAGTGTATCTGGTGCGGTTGCTGTTTTGCCTGTTTGCCGACGATACGGCCATTTTTGAGCGCGGCACGTTTCAGGAATACATTGAGCAGCGAACGGGCGTCGACGGCTCGGATTTGGCGTCGCACCTGGCGAATCTGTTTCAGGTGCTGAACACGCCCCCGGACAAGCGACTGCGGAGCTTAGACGAGAGTTTGGCGCAGTTTCCGTACGTCAACGGGCGATTGTTTGCCGAGCCGCTGCCGATTGCCGCTTTCGACGCCCGGATGCGGCAAACGCTGCTCAACTGCTGCGCCTTGGACTGGGGCCGCATTTCACCCGCTATTTTTGGTTCCTTGTTTCAGTCGGTCATGAACCCGGCCGAACGGCGCAATCTGGGCGCGCACTACACGTCGGAGAAAAACATCTTGAAAGTCATCAAGCCTTTGTTTTTAGACGACCTGCGGACCGAGTTTGAGCGGGTACGGGGCGACCGTAAACGGCTGATTGATTTTCACCGTAAATTGGCCAATCTGCGTTTTTTAGACCCGGCCTGCGGCTGCGGTAACTTCTTGATTATTACGTACCGCGAACTGCGGTTGTTAGAGATTGAGGTGATTAAGGCGCTGCAAAAAGGTCAGCAGTTTGTGAGCGTCAACGACCTCGTGCTGGTCGACGTAGACAAGTTTTACGGCATCGAATATGAAGAATTTCCGGCGCAGATTGCGCAGGTGGCTATGTGGCTGATTGACCACCAGATGAACCTGCGCGTGTCGGAAGAGTTTGGGCAGTATTACGTCCGCCTGCCCCTGACAAAATCCGCCACGATTCAGCACGGCAACTCGTTACGGATCGACTGGCAGTCGCTGATTGTGCAACCGGAAAGTGAGGAAGAACCCCGGCGGTTTTACAATTACGTTCTGGGAAATCCACCGTTTAGAGGCAGTAAGTTCTTGAACCAAGAACAAAGAGATGATATGGAGAATACATTACGCAGCGTGGACGGCATCGGAGTTTTAGACTACGTAAGTGCTTGGTATATAAAGGCCGCTCGTATCATCCAGAATTCTGCAATCAGAGTAGCTTTCGTCTCGACAAACTCGATCACGCAGGGGGAACAAGTTCCGATACTTTGGAATGAGCTTCTACGAAAATACGGCGTTATCATTCATTTCGCCCATCGTACCTTTTCTTGGACTAATGATGCTAAAGGTAGAGCAGCCGTTCATGTCGTAATTATTGGCTTTGCTAATTTTGATATACAGGAAAAATCATTATTCGAGTACGCATCTTTGAAAGGAGAGCCGCAAAAAGTTAAAGCGTCAAACATCAACCCTTACTTAATTGATGCTTCAAACACATTGATTAACGGCCGCTCAAGTCCACTTTCAAACGTAGCTAAAGTAATTAACGGAAGTATTCCGGCTGATGGCGGCAATCTGATTCTAATTGAGCATGACTATAAAGAATTAATTAAAATAGAACCTATAGCCAGTAAGTGGCTCAAGCAATACATTGGAGCGGAAGACTTCATTCACAACTGTCTAAGATACTGTTTGTGGTTAGTTGATTGTCCTCCACATGAGTTAAGGTTAATGCCTAATGTATTAAAGCGAGTGCTTGCTGTGAAAGCAATGCGTTTGGCAAGTACGAAGGAAGCTACTCGCAAGAAAGCAGACATTCCAACGCTATTCACCGAGAACAGGCAGCCAACGAGCGGAAGCTACCTTGCCATTCCGCGTACTTCCTCCGAAAACCGTCGGTATATTCCGATGGGGTTTCTATCGCATGAAATGATTGCTGCCAATGACCTTCAGATTGTACCCAACGCTACTCTTTACCAATTTGGCTTATTGATAAGTGCGATGCACATGACTTGGATCAAGATAACGGCTGGAAGGTTAAAAAGTGATTTTAGGTATTCTAATGTTCTTGTATACAACACATTCCCTTGGCCGCAGGCTCCAACCGAGAAGCAGGTGAAAACCGTGGAACTAACCGCGCAGAAGGTTTTGGACGTAAGGGCGAGTTTTCCCGGCAGCAGCTTAGCCGATTTGTACGATCCGCTGACGATGCCGCCCGCGCTCGTCAAAGCCCATCAGGAGTTGGACCGGGCCGTGGACGCTTGCTACCGGCCAAAATCGTTCGACGGCGAAACCCGGCGCATCGAATACCTGTTTGAGTTGTACGAGCAGTACACCGCGCCGTTGATGGGTGCCATCGCGCCGAAACGTAAGAAGAAGGCATAAGTTACGTTCTTACGGAGACGTAAACGCGTTTCTAAAAAACCCCCACCCGCTTCTTCTCGTTTATCGCCCTATGGAATTACAGAATTCAAATTTTAACCTGACCCAAAGTCAGGAAGAAAAACCCACCAACGGCGTTACATCGCTGCCCCGCGCGGTTCGGCGATCCGACCAAGTTCTGCTGCTCGACGGCGAGTGGCAGTTTTCGCTCGACCTCGACGACCGGGGTCTGACCGAAAACTGGCACCTCGGTCACGAGTACAGCCGCACGGCGCAGTGGCCGGGCACGGTCGAAAGCCACTTAGCCGAAGCGAAAGATTCGCCCCAAACGTCCTGGCAGGATCAGGTCGTGGTTTGGTACGAGCGTGACTTTACCCTACCCGAGGTAGCCTCTGGCGCGCGGGGGCGTAGTCTGTTCCAGTTAACGTTCGGCGCGTGCGGCTACGAAACACGCGTGTGGCTGAACGGTCGGCTGCTCCAGACCATCGAAGGCCAAGAAATTCATTACGGCGAATACACGTCGTTTTCCTATGAATTAGATGAAGAACACCTCAGTCCGGTCAACCGGCTGACCGTCCGCATCGCCGATTCGATGGACGCCGAAATTCCGCGGGGTAAGCAGGAATCGCACGTCTACAAGCGCGGGGGCATCTGGTACCAAACCTCGACCGGAGCCGTCCGCAGCGTTTGGATCGAACCCGTCGGGCGCAATCGCCTGCGCTCGCGGGTAGGCGTGGTAAGTCAAATTGAAGACAACCTGATGCGGGTCAACGTAACGACGCGCATTCACGATCCCGGCGACTACGTGATCCGGCTCCGGGTCTTTGCCAACGACAGCGCCCAAACGGAACCACTGGCCGAGTCGGATTTTCCCTTGCGGCTCGAAGCGGGTCAGAAAAATCAGCGGTTAGTGCTTGAAATACCCGGAGCGCAGTTGTGGTCGCCCGAATCGCCGACGTTGTACCGGCTGGTCGGTCAACTCATCGACGCCGGCGACTACACAACGCAGATCGAAGCGCACGTTGGGCTGCGTAAGGTTGAAGCGCGGGGCTGCTGTATCTATCTGAACGGTAAGTCGGTGTATTTAGACGGCATTCTGTACCAACCCGGTACGGCGACGTTCGAGGAAATCAAGCGCCATTTTAGTTCGATGAAAGAACTGGGTTGCAACCTGATCCGCGTGCACATTGCGGGCGTCGATCCCCGCATCTACAACCTCGCCGACGAGATGGGGCTGTTGCTGTGGGTAGAAGTGCCCAGCCCGCACTCGTCGACGGCCCGCAGCCGCGAGAACCATTGGGCGGAGCTGCTCCGAATGCTGGCCCTGATGGAAACGCACCCGTCCATCATTATCTGGAGCCTGTACAACGAGGATTGGGGCGTGCAGGACATCGCGACGAATGAAGAAACCCGGCGCTACATCACCGATACGTACCACTTCATGCAGATTCACCACCCGCAGTTCTTAGTGGTCGATAACGACGGCTGGCAGCACGTGTCGAGCGAAGGCCGGTTGAAGTCGGACCTGCTCACGGCCCACATCTACACGCCCGACCCCGACCGCTGGCGCGAACTGCTCGACCGCCTGACGCGGGGCGAACTGGAAGGCACGGCTGCGTTTCCGCTCGTCGTGGGCGACCCGTATTTTTTCCGGCGTCAGGTACCGTTGGTTGTCAGCGAGTGGGGTGGTTTCGGTTTCGCCAACTACGGTGGCCCGACCGACTCCGACGACCGAACCGACCGCATTCGGCTGTTCAAGGAAGAACTGCGCAAACGACCCATTGCGGGCGACGTGTATACGCAGGCGACGAACATTGAAGAAGAGCAAAACGGTTTGATTGATTTCCACACGGGCGAGTTGTGGGTTCCGGCGGGGCTGCTGCGCTCGGAGTAGGTTAGCCGCTCGTACGCCAGCCCGGCCAACCTACTCCGAGCGCGTTACGCCTTCTACCTCCAGGATTAGGTCCGCGCCGTACAAACCGGCCGGGGTCTGGTAACCGGCTTGCCAATTGCCGCTGAGCACCTTCTGCGTAATCAGCAGGGCCGTCAGCGCCGTGAGTGTGTAGCCTTCGGGACCGTGCAGCCGGGCTTCTGCCGTTTGACCCCGCGCGTTCAGAGCTTTGCCCCAGACGTGCGTCCGGGCGCTTTGCCGAACGGCTTCGTCCGGGCCGGTGATGCGTTGGGTAATCTGATTGCGCAGAAACGATTGTACCACCCGGCTTCTCAACAGCCAACCCAAGTAATTACCCGCTTTGGCCGCTAGGATTTGCCCTTCCGATGCGCCCATGAAGGTTTCGATGTTGGGAATCTTCGTGGTCCAGTACGCCGTCGAAAGGTCGCCCCACGGGATGGTCATGCACGGCCTTGGCGGTCCGCTGTCGAAGTCCACCAACCGTATTTTGTAGGCGTAAGGCACGGGGGTGAGCCGTCCCGCTTGCCGAATCAAGCCGCCCGCGCCCGCGCCTTGAAGGGCCGTTTGCGCCGTACCGGCCGAGAGTTTACCGCCCTCGTTGGCAAACGCCAGTTGCAGGTAGGTCGCGTCGGGCAGGCGCTCGTGCAGGTAACGGGCCAAGCAATCGGTTGGTACGACGTCGAAGCCCACGCCGGACATCAGCAAAATGTTTCGCTTGACGGCGGCTTCGTGGAGCGTCATGCCGTGCTCAAACACGGCCACTTCGCCGGTGATGTCGAGGTAGTGCGTTCCCGCGCGTAGGCAAGCCTGCTGCATCGGTGCGGCTGTTTGGGAAAATGGTCCGGCGCAGTGGAGCACCACGGGCATATCCCCTAAAATGGCGTCGAGCGCCGGGGCGTCGTTCAACTCGGCAACCCGGTACGACAGACCGTGTTTTTCGGCGAGGGGTTTTAGTTTGTCCTTACTACGGCCCGCCAGCACCGGGGTTAGTCCGAACGCACCGGCCCGTTCGATGATGAGTTGGGCCGTGTAGCCGTTGGCCCCGTAGAGTAAAAACGTAGGCATTGCCCGTGCGTTTGTTAATTAGTCGGTTCGTTTACCTTACGTCCGTGGGGTTAATTCGCACCCAGAACAACGCCCAACCGTCGGAACGCGCGCTTTAGCCGCACCAACTCCCGATTTTTCAAACTAACCGAATCTTTAGCCTGCTGACTTAAACTACGAGCTACGTTGTCGGACAGGAACCAGCCCAGCGGATAACGGTCATTGTAGGCTAAGCGCAGCGTCAGGTAGTTTGTTTTGGGATTGTCGAACCGGTCCATGAACGAGTTAAACATGTTGTCGCGGGTGATGGAGCCGTCGTCCCAGGCGTTCAAGAATGCCAGGATCGGTACCCGAACCACTTGCAGAATGGAACGCGTTCGGGGTAGTTGGCCGGCAATATTGCTGTTCTGGATGAAAATGATGTACGGAATAACCTTAATCCGCTCGGTTGTATCCAAGCGCCGGATGGACGGTACGAGATTATTGAGCAACTGAATACAGGTTTCTACGCCTGAATTGTCAAAATAGCCGCCGTCTACGACGTGCCCGCCGTACGGAAGCAGCCGATTGTTTAGCCCAATCGTGTCTTTGCGAATTAAGCCGCCGTTGGTAATCACCGGAAACCGACTACTCAGCGACGCGGCCGTTTTGAGCGGTACGTCGGTGCCAATTACGTCGAGCGTTGATACCACGTCCCGGAAGTACTGAGGATTAAGCCGCAGGTTCGACGTAATCGTTTTCTGGCCCGACTCGGCCAGCGTGCCGTTGAGCAGCAGCGACGGCAGATCATAATTATAGCCGGTGGGCGTTTGGTACAACTGCGTCAGCGACTGATCGAGGGTAGCCAGACCGAGGTTATCTCGGTACGAATCGGCCCACGAATCTTCGAGCCACTTGGCCCGCTCCAACCGCGGCACCGGCACGGGCAGCACCCGCTGAATCGATTCCGGAAAGAGCAGGGCCGCCGTTAGACCCGACAGGTAATCGTCGCGCGTGACCCGGCGAAACTTCTCGAACCGACGGATGCGCTGACCTTCTAACACGTCGCGCCGAAACGCCGTGTAAAATACCGTACCGACGCTTCCGCCCGACACGCCACTGAGCGCGTAAACGTACCGCCCGAAACCGGGAATAATGGAATCGAGTCGAATAAGCGTTTCGGCGGTCCAGTTCAGGGCGCGGATGCCGCCCCCTTCGGCCGCCACCAGCACCAGCGGAATGGTATCGTTGTCGATTTTGCCCCGAACAGGTGTACGCCGAGCGAATCCACCGGATCGACGGACCGGCCGGGCGAATCTACGCCGGTACAGAATCCACTGGTCGAAGTGGGCTTCGACGGTTGGGCGTTCGCGAATGGACGGCACCGAATCGCCGATGGCCTGCCGGACGGCCGTATTATCGTTGAACGCGCTGATGACCACGAGGTAAACGCCCACCATCAGTACCAACGGCCGGTAGCGGTAGTCGTTAAAATACACCATTAGACTGCTCCAGAACGTGAGCATGGCAATACCGAGGATAATGACGGCCGTGGGGCGCAGTCGCCGGGCGATTTCCCATTCGACGGGCAGGCTAAACAGAACTAACAGAAAAGCCGTCAGTCCAAAACCGCTTTTGAGCGTTAACCGGCCGAGCGGATGCCGCCACAAGGTGCGAATGTCCTGCCGAAAGCTGGTGTACCGTTCCGGGAACGTCCAGCGCGCGGGCAGCCGAAACACCCGAACGTGTCGCTCAACCCGCAGAAACAAGGTCAGCATCAGCCCACTTTCGCCCAGCAGTAAGTACAAGTGCCAATGGGTTGGCTGCCAGAACGCGTAGGCTAAAATCAGGGTGGGCATCATGCCGCCGAGTTTGGGTAGCCACCGCAGCAGTTGGTCAGACTCCGCGTTCAGGCGAATACCGACGGGCGAAATGTGCAGAATTAGCCGGGTGCTGCCGTACATGACCCAACTCCAGACAAAGGCCGTGAGCAGGATGTAGCCAAACAACCGGCTAAAGACGCCCGTGTCAATCACCGCGTCGATCATGTCGTCGGCCTGATTAGGGCCAGTTAAGACGTAGAGCGCGACGAGCAGCGTCAGCAGGACGACGACCGCGTTGCGCTGCGTCTGGTATACGGCAACAAGGTAGTTACGGGCTTGTACCGAACGGGGGCGTTTTTGAACGGCCTGCACGAATGTCGGTTCATTAGTGAACCAAGGTAACTTTTTTTAGCCACTCCTTGCCGGATAAGTAACGATTTTATTTGGCAAACGCCCGGCTTGCGGTCCGTTTAATTCGTTTGGTAAGCATCAACTACAGTAAGCTTCCCGGCGAATAGGCTTTGCCATGCGATTACCCAATGCGATTCACGTATGCCTATCCAAAAAACGCGCTTATGGCCCAACCGCGTTGCCGGTTTACTAAGCGTTAGCCTGTTCATCCTGATTGCCTTCGGTTGGGTAACGCACCAGCCACAAGTCGACCCGGCTAAGCCCAACATCGTCTTTATCCTGGCCGACGACCTCGGGTACAAGGACCTCGGCTGCTACGGCAATCCCTTCAACGAAACGCCCAACCTGGATTCATTGGCCCGGCGCGGCATTCGGTTCACGCAGGCGTACTCGGCCTGCCCGGTCTGTTCGCCGTCGCGGGCGGCCATTATGACCGGTAAGCACCCGGCCCGGATGCATCTGACGAACTTTCTGGTCGGCGAACGTACCGACTCGGCATCCCGGCTACTGCCGGCCGACTGGCGACGGTATTTACCCGCTTCGGAAGTAACACTGGCGGAGCTGCTCAAACAGCAGGGCTATACGACCGGCATGGTCGGCAAATGGCACTTGGGTCAGGCCGATTCGCTGACGCCCACCGCGCAGGGTTTTGACTACGAGCGGCAAATCGGCAAAAACGGACTGGACTACTACAATTACTCGATTACGTCGAACAACCGAACCGTGTTTGAAGACGCTGGCAAGCAATACCTGACCGACAAGCTAACCGACTACGCGCTGGAGTTTCTAAATCAGAACCGCACCGGGCAGAAGCCGTTTTTCCTGTATTTGGCGTACTCGGCTCCGCACGTGCTGTTGGTGCCGCGAGCTGATAAGCTGAGTAAATTTTTGTACCGCTACCCGCGCTTCAACGGGCGCTATAATCCGTCCTATGCGGCCATGCTGGCCAGTCTGGACGAAGGCGTTGGCCGGGTGTTGCAGAAGTTGAAAGACGCCGGGCTGGACGATAACACCATCGTGGTATTTACGTCGGACAACGGCGGTTTGGGCATGCCCGAAATCGGCCCGGCCCCGACCGATAATGCGCCCCTGCGGAAGTGGAAAGGCCACGTTTACGAAGGCGGCATTCGGGTGCCGCTCATCGTCCGCTGGCCCGGCGTAACCGCCAAAAACGCCACTTGCGAGCGCTACGTGACGGGCACCGACTTCGTACCGACATTCATGGACCTGCTGCAAACCGGCTGGAAGCCAACTGTGCCGGACGGAAGAAGTTTTTTACCGCTGTTGCGTTCGCCCCAGGCTTTGTTCGCGCGGGGTCCCGTTTTTTGGCATTATCCGCACTTCAGCAATCAGCTTGGCCGCCCCGCAGCCGCCAGCCGCGACGGCGACTACAAACTCGTTGAACACTACGAAACGGGTCAGACTGAACTGTACAACCTCGCCGATGATCTGTCCGAAGCGCGCGATTTAGCCGCCAAAGAACCGCAGCGCGCCAAAGCTATGTTGGCCCAGCTCAACGCCTGGCGAGCAGCCGTCAAGGCCAACATGCCCCGGCCAAATCCGGCGGTTGCCCAAAATAATAAGTAATTGTTACTCCGCCACTCGCTCGCCCCGGCGCAGGGCATTCACCAAGTTGTGCGCCCGGCGCGTAGGTTCGGGAATGCGGTAGCCACCGTCGCAACGTAACGTCAGCGAAATGGCGATTTCCAGGTCAATCTGGTGACCGGACGAGACGTAAACCGGGTTTACGTTATTCTTGGTCCGCAGGGCCGCGCCGACCACATCTTTGTAATGCACCATCGGCGACCAACTGCCCCGCTCGGGGGCCGGTTCGTCGTACTTACCGACCAGCACCGACTTGGCGCAGCCGAAGGTGGGGCGGTTGAGAAACAAGCCGCCGTGCGACGCGATACCGAGCCGGCGCGGATGAGCGATACCCTGCCCGTCGAACATCACCACGTCGGGTTCAGTCTTCAGTTTCTGCCACGCTTCCAGCAGCGACGGTAGTTCGCGAAAGGATAACAAACCCGGTACGTACGGAAACGTCGCCGTACTGACGACGCCCGCTTCCTCGACGGTTTCGAGCGTATCGAGCCTGAGCACAACGATACCGGCGTAAACCGTTTCCTCGAACTTGTTGAACGAAATATCGCAGCCCGCAATCGTCTCGACTGGTTTGGCCAAGGCTTCGGTGCGAATCTGCGACCGCAGTTGCTGTTGCAGCGCGACGGCGTCGGCGGGCGTGATGTCGGTCCAGTCGTGCAGGGGTTGGTAGTGGGCCATGCGGGTGTTTGAATGGGCGGGTTAATGGTGTGGCACGGGGTCGGCCAGGGGGATGTACTGCCGCCGGAGCCACCGGCTCAGCCCGTCCAAACCCGGAAACAGAACGCGCTCGTTGATGTTGGCCTGGTCCAGTTTATCCCGGATTTCCCACTTCAGTTCGTGGGGAATAATGATGCGCCGGTAGCAGTCGGGGTGCTGTTGCAGCCAATCGTCTACCCCAACCTCCGGACTGGACACCACCGAAAACAAGGCGTATTGGTTGACAATCCGGTCGTCGATGGACGGCGGCTCAAAAAACAGCGTAAACACTTCTTGGCTCAACGCATCAAACTTGGCCAGCGAACCGACGTGGCTCAACAAATCTACCGTAAACACGTCGGCTCCTTCGTCGTGCAACGTCTCGGTTAGTTGAGCTGGCAAATGCTCATGCACTTTTTTGTGATTCACGCACCAGACAACACCGTCCTGATTAAACCGGGCCGGATCGGCCGTCACAAAATGCAGCGCTACTAAGGGCGAAAACGTCCAGTCCATTAGGCGAGTCGGCAGGCCGTGGTGCTGGGCGACGGCAAGCCAGTGCCAGTACGAATCCCGCTCGGCAACGTCGCGCGTGGCGTACTTCTTGAAATTACGAAGCAAATGCCCTTCAAACCGGGTACTGTCCGTTCCCAGCCGCATGAGCGACGTCGTTAACGTATAGCTTGCGCAGGGCAAACCCCGAAAGACGTAGGGCGAGCGAAAGCGCTGAATGTCCGTCATCCAAGCGTCTTCGTACAAACAATCCATTAGCTCATTCCAACTGGAAATGCGCGTTTCTGTGCAATCATTCATCCATTCGTAGCTGTCGTCTGTCTACTAACCGGCTGTGATTTGGGATTGTTGAAAATTCTTTTCTGCGCGTTGAGCCGCTTCGTGCCTTACCGCGTTGTGACCAGTTCTTTGTACTTTACACCGCGAACGAAATGCCCTACCCCCTTGACGCCCTTTACTCTTTCCGCCACCCGGTCCGCGCCGGTGCCACCCGACCTGTACGTCCTCACGCCCGACCGCATCCGGCCCGCCCCGACTACGTTCCGGGGACGACTGAGTCACCTCGGTCCGGGTTTTATTCTGTCGGCGGCCATTGTTGGGTCTGGCGAGTTGATTGCGACCACGGCGCTGGGCGCGAAAGCCGGCTTCGTTACGTTCTGGGTTATTCTGGTCAGTTGCTTCGTGAAAGTGGCCTTGCAATTGGAGTTTGGCAAAAACGCCATCTACAGTGGCCGGCCGACGATGCAGTCACTCAACCGGCTGCCGGGGCCGCGCGCTGGCAAAGGGCACTGGACAATCTGGCTCTGGCTGAGCCTACAGACGCTGAAAGTGTTGCAGGTCGGCGGTATCGTGGGGGGCGTCGCCTTGGTGCTGAACATGGCTTTTCCCAGCGTATCGGTTCCTATCTGGGCAATTTTGTCAGCGTTGTCGGCGGCTCTGCTGATCTACGGCGGTCAGTACGGCTGGGTCGAAAAGGGATCGCTGGCGATGATTATCTTGTTCACGGGCCTGATTCTA
This sequence comes from uncultured Spirosoma sp., assembly GCA_964249775.1. GTDB lineage: Bacteria > Bacteroidota > Bacteroidia > Cytophagales > Spirosomataceae > Spirosoma. The sequence goes on from CAXUEB010000057.1 coordinate 12,307, forward strand.
TTATCGCTGCTTTTGCTGCAACGCACCGATTACGCCATCAGCGGCTCCGAACTGGCCGAAGGGCTGACGTTTTCCCTGCCGCCCGCGACGGTTGCTGTTGCCTTGGCCGCGTTCGGCATCACCGGCGTTGGGGGCGACGAAATCATGTACTACACGTACTGGTGCATCGAGAAAGGGTACGCGGCTTATACCGGCCCTTACGAAGATTCGCCTGCCTGGGCCGAACGGGCGCGGGGCTGGATTCGGGTGATGACCCTCGACGCGCTTTGCTCGATGGTGGTCTACACGACCGTGACGGCGGCTTTTTACCTGCTCGGCGCGTCGCTGCTCCACGCGGGTGGCTCGGTGCCGGAGGGCTATGCGATGGTTGAAACGCTGTCGCGGCTGTTTACGGTCACGCTGGGGCCGGGCGCGAAGGTAGCGTTTCTGATTGGGGCGTTTTTCGTCTTATACTCGACGCTGTTTACCGCCACGGCCAGTTGGTCGCGCATCTTCGCCGATGCGTTCGGGCAGTTGGGCTGGCTCAACTTCGGCGACCCTATCGCTCGGCAGCGGGCGCTGGCCATCCTATCGTGGGCGTTTCCGGCGCTGTGGTGCGTCTTGTTTCTGTTTATTAAACTGCCCGTGTTAATGATTCTGCTCGGTGGTATTGCTACGTCGGTGCTCCTGCTGATTGTCGTCTGGGCCGCGCTGCAATTCCGCTATCGGCAGTTACCGAACAACTTAAAGCCGTCGGCAACTTACGACGCCTGGCTTTGGGTCAGTATCCTGGCCATCCTGGGCGTAAGCGTGTACGGCGTACTTCAGGTATCCGTTGAATGAAAAGACGGCAACGGGCAATTGAATCCACTAAGGCTATATCAACTACGAATCCCCTAATCCACAATCTTCACCCGAATGCGCTGGGGAGCCGGTGACGTACCGCCGAAGTACAGACCCGTTTTGTAAGCAAACGTTTTGTTGTGCGTGAACGCAATGGGTTTACCCCCCAAAACCTGGTACAATTTTCGGTCGTAATCAATTTTAATCGTCATCTTGGTTGGCACACCGATCTGGGTTTCGGCGATCTTAAACGACGTTAATTGACCTTCTACCGTCACGTAAGCGCCGAGTTCAATGCGTTGGCGTTGTATATTCCAGCGCCAGCCGACCCGCACGCCGTCGATTTGGTGCGGAGGAGTGCCGGTCGTTACGTCCTGATTCTTAGAACCCACAAAGCCTAAGCCAATCACCTTGTTCCAGTCCTGATTCTCGATGGCACCCAGGTCGTAGATGCAGGTGCTATCGAAGGTAACCGTGGCCGTAACTTCGGTGGGAGCAACAACCACCCCGACGTTGCGTTTGGGCAGGGATTCGTGGTCACCCGGTTCAATAACGACCCACTCCGGCTCGGAAACTAAAAAGTCAGGGACGCAGCCGCTCATCAGCAAGCAAAGCGTCAGCAGAATCGTTGCAGTGCGTTGGGCGGTTGTTTGGAGGAGTTGGCGGCAGGAATGCATGGTCTCGATGGGCAGTGGTCCGGTGAATAACGACCAAAAGTAACGATTCTATGAATTCGTCTGCTCAAATCGACGGACCGGTCCCGAATGGCTGGTCGATTCACCTGTACAATCATCGGTAACGGGCGGTAAAAACAAGCGTCTTCTGCGTTTAGGTTCTAAACCCGCATTCCGTTTTGGTTTAATCATTTGATTTCCTCATGTCCCAATCCATTACCCGTCGCCAGACGCTGGCAGCGCTGACCGCTTCGGCGGGCGTTCCGTTCCTGCCCGAAACCACGCCTGCCTCAACCAATACTGCCCCCGCGCAACCGTTCACGCTCTGCCTAAACATGAGCACCATCCGCGGCCAAAAACTGGGCTTCGTCAACGAACTCGAAACGGCGTCAAAGGCCGGCTTTCGGTCGGTTGAAATTTGGATTGATTCGTTGCAGACGTATCTCAAAGAAGGTGGCACCACCGCCGATGCCCGCAAACGCATCGGCGACCTGGGCCTGACCATCGAAAACTTGATTGGCTTCTCGCCCTGGATTATCGACGACGAAGCGGCCCGCGCCAAAGGCCTCGACCAGATGAAACGGGAAATGGAGCTACTGGCGCAACTCGGCTGCAAACGCACGGCCGCTCCGCCCGTGGGCGCGCAAACGCCCGACGCGCCCATCATCGACCTTCGCCGGGCCGCCGAACGCTACTGGGCCACCTTGGAGTTGAGCGACCAAACCGGCGTCGTGCCGCAACTGGAGCTGTGGGGTTTTTCTAAAAATCTAAATAAACTCAGCGAGGTCATGTACGTAGCCGTAGAAAGTGGGCACCCATCGGCGCGGGTGCTGCTGGACATTTATCACCTGCACCGGGGCGGCTCCAACAAGGCGAGTTTACCTCTCGTTGGCAAGCCCGCCATCGACATCTTTCACGTCAACGATTACCCGGCGAACGTGGCCCGCGAAGCCCTCACTGACGGCGACCGCGTGTTTCCCGGCGACGGCGTGGCCCCTATTCAGGAAACGCTGCGGGCCATCAAGCGCACCGACAAACCCATTGTGCTGTCGTTGGAGGTATTTAACAAAGGTTACTACGCGCAGGATGCGCTGACCGTCGCGAAAACGGCCTTTGCAAAGATGCAGGCGATGGTAAAAGGCGTGTGAGACTTCTTACAAGTTAGTGGCCAACGTACCGCAGCGTACCGTTCCATTTCTCGGCTTTGTAAGGCGTAACGCGCACGACCGTACCGGTGTAAGGCGCTTCGATGAGCTGCCCGTGGCCGACGTAAATACCGACGTGCGACCAGCGGTTATTGCGGTGTTTGCGCACCAGCAGATCACCAGGGCGCGGTTCGTCCGCAACTGGCTTCAGGTCTGCGCTGCCAACCATGCTGGCGACGGAGTTGGTGTTGTGCAGATTAACGCCTAAATCCCCAAATACGTAACGGACTAAGCCCGAACAATCGAGCGTGCCTTGTCCGGTTTGCCGGTTGTAGGCCGGTGCTCCGTACGCTACGCCGAGGTATTGATACGCCTGGGCCGCAATGCGTTCGCCGAGCGGACTATCGGCGCTGACAACGGGCTTAGCCGTCGTTTTGGGTAAGACGAACCGGAGCAATGGGTAAACTAAGTCTGCTTTAATTTGACTTAGACTGATGCCCGCGTGGCGCTGGCTAATCGTCTGCGCCAGCGGGGCCGAACGGAGTTGGAAGTAGCGGTTGGAATCCACTTCGAGGTACTTCCGATCAACGATTTGATTGAGCAGATAGCGCAGGTCAGCTTCGCTGGCTAATCGACCGAATCGCTGCATAAGCGCGGTTTTGTGCCGCTGGTAGAAAGCTTCACTGGTGCTTTCGGTTTGCGCCAAAGCGGATAATCCGCTCAGCAGCAACAACGAGCAGAGGAGTTGCTTCATGGACGGGCAACGCCCCGTCGACGCGGTTTGGTTCCGTCAGCAAACTTACTACCCCTGATCCGCCCGCCGATCCGCCCGGATTTCCGGTATCGTATCCGAATCAATCAAACCAAGTTGGGCCGCGTGTTCGGCGGCTGCGACGGTATCTTCAACCAAGAGCATCGGTACGTTGGCGGCTTCGGTGGTGCGGATGAGTTCGCGCACCGATGCGTCGCGTTTCTCTGGCGTTACGTCGCGGATGTAGATAGCCCGGATGCGGCCGGGATTTTCGCGCACAACCTGACTGTAGATTTCAGGGTCCTGCTGCCCGCTGTCGCCGATGAGCACGAATGGCAACTGCGGGTTTACGTCCAAGACTTTGCGAATCATGGCCAGCTTGTGCGTGTGGTGTGATCCCGACGACAGCAGCTTCGGGTCAAAGCCTAAATCGCGCAACAGAATCGGCCCTTTCGGAACGCCTTGAATGCGGAAGAAATCGATTAACAGATCGTACAGATTCCAGGGGCTGCTCGATACGTAATAGATCGGGTTGAATAAGGTTGTGACGGGGCCGCTCTGTAACGCCCGGTAAAAAGCTGCAACTCCTCCGAACGGCAGGCGCGTGTAGGCGTTGCCCAGAAACGTTAGTTTGGCCGTCTGGAGCATACTCGTCGCACCCGTCACCAGCACCGTATCGTCGATGTCGGAAATAACCCCGAACTGGCTGAACGGGGGCGACACCATCAGGTGTCCGTCTTTCACGACCGGCTCCGATCCGTCGCCACGGCCCGTGTTTGGTTGAACGACGCCGTCCAGCGAATACCGTACCGGAAACCACGCCCGTCCGGGATAGGCCGCCAACAGATCATTCGGCGGATTGACCGTAATATCAAAGTATCCTTCCTCATCGGTAACGGCCGTATACGACTGCCCAAAGGCGTCAACGCGCACCGTTACGTTCGGCACTTCGTCGCTCTCGAAACGCTGGTACGTAGCCAGGATGTTCTCAAAAAACGTGTCGTTGTCCGAAGGCGTACTTAGGTCGCGCTGACGCAGCACCCGGCCTTTGAGCCAAACGGCCGTGGGGCTGCCAAAGCCGCGGTAGTAAACAATTTTGTAAGGCTTGTTAGCATCGAGTCGCCCGAATAGCCGGTTCTTCAGTCGGTCGAACTGACTTTCAGCATCGGCGGATGCGTTTACTAAAAAATCGTTCCAGGTCGTCATTGAATGGCGGTATGGTAATCGTCCCACGTGTCGATATCCGACAACTCCGCCAGCCGTTCAAAAGTTAATCCATTTTGCAGCAGGGCTGACTCAGTCAGTTGGCTAAGTTCGGGTTGGCTCCACGGCATGTCTTCGAACAAAAACGCATGAAGTCGTCTCATACCCAGTAGATAGTAACCGCCGTCGGTGGCCGGGCCAATAACGACGTCGACGTTAGTTAAGGCGTCGAACGCCTGCCGGATGTGGTCGGCGGTGATGGTTAGGCAGTAGCTGCCGATGATCGCTACCCTTTGCGCGCCGGCCGCAAAATGCGCCTGAAAGGCGTTCAGCATTCGCCAGCCGAGGTCATCGCCAATTTGCAGACTTTTTTCGTAGTCATTCCAGCCGTCGTCGGGGTTGATGTAATCGCCGTAGTAGACGACGCAATGGTCGGGCAGTTCGTGCGTAACCTGCTGCGTGTACCGTATTAAATGCTGGTATACCTCCGCGGCTCGTTCATCGCCGACTGTCTGAGCAATCCGCGTCTTGACTGTGCCGGGCACTGGATTCTTGACGAAGATAATCAGGTGAGCTTCGGCCATACGTAGGTTTGTCGGTAACTTGCAAACTATTTCTAAGAAGCAATGACCAAACAAATTGTTTACACTGAACAGGCTCCCGCGCCCATTGGCCCGTACAGCCAAGCCGTCAAAGCGAATGGTGTCCTGTACGTATCCGGTCAGGTAGCCATTGATTTATCTACCCAAGGCGACATTCGGGCCGAGACGCAGAAGGTGATGGAAAACATTGGTGCCATTCTGGAAGCCGCCGGGCTGAATTACAATAACATTGTGAAGAGCAGCATCTTCGTCAAAGACCTCAATAACTTCGCAGCCATCAACGAGGTGTACGGTCAGTTTTTTACGGCCGAACCACCCGCCCGCGAAACAGTCGAGGTTGCACGACTACCAAAAGACGTTAACGTTGAAATCTCGGTTATTGCTGTTGAATAGTTAATAGACCGCGGATGACGCGGACGTTGCGGATTAACACCAATTTTTTACTGTCCGTGTGAATCCGTTGCATCCGCTCAATCCGTGTTCCATCATCTTATATGAATCAAACCGTCCGCGTTCGGTTCGCGCCCAGCCCCACCGGCCCGCTGCACATCGGCGGGGTGCGCACCGCGCTGTATAACTACCTGTTCGCCCGCAAGATGGGCGGCAAAATGCTTCTGCGCATTGAAGACACCGACCAAAATCGGTTCGTACCGGGAGCCGAAGAGTACATTTTAGAAGCCCTGCGTTGGGCCGGTATCGAAATCGACGAAGGGCAAGGCGTTGGCGGACCGCACGCGCCGTATCGGCAGTCGGAACGACGCGGCATCTACCAGACCGAAGCGCAGCGGTTGGTTGACGAAGGCAAAGCGTATTACGCCTTCGACACGGCCGATGAGCTGGACGCCATGCGCAAACGGCTCGAAGCCGCCAACGCCCCGGCCGCGCAGTACAACGCCATCACGCGGATGCAGATGCGCAACTCGCTAACGATGAAGCCCGACGAGGTTCGCAGCCGCATCGACGCGGGTGAGCCGCACGTCATCCGCCTGAAAACGCCCCGCAAAGAAGAAGTCCGGCTGAATGATCTGATTCGGGGTTGGGTCAACGTGCACTCGTCGGCGATTGACGATAAGGTTCTGTTGAAGTCGGACGGTTTGCCGACGTATCACTTGGCCAACATCGTAGACGACCACCTGATGGGCATTACGCACGTTATTCGGGGTGAAGAATGGCTACCGTCGGCTCCATTGCACGTGCTACTGTACCGCTACTTAGGTTGGGAAGCTACTATGCCGCAGTTTGCCCACCTGCCCTTACTGCTGAAACCCGAAGGCAACGGCAAGCTCAGCAAGCGCGACGCCGACCTGGGCGGCTTCCCGGTGTTCCCGCTCAAATGGACCGATCCGTTCACCGGTACAGTAGCGCGGGGCTTCCGCGAAGATGGCTACCTCCCCGAAGCGCTGGTCAACTTTCTGGCCCTGCTGGGCTGGAATCCCGGCACTGAGCAGGAACTGTTCACGATGGACGACCTGATTGACGCTTTCGATATTGAGCGCATCCAGAAAGGGGGCGCACGCTTCGACATCGACAAGGCGAAGTGGTTCAACCAGCAGTACCTGCGGCAGCGCCCCAACGCCGACCTGGCGCCGGCGGTGCAGCAACAGGCCGAAGCCGCTGGCTTCGATTGCCCGGTCGGGAAGGCCGAAACCATCGTGGCCCTGCTGAAAGAACGCGTGACGTTTGCCCACGATATTTTTCCCGAAGCCCGCACCATCTTCTACGCGCCGACCGACTACGACGAAACCGTTCGGGCCGCCAAATGGAACGACGACGCCCGCCGGGCGGTGACCGCCTTCCGCGATGCGTTGGGTACGTATGACGGCCCCTTCGACGCCGACTCGGTGAAGCACCTGCTGGCCGACACGCTCACGGCGGCGGGTATTAAGCAGGGCAAAGTGATGCAGGCGATGCGACTCGCCCTTACCGGCCTCGGCGCGGGTCCCGACCTGATGCTGACTATGCAGCTTATCGGGAAAGGCGAGGTAGTAAGCCGGTTGGAAAACGCACTGATGAAACTTGGCTAAACAGGCCGTTGATTGGGCGGATGAGACCGGTTGACGCAGATTTTTAGAGAGTAGGAACCCGTTTGAGTTATGCTAACAAAGCCGCGTCCATCGGCCCCATCTGTCCAATCAGCGGCCCATCAAAACTATGGCAAAGAAGAAACCAAATCCTGCAACACCGCCCGATGAGAGCGAAAAGCCACGGGTGCATAAAGAACTCGAAGGGTTCAACATCGAGATCAATTCGTTCGGCGAGATCGTAACAAGCTTTGAGATCGACAAGATTAATCAGTTTCTGAACCGGACCGTCGATGATAAAAAACTGCGGCACCGCGATGACCTGAAGGCGCTGAAGGGCGAAGCCAGCGACGAGGCGAACACACCCGACGAGGGGGAGGAGAAACTCTTCGACGAAACCGACGATACGCTGCCCGACAACGAGCCGGAGCGGTAGGTACGTTGCCTTGTTGCCGGGCGGCACCAAACAAACCGGGCGGTCATTGCTTTCAGGGCAGTGGCCGCTTTTTTTGTCCGTTCATCTAATTTTTCTGTGGCCTCTCTGCTCAAGGTTGTAAATCGTATCGCATAGACCAGACTCCCAATACCAGACCATGACCTCACACGAAATCGACTACAAAATTATTGGCGAAGACATCCAGATCGTTGAAATCGAACTGGACCCCAACGAAACCGTCATCGCCGAAGCGGGCAGCATGCTCTTCATGGAAGAAGGCATCGTTTTTGAAACCAAGCTCGGCGACGGGTCGCAGCCGTCGGGCAGTTTCTTCGATAAGCTGTTGCAGGCGGGTACGCGCCTTGTCACGGGCGAATCGCTGTTTATGACCCACTTCACCAACCGGGGCAGTGGCAAGCGCAAAGTGGCCTTCGCGGCTCCGTACCCCGGCACAGTCATGCCCATCAATCTGGCGAAAATAGGCCAGAATACGCTGATCGTGCAGAAAGACGGCTTTTTGTGCGCCGCCTTAGGTACTAAACTGGGCATTCACTTCAATCAGCGGTTCGGGGCTGGCTTCTTCGGGGGCGAGGGCTTTATTCTGGCCAAGATTCAGGGCGACGGGCTGGCCTTCGTGCACGCGGGGGGCGTGGTGATCGAGCGGCAGCTTAACAACGAAGTGTTGCGCGTTGACACGGGCTGCGTGGTCGCCTTTGAGCCGCAAGTCGACTTTAGCATTGAGCGGGCGGGCGGCTTGCGGAGCATGGTGTTTGGCGGCGAAGGTTTGTTTTTAGCCACGCTGCGCGGCACGGGTAAAGTTTGGATTCAGTCGATGCCGATTTCGAAGTTAGTGCAGCGGCTGTCGCTGAGCGGTGGGCAGGCCAACAAAGAAAGTGGCTCGGTGCTGGGGCAGTTGGGCAACCTGTTTGAAGGCTGACCAACTGCTGAATGAAAATCAGCCCCCACCGACCCGGTCGGTGGGGGCTGATTTTTTGAGAAGATTATGACTTTTGTGACGACCAACGGATAAACCAACCCATCGACATCAATAAAGCAGCTCATAAAATCGGCTAACCAAGTATATTTATCGTAAAACGCTTTACCCATGCATCTATTCGTCACCCTTGCTTCACTGAGCCTGCTGCTGAGTGCGGCAACCTGCAACACAACCGAACAGCCTGCCCTGGTGCCCAATGCGCAAACGCAACGGCTGGGTCAACGGCTGCGCACCGAACTTGTGACGCGCTATCTGCCCGCCGATCAGGTCACCAACACGGTCGCGATCGGGCGCGTGCTCTACACGGACTTCGTCTACTTCTTCCAGGCGGCCGGGCTGATCCTGCTCGTCGCCATGATCGGCGCGATCGTGCTGACGCTGCGCGAGCGGGTCGGCGTCAAGCGGCAGGTCATCTCGGAGCAGGTCGACCGCACGCGGGAGACGGCCGTCGAGGTGAGACAAGTGCCGTCCCGGCAGGGCGTTTGAGGAGGCTGGCGGCGTGCAGGTCGGGCTCGGGCATTATCTCACGGTCGCCGCGATCCTGTTCACGATCGGCGTCTTCGGGATTTTCATCAACCGCAAGAACGTCATCGTCATCCTGATGTCGGTCGAGCTGATCCTGCTCGCCGTGAACCTCAACCTCGTCGCCTTCTCGGCCTACCTGAACAACGTCGAGGGCCAGATCTTCGCGCTCATGGTGCTGACG
>CAXUEB010000058.1:0-9893 GCA_964249775.1 uncultured Spirosoma sp.
TAGCCATACCGATTGGATTGCACGGGTGAATAGACATTCTACATTTGCAGCGTTGGGTGTATTTGCCCGACGCAAACAAGCTGTTGCCGACGGCTTATATCGACTATCTCTATCCACATGACGTATGAAATTAACGCTTCCCCTCAGTGGCCCCTAAGCTACGGGCAACGAAAGCCGCCCAACCGACGATCAACTTACCCAGCCGCACGAACGGGGAACTGCCAGTTCCTGCTATAGTTGAGTTGGGGCGGGTTAATCAAACGCGACCGATTGGTTAGCCAATCGCGGAGAACGTACGCCCACACGGTGACAATGCTCGCTGGCCAGGAGCCAGTCATCCACGAAAATTGCTTAACGAAACGGCTCGACAGCCGGCGCTTATTGCTCTTTTTCATTCATCTACCTCTCACAATCTTCTTTCCACTTACCCATGAAAAAAGTTATTCTTACCGGTACGGCCCTCGTAGCCTTTGCCGCAGCCTCTTTTGCCCAGAATCCAAACACCTCAACGGTCAACCAGAACGGCAACCAGCAAACCGTCGTTGTCGGTCAATCGGGAGCCGGTCTCCAGTCGACCATCAACCAGGTTCAGGGGTCGTCGACCAACGTGGGTAACTACGCCGAAACTCAACAAACGGGTGACATTTTCACCAGCGGCTCTTCTTCCTTCCAGAATGAAGCGTTTATTAATCAGAACAACGGGTCTAACTCGAACAAAGCCAAGCTTACTCAGAGCAACCACGACAACGTTGGAACCATCAACCAAAACAACAACAGTGGTGGAGCATCGGGGTCGGCAATAAAGGTAACCAGCGGCACTTCGGACGCAGCCATCAAAGCGGCCGGGGGCAACAACGCGTCGATTCTCCAGAACGGCCACCACAGCACGGTCTCGATCGATCAGAACAACGCGTCATCAGCCAACGTCGCAAATGCCAAGCAGTTCAGTCCCGACGGACCTGGTTCACTACAACAGGACACCAAGATTAAACAAGAGAATACCTCGACGGGCAACACGGCTACTACGACTCAATACGGGCAAAGTTCGGGGCTTAACTCGATCAACGTCACCCAGTCGGATAACTCCTTGAGCAACACGGCGACGGTCAATCAGGGTACGTCAGGCGCGGGCGTTCGCAACAACACGGCGGTTGTTAACCAAAACGGCGGTTTGCTGGGAGCCAGCCAGAACAACGAGGCTACCATCACGCAAATCACCAATGCCAACTCGGCGACCGTCAACCAAAACAACGCCAGCGGGGGTACAACGACGACGTTGGGCAACGATGCAACCGTAACGCAGTCGGGTACGGCCGGTTCGACGGCCACCGTCAATCAGAATGACAACTCCTCTCAGAACACGGCTACCGTTGACCAGGCTGGTGCGGGCGGCCACACCGCCACCGTCAATCAGAACGGCCCGTTTGGACCCGGCAGTTTGAATAACCTTGCCGACATCGACCAGATTGGCTCGGGCAACACGGCCACGATTAATCAACTTGGTCAGGATCTTAACGGTGGGGGCGTTGGTGAGAGCGACAACAACGATGCCTTTATCAGGCAGTCAGGCCAGAGCAATGTCGGTACCATCAATCAGAACGATGCCAGTGTCGGCAACGTCGCTACGATCAGTCAGGCTGGCGGGGGTGCGGGCGACGACGCCACGATCAATCAGATTACCAATGCCTACGGCAACACGGCCACGATTCGTCAGGGAATCCTGAGTACAGGGGGCAACTCAGCCACGATTACCCAATCGCAGACCTTTAACGATGGGGGCACGGCCACCATCAACCAGAACACCTCTGCCGCCGGCGGAGGCAACCTGGCGGTCATCTTACAGGGTGGTGCCGGCAACGCGTCTCAGGGCCTTAACAACGAGGCCACGATGAGTCAGCAGGGCAGCAATAACGTGGCTCGCTTACAGCAGACGGGTAACACAAACATTGCTGATATTGAACAATTAGGAAATAACAACGTCCTGCGTGGTGGAGCCGGAGCAGCTAACTCCTTTGCTACGCAGATTGGCACGAGCAACACGCTGGAAGTGAACCAGAGCAGCCCCGGCGGCACGGGCACGGTGGGCAACATCGCTAACGTCATGCAGATGGGCACGGGCAACGGAGCGACAATTAACCAGACGTTGACTCCGTAAGCGGCTGGTAGACACAGCAACAGTCTGGGCGGCCGGTAGCGCGTCGCCCAGACTGTTCTCTGCTTCTGTCCAATCGACTACCAATTATCTTTCACAACCACCTTTTGCCTTCCCGCCTGGCAAAACTCGTGACCAGTACGGTGCGCATGACGCAGAACCAGAACAGCTTTCCGGGTACGGGCGGCAACGTAGCCGAAGTGTTTCAGGGTAACGCTAACGACGAATCAATCTTGTCGAGTGGTAACACAACGACGGTGGTGCAGGAAAATTCAGGCAACACCAGCCGCAACGAGCAGATTGGCAACGAAAACCTAACAACTATCAGCCTTTAGCAGCGCTTCGTTTTCGCCAGAAACAACGCTCAACTAACGCTTACCTCATGAAAACAACTCTTTTTTTACTCCTCGTAGGCTGCGGCTTCGGTAAGGCAGTGGCCCAAAACTCCGTCGTCGTGAATCAGCAAGGCAGCCAGCCCGGCGCAGGGCACGAAGTATCCGTCGTGCAACAGGGCAGTGGCAACTCGTCGGTTGTGAACCAGTCGCGGACCGGTACCGGAAACCGGGCGGTGATTAACCAGTTGGGCGCGGGCAACGTCGCGACGGTCAATCAAGGCAACGGGCAGGGCGACAGCGTCAGTAGTTCGGGTCAGTCGGTCAACGTCACCCAGTCGGGCGGTGGTGAAACCATTATCGACCAGACCGACGGCAGCAACACCATCAGCATCCGACAAAGTTCACTGCCTACGCCGGCCCCATCCGACAAAAAGAAAAAGGGCAAGACCGGCCCTAAGCGATCCAACTAAAAACCTGAGCGGCTTATAGCCTGACACCGTGACGAAAAAACGCTTACCTCAGTCGGTTCAACCGGGCCGGACGGTTTCAATTTAGTTGGCACTCGCCACCAAGTAACTGTTAAGCAGGACGGCAGTACCAACAACCAAGCGTTCGTGGGGCAGTTGACCAGCGGTAATACTGCGACTGTGCTGCAAACGGGCACCCAAAGCAGCGGCAACCTCGCCGTTATCTTACAAAATGCGGAAGAGGGCGGTGCCTTCGGCGGGGGCAACAACACGGCCCTTATTCAACAAGAGACGAACGCGCCGGAATCGCCCAGCACAACCTCGTACAGCACGTCCAACATTGCGTACATTATGCAGTTGGGCGATAACAGCTACGCGGACATCAAGCAACAGAAAGACGCGGATGACAACAGGGCCGAAATTTATCAGTACAGCGGAACCGGGTCGGACGCCCGCATTCAGCAGGAGTTCGAGGCTACCAGCCAAAATGACGCGCTCATTAATCAACACGGCAACAACCAATTGGCCTACGCAGCCCAGATTAAAGCGAGTAATAACCGGCTAACGATCGATCAGGGGTCTGCCAACATGAATAGTTCAACTAACAAGGCGTATGTCTTCCAAAGCTTTTCGAACGACGGCGTTGTTGCCATTCGCCAAAACACCACGACCGGGGGAGGTGGGAACTTTGCGGAAGTCACGCAGGAATTTAACCCAGCCGCCGATCCAAACCGGACCGTCGGGAACGTAGCCACGGTTGACCAGGAAGGCCGCCAGAACCGGATGGCCCTGCGTCAGTCCGGCGCGGGCAGCAACACGGCAACCGTTGGTCAGTCCGGTAATAACAACTTGGTAAAAGGGCCTGGGCTGGTAGCCAACGTAACGGTGCCGGGTTTCCGCCCCGACGTTCCGATTGGTGCCTTACAAGATGGATTGGGCAACAAAATGATTGTAACGCAATCGTCGCCGGGTAGTATGAATGGTACTATTGTCAACACGGCTGACCTGGCGCAGCGCGGTAACAACAACACGCTGAGCGTCGAGCAGACGGCCACGACGGTCGGTAACTCAACAACGATCAGCCAAACCGGTAATTTGAACCAAGCCGTTGTGCAACAGAATGGTATGATTCCGTGAATGATTCAATAGCCGTTCGCTTAACGTAGTTTGTTAATCAACACGGCGCAAACGGAATGAAGCCCGAACGGGTAGGGTAAAGAGACTTACGAAATTGCTGGTAAGTTTCCTTGCGCGTCCCTAATTTTAAACGACATTGCCCATCTCGACCGCCTAATTGATTTACCTACCGTTTGTTTAGCGTATAGGTTGCTTTATTGCTAATCCTACTATCTTTATATACTCCATTTGTAATCCCGTCATGCATCGTCTTCTTGTCTACGTTTTGTTTGCCGTGAGTGTCGGAGCGCAGTCGCAAAGCCGTTCGCAATCGGTTGGTGGGCAGTCCACCGATGCGTACTGGAACATGCCCCTAACGGCCGAGCAGCGGTTACAGAGCGCATTAGTAGAAAGTCAAACGTCGATTGCCGAGCCGACGCCCAGCCTCAACACGGTCATTATTCAGCAAAACGGCTCTGATAACCGAGCTTTGCTGCAAGCCGTGGCCGGAATGCAGAACCGTTTAGAAGCTACGCAGACCAGCAACGGCAACCAAGCCGAGGCCATTTTGGCCGGCAGCAACAACAGCGTCATTCTGAATCAGACGGGCGGGGGCAACGTGATTAATTTTGGTTTGACCGGTAATGACAACCGGTACATGCTGACGCAGGACGGTGGAGACACGGCCAATCTACAAGGTTTACAGAAAGATGGTTCGCGTTTAGAACTGCTCCAGGGCCGTGGTAATAACTCGTTTACGGTCGACAATACAGCGCTGTTCACGGACCCGCTCAGCACCGGCCTTCCTAACCTACGCATCGAGCAAACCGGTGGCGCTTCCATTACCATTCAACAAGGCCGCGTTATCGGCAATTAACTATGAACTACCTGCGCTCTCTGCTCATTGGGCTTTTGCTGCTTGTCGGTTACACCAGCCGGGCGCAGGACCCTGAACTGGAAGGTAAACTCGAAGAAGAAGCCATGAACGAGGCCGTCTTGACCGAAGATGGCACCGAAACGCTCTTGTTAGACAACACCCGCTCGAAAATCGGGCGCGATTTCTACGACGCGTTTTTCCGGCACTACGCCGAACTGCCCAAATCCGTGACGCCCTTAGCCCTCGCCGATACAACTCAGAAGGTAACGCCTAACCTCGAACTTGACCTGGACGCGTTTGTCGTTACCATCGACGAATTGCCCGCCTTTGGCGTCGGCACGACGATTATCTCGGTCACGCTCAACGACCAACTTATCTGGCAGAACTACGTACAAGCCCGGCAGGACGTGCTGGAAACCTACGCGTTCAATGCCGCCGAAGTCGTTAATCAGTACGTCCTTAATTATCAGGACGTGCAGCGGCAGTTGGAAAGCGAAGACCAGAAAGGCAGCGGCATCTTTTAAACACGTTTCCTAAAACCACCAACCTCTTTGTCTATGAACCGACGATTACTCTTAGCTTGCTTAATAGGCGCGGCCAGCTTTAGTGCCCAAGCGCAAAATTTCGTTTACCGCCCGACGAACCCGAACTTCGGCGGCAACACCTTTAACTACTCGTGGCTGCTGAGCCAGGCCCAGGCTCAGGACCGCAACGTCGACCCGAGTGCCCGGCGCAGCACCACGACGACGACGACCAGCACGCTGGACAATTACGCCCAAAGCCTGCAAAATCAGTTGCTGAGCCGCATCACCAGTAATTTAGTGAGCCGGCAGTTCGGTGAGCAAGAACTCAAAGCAGGCACCTATCGATTCGGCGATTATCAAGTCGAGATTAGCAACGGCACCGACGGCGTAGTCGTGCGCATTGTTGATGGTAAAGGGGGCGAAACGACTATCACCGTGCCGTACTTCTGAGCCATTGCCCTCTCCGGGCACAGATTTCATCTATCGGCGGTCCACGGCCGCGCCTTGCTCATTTACTTCTTGCTTATCCACCTCATGAACTCACGCGTCATAATTCCGTGGCGGCTGCTCCTGCTGGGCGGGCTGGCGGGCGTTGCAACGGGTTGTACAACGTTTTTTCACCAGCCTTTTCAGGCCCGGCGCGCCCGGCTGGGCGAAGAAACGCCCACCACCGCCGACTTACGCCAACTGCCGGCCGCCAAAGAAAAAGTGGTGGCAGCCGTTTATAAATTCCGCGACTTGACGGGTCAGTACAAACAGACCGAGACGGGGGCCGGCTTCTCGACGGCCGTCACGCAGGGCACGACCAACATCCTGCTCAAAGCGCTCGAAGAAAGTGGCTGGTTTGTGCCCATCGAGCGCGAAAACGTGAGTAATCTGCTCAACGAACGCAAAATTGTGCGGTCGAGCGTGGCGCAGTTCAAAGAAGGCGAAAATCTGCCTCCGCTGCTGTTTGCCGGTATCATTCTCGAAGGGGGCGTTGTTTCCTACGACGCGAACATCATTACGGGCGGGGGCGGCCTTCAGTATTTCGGGGCGGGCAGTTCGACGCAGTACCGGCAGGACCGCGTGACGGTTTACCTAAGGGCCGTGGCGACTAAGTCCGGCAAAATTCTCAAAACCATCTACACCTCGAAAACCATCCTCTCGCAAACGGTTAACGCCAGTCTGTTCCGCTACGTTACGTTTAAGCGGCTCCTCGAAGCCGAAACCGGCCTGACCACCACCGAACCGGGTCAACTGGCCGTCACGGAAGCCATCGAAAAGGCCGTTCAGGGGTTGATCGTCGAAGGCGTTCGAGATGGGTTGTGGGCGGCAGCCGACAAATCGGCGGGAGCCATGAAGACGGTACTGGACGCCTACGAGCAGGAAAAAACGACAATGAGCGAAACCGACGCGTTTAGCATGCGGCCGGCCATCGACGCCCCGTTCCTGAGCCTCCACCCGTACGCCGGTGTGCTGCGCTACTCGGGTGACTACGCCCGCCGGGATACCAAAGGAGCCTATGGTGCCGCGTTGGACATCTACCTAACGCCTTTCTTCGGCATTCAAACCAACGCGGCAACGGGCATGATGGCCAGCCGGGATGCGTTTGCCATCAACCTAACTTCGTTGGAAGGTAACTTACTGTTCCGACCCATGCCCTACCAGCGCTGGACGCCCTTGCTCTACGCCGGCGCGGGCATGGTCAGTCGCAGCGGAACAACGCCGTTGCAGTTAGTAGGCACTAAATACCTCCAAGCCCAGGGCGGTGTTGGACTCCAGTTTTCCCCCAATCGCACCCTTGGTTTCCGATCCACCTTGTCGTATAATCAACCCCTGACCGACGCTCTCGATGGTCAGACAAGGGGGCTGCGTAATGATTATTACCTGCGGGGTACGATTGGCATTGTGCTGCACCTGGGGCATTTCTTCCGACAAAAACTTAAACCCGTTCAGCCGGCTCAAAGCGCGCCCATTCCGAGCGCCCCGCTGGAAACGGTCCCCAAGTGACCACAGGTAAGTCTGGCGGGTAACCGCGCCCCGGCTCCGCGGGCCAGACAGACTTGCCACCCCCATTCTCCTCATGGCTATGAAATCCATTGTTTACTTAACTACCTTACTGGCCGGGCTACTCGTTCTTTGGAGTTGCAACGAAGACACCTACGTTGATCCAGTTGAACTGACCGTTGTGCGCGGGCGGGTTCTGTACAGCGTCAATCAACAGCCCGTTGGCAGTGCCTCGGTCAAATTATCGCCCACGAGCCGGATCATCACCACGGATTCGTTGGGTAACTTCCGTTTCGACAGCGTTTTGGCCGGCAAATACACCGTCCAGGTAGCTAAAGTCGGTTACGGAACGGAAGTGGCCACGGTCGAAACTTCCCGCGAGTCGTCGCCGTTGGTGACGGTCCTGCTCACCGACGATGTCACGCAGAACCGCGCGCCCACCTCGGCTACCTTGGTCGCACCCGCCAGCAACAGTCCAGTTCAATCGACCACGCTCACGCTGCGGTGGCGCGCGACCGATGCAAACCGCGACACGCTTACCTACGACGTTCTCCTGTTCCAGTCGGGCAGCGCGACACCCACCCAGTCGTTTACCGGCCTGACCGCCGACTCGCTGGTCGTCTCTAACCTGGAGTACAGCACGACGTATTTGTGGCAGGTCATTACTAAAGACGGTTTCAACACCGTTAACAGCGCTATCTTCTCATTCCAGACCAGCGCCTTTCCGGACTACGGCTACCTATTCGCCCGGCGCGTCGGCAGTCAATTTCAGGTTTTCGCGGCCAACGCCACCGGACCGGTGGTTCAGTTTACGCGCAGCAGCAGCAACTGGCGACCCATCTCCAGCCCTAACCGCCAGCAGATTGCTTACATTTCCAACATAGACACGGAACTGCATCTGCACGTCATGAATGCCGACGGCAGCAATCAACGCCGAGTGACGACGGTGCCCATCGCCGGCTTATCGGCCACGGATCTGTCCTATTGCTGGTCGCCGGATGGTACGCAGTTGCTGTACCCCAGTAACAACCGGCTCTACGCCGTCCGCACCGACGGCACGGGCTTGCGGGCAGTGCTTCAGGCCCCGGCGGGCCGCGTGTTTGCCGGCTGCGACTGGACCTCGCAGGGCAACCGCATCGCTTACCGAACCACCGGCACGGGCATCTACGACAACGAGTTGGGGGTCTTGACCGTCGACGCGGGTACTACCCGGCTGGTGTACAACCGCCGGGACGCCCGAGTTGGCAACCCGGCGTTTTCGGTCAGCGGTCGGCAATTGGCGTTTTCGGCGGACTCAAGCAATTTCCAGAACGAGCAGGGTCGTCAACTCGACGCCCGGCTGTACCTGCTCGACCTGACGACGGGCGGCCTGACGGACGTTTCGTCGTTGCAGACAAACACGAACCTGAACCAAACCAACAAACCCGCGGGCACCAACGATCTGGAGCCGCGTTTTTCGCCGACGAGCGCTCAACTCATTTTTACCAACACGGATAACACCGGCACGGGTCAGCGCAACGTGTACACCATCGATTTAGACGGTCGGAACCGCCGGCTCCTGTTCTCGCAGGCCGAAATGCCCCATTGGCGGTGGTAAAGAAGGCCTTTCTGCCTATTTTTACAACATGACCGAGTACCTAAAAGACGCGCTTCGAAAAGCGGCCCTGTTCTGCGCCTACCAGGAACGAACCCAGCAGGAAGTGCGCGACCGCCTTGCCGAGTGGGGCGTTAGGGGCGACGATGCCGAAGAAGTCATTGCCGAATTGATCAGCCAGAATTACCTCAACGAAGAACGCTTTGCGAAAAGCTTTGCGGGCGGTAAGTTTCGGGTGAAGGGCTGGGGCCGGCGTAAAATTAAGCAGCACCTTCAGCAGCGCGGCATCACGGGCTACAACCTCAACCAGGCCCTGAACGAAATTGCGCCCGACGATTACCGCGCGACGTTGACCGAATTATTGGACAAAAAGCGTCAGTCCTTAGCTCGGTCGGGGCAACTCGACACAAACCCGCTGGTGGTTAAGCAAAAACTCGTGCGCTACGCTCTCAGCAAAGGCTACGAGTCCGACCTGATTTTTGCGGTATTGGGTCAGGAGGATTAGACCGGCTTTCGGATGGTTAGTCCTCACGTCAGTTTACCCAATTGTCCTTTCCGGGCGTCCCGAATGGCGCGTCGAATTAACGTAAAAAACTCCTTCTTGTTGGGCTCCGCGAGGAGTATCCTGACCACATTGCGGTACAGTTCTTTACGGAAACGCCGGCGAAAATCGGAGGGGATGTTGTCGCCTTCGCGCTGCATGACGAATAGGCTGTTGCGGAATTTGTAGTACAGCCGCGCCGGGCTATGCGAACGCCAGCGGTAGGGAATCAAACCCAGCAGCCGGACTTGCTTTCGCACCCCAATCCGGTGCGTAATGTGGGCTTGGGAATCGAGCC
>CAXUEB010000058.1:9903-21347 GCA_964249775.1 uncultured Spirosoma sp.
GCTGTATTCCAGGTCGACCCAGTCAATGAACAAGTCGTCTTGGAATGGACCGACCGCTTGGTAAGCCGCCAGGTTGAGTAAACTACCGGCGGTAATTGCCGTTAAGACAACCGTAGGCGGTTGGTCGGATTGATTGGCGGTACGTTTCCGCCCCGACACGTCGGTTTGCCGGGCCGCCACAATGCCGATCTTGACGGCTGGATCAGCGACGGCCGTGGCGTAGAGCTGAGCCACGGCTCCGTCAGCCATCGACGAATCGTCGTCCATCATCAGCAGATGGGTGAATCCATCGGCAATGGCCCGCTGGGCCGCCCGGTTCAGGGCCACTCCCAAACCTAAGTTTTCCCCGTTTTTGAGGTAAACCACGGTAGGCGACACCGCTACCAACCGCGCGACGAGTTGGTCGTTGGGCGTTTCCGAGTTGTCGACCACGTACAGCCGGCCAACCTGATGGCTGTACGTGCGTATGTTTTCGACTAAGCTGTCGTCCGAGTTGTATAAGGTTACCACGCCGGCAACGTGAGTCAGGTGTTTATTTTTGGGCATACTTTTGATTCATTCGTGTTGGGCCTTAACGACGAACGCGCGGAGGTGCGTCCCCGATTGGTAGACCATTGGCCGCCCGTCGAAAACAATGCACGGATTCCCCGTCTTATTACAGGCAACGGCCGGCTGAGCGCATCCTAAACGATTTGGTACTTTAACGACTACCAACGATGCGCATAGTCGGCCGATTCGCCAACTATGTCTAATTCAACTTTACTGGCTCCGGATTTGATAACCCGGAGCGTCGTCCAAAAGCGCGCCCGGTTTCGTCCGGAACTACCCTTTTTGACGATTAGCCTCGTGTTCGGCAGTCTGTTTCTATTGACGACTCCGCCGTTTCAGGTAGCCGACGAGTCGCGTCACTTCGCCAGGGCGTATCAGCTATCCGAGCAAGGATTGCACGCCGTTGGCTTCATTCCGGTTCCAATCGCCTTACCCCGGAGCGTTGTGCGGGCCATTGAGCAGACGGCGTACTTACGCAACGAAACCGGGCCGACCTTTACGGTCGACCAACTCACTACGTTGATCGGGAACCCGCTACGGCCGGAGCAGCGAACCAAGTTTGACGAACGGGCCAGCTACTCGTTCGTTGCTTATTTGCCCCAAATTCTGGTTATCATGCCGTTGCGCTTGGCCAACGTAAACGCGGTTCTTACGCTCTACGTGGCTCGTCTGGCGGCTCTCTTGTTTTGGGTGCTCCTGACATACTGGGCCATCCGACTAACGCCAATCGCGAAACGGTTACTGTTTTTTATCGCGCTTCTGCCCATGACCTTGTTTCAGGCGGCATCCTTATCGGCCGACAGCGTTACGTTTGCCCTTAGCTTTCTACTCACTGCGCTCTACCTCCGTCTGGCGTATGGTTCACCGCCGGTCAGTACCCGGCAACTACTGATGGTGGCTGGTTTAGGCACGGCACTGACGGCGGCCAAATTCGTGTACGCCCCCCTGATTGGCTTGCACTTCCTAATCCCACGCGCCCGGTTTCGTTCGCCGGCGGTGTACGGGGTAAGCTTTCTGCTAACCGCTTGTTTATGCCTGCTCGTTGTGGCCGCGCCGTTCAACAGCTTGTTTACCTTCGTGACGACGCCGTTCACCCAGGGTGAATCAACGGCGGTCAGTGGGGGCTTGACGCCGTATCCACAACTCAACTTCCTCTTGGCCGATCCGCTGAACATCCTGCGGACGGTCACGGCCACGGTCGGGCGGTTTGGCCGGTCTTACTTAGACGGGTTTGTGGGCAATTTAGGCTGGTACGGCGCTTCGCTTCCCTCCTACCTGTACATTGTAACCGCCATTTTGCTTTGGCTTACGGCGCTGACAACACGTCACAAATTTAGGGTATCATGGGGGCAAAAGATTGTGATGCTGGTAACAGTGCTGGTGATGACGGCGCTTATTTGCGCGGGAATCTGCACCGATTTGCGCGAAAATCCCTTACCCACCCTCCAAATGCGGGGTATTCAGGGCCGCTATTTCACTCCGTTTGCCTTGCTGATCGGGCTGCTCGCTGCGAATCAGTTGACCATTCTCCTGCGCTACCAACGCTTCGTTCAGTGGATAACCGTTCCCTTTCTTTTGTTTTTGTTGACAAATGCCTTCTGGTGTTTGTTGATACGCTATTATGGTTGAGCTGCCGTTGTCATTACGTTCCCTCTGGCCTACGTTGACTCGACCCTTGAGGCACTTGTTGCCCCGTGAAACCAATGAATCTACCCAGCGTTTCGATTATCCTGCTTAATTATAATTCCAGTCGCTTCACTCAGGATTGCGTGGCTTCCATTGTAGCCATGACAAAGGACGTTTCTTACGAAATCATTGTCGTCGACAACAATTCCGCACCCGCCGACTTTGCCTGTTTAACGGCTACAACGAGTCATTATCCGGTAACGTTAGTCAGGAGCCGGATCAACCTGGGTTTTTCGGGCGGCAACATGCTGGGCGTTCAGTTTGCCCATCCGGGAGCACGCTACTACTACTTTCTCAACAACGATTGTCTGCTGCTAACGGACGTGTGTAGTCAGCTTACCGCGTTCATGGAACAAACGCCCGACGCGGGTCAGTGCGGTGCCCAAATGATGGACAGCGACGGCTCTTGGCAACCGGCGTTTGGTTACCTACCGACGCTGGGCAGCAAACTCCTCGGCCACGGCTTCGTGCGAGCGCTCAACCCCGGCCGGTACCCACCCATGAAACGAATTTATACCCAACCCCTGCGTGTGCCGTTCGTTATGGGTAGCACCTTGTTTGTCCGAGCGTCGGTCTTCCGCGCCATCGGGGGCTTCGATACCACTCATTTCTTATACGTCGAAGAAGAAGATTTGGCCAAGCGTTTGTCTAACAAAGGTTTGTGTACCTATCTGGTGCCCCAGGCTCAATACGTTCACTTTACCGGTCAAAGCACCACGCGCAACTACGACATTGAAAAAGAATACTACATCTCCTTGTTTTATTATTTCCGCAAGTACCATTCCTGGCCGGCGCGGGCCTTGTTTCGCGCGTATTACGTGATCAAAAACTTGCGTAAGTTTTACAGAGACCCGACCTACGCCCGGCTGGCGTGGTTCATCGCCCAGGGCAGTCCCATGCGCCAAAGTCTGCGGTATCAACAGACCATCAATACCGAGTAGTTAACGCCAAGCCGGCGTAGCGCTATGCGCTAACCTTGTCCCCGTTGAACCGTCAACCGAAGCGGACCGGGGGTGGCCGAAGATCCAGCTTTTTTTTTCAATTTTGTTTTTCGATCAGCCTTCCCTCTACTTCCCTACCGTCCTATGCCTAAACTTTTTCTGGAAACTGAACGCATGGCCAACCTGAACAGTGGCTTGGGTCAGCTTTGTTTACACCTGGGGCATCAACTGGTTCGCCAGCGCCCGCCCGACTGGGAATTAACGTTCCTGGTCTCGCGCGAACAAGTTGGCTTGTTTGGTGATTCGGTGAACTACGTCGTGGCAACGCGCTGGCGACGATTGCTACGCCTGCGGGGCTACGATGTCTGGCATTGCCTGTACCAGGGATCGCGGTTTTTACCCGGCGGCAACACGGCTCTGGTCTACACGATTTTAGATCTGAATTATTTGGCCATGCCCGACTACTCCGATAAGCGTAAAGTCCGGCAGAAAGCCCGTTATCAGCACCGCATCGACCGGGCCGCGGTCGTGACAACCATCTCCGACTACGTGGCGCAGGACGTGCGCCGGCAAATGGTGATGCCTCCCAAAACGCCCCTTGAGGTGATCTACTGCGGAGTTGATGTACCGACCGACGCACCTACGACTCCGCCCACGGTGCAGCCCGGCGGTCCGTTCCTGTTTTTTGTGGGGATGATCCACCCCAACAAAAACGTGCACACGCTACTGCCCTTGTTGCAGGCGTTTCCTCAGTACCGGCTGGTACTGGCCGGCCCCGACACCGGTGCCTACGGGCCGCAGATTCGGGAGCAAGCCCGGCAGATGGGGGTAGCCGACCGGCTGCTGATGCCGGGGGCCATCGACGAGCCGACCAAATGGTGGCTCTACGCCCACTGCGACGCCTTGCTGTTTCCGTCGCTGCTCGAAGGATTTGGCTTGCCGGTGGTCGAAGCGATGGCGTTTGGTAAACCTGTTTTCTGCTCGACGGCCACGAGCCTGCCCGAAGTTGGTGGCCCGGAAGCGTTCTACTTTCCGTCGTTTGAGCCGGAAACCGTGATCGACACCTTCCGGCGCGGCATGGTCACTTATTGCGACAGCCCGGCGTTTGCCGACCGGTTACGGCAACGCAGCCGACGCTTCCGCTGGGACACCATCGCGACCGAGTACTGGCGGCTTTATCAAGGTTTGCTTTGCTGTACCACTTCCTGACGAACCGCTTCTAAGGCGTGGCAGAATGCGTTGATGGGTTGGTGCGTGGTTGCGTAGCCCAACGACCGAACGTACCCATTTAAAGCCATAAGGTTGTTCTGCTCTCCGTCCAAATCGTGCACTTCAACGACAATTCGGCGGATGCGCCGGATAAGTTCGGGGGCGGTTTGATAGAGAATATCGTATTCGCTGCCTTCACAATCTACCTTCAGTAGGTCGACCGCGTTTAAGTTGTTTTGCAGCAGAATGTCCGTAAGCGTAACGCAGGGCACGGTTATCTTCTGCGTATTGTTGGGGTTAAAACCGGCAAACGCCGAAGCCACAACTTGACTCTTCTCCTCGGCTTCGGCAAACAAGTCCAACGAATCGAGTGGCTGACCGGTCACCGCCACCGGAAACAGTTGGATACTTTCCTGAAGCCGGGGGTTCTGCTGAATTGTTTGCCGGAGTGCGTTTACGTTCGCGGGCATCGGCTCGTAAGCAAACACACGGGCGCGCTCAACTTTTGACAGGAGTTGAATGGCGAAGAAACCGGCGTTGGCTCCCACGTCGACCACGACGGGTTCGGGCGGCAACGCGCCAACGAGCGCGTCGATCTCGTAAACGTCGGCCATGAACAGCTCCTTAAACACTTGGTAAAGACTATCGGGCACGTCGAACCGCACGGGCAGCGGCCGGGTAATAAATTGCAAGTTACGCTTGCGTCGATCGCCTTTCCGAAAGGCATACTCGCCGGGATTAGCAATGTGTTTCCACAGTCGGATGTACCGGCGGATTCCTGCTACGGGCATGGGTGAATGGTTAGAATCAACCGTTAAAGTAAGTAAGCCGCTTGCTGGCAAACAAATACAGAAGCCCTGAAACACAACGTCCCCGCTTAGCTAAGCGGGGACGTTGCACGTTAACGAATCAAAATCTTCTTAAAAATCAGCGTCCATTACAAAACCTTTCGGCTCTTCGACAACCTTGATAGTTTCGGTTTCGGCGACCTGTGGGTTCTGAGCGGCTGCTTTCATGGCTTTGAACTTGGCCATTACCTCACCCCGCTGGTATTCGCCGACGCGTTTCTCAAAGAAGTTGGTTTTGCCCTGCAACGAAATCATATCCATGAAGTCGAATGGGTTGCTAACGTTGTAAAGTTTGCGCATTCCCAGCGTCGTCAGCAGGTGATCGGCCACGAAAGCGATGTACTGCTTCATTAGGTCGGCGTTCATGCCGATGAGCGACACGGGCAGGGCATCGGTTACGAACTCCTGCTCGATTTCGACGGCGTTGCGGATGATGTCGTACACCTCCGATTCCGGCATTTTGTTGAGAATGTGATCGGTGTAAAGCATACACGCAAAGTCGCGGTGCAGGCCCTCGTCGCGGGAGATTAGCTCGTTCGAGAAGGTCAGGCCCGGCATCAGGCCGCGCTTCTTGAGCCAGTAAATCGAGCAGAACGAACCTGAAAAGAAAATGCCTTCCACGGCCGCAAAGGCGATGAGCCGCTCGGCAAAGGTGCCGTTGTCGATCCAGCGCAAGGCCCATTCGGCTTTGCGCTGCACGCACGGAATGGTGTCGATGGCGTTGAGCAACCGGTCCTTCTCGGTGGGGTCTTTGATGTACGTATCAATCAGCAGCGAATACGTCTCCGAGTGAATGTTCTCCATCATCACCTGGAAGCCGTAGAAACACTTGGCTTCGGCGTACTGTACTTCGGACAGAAAATTAACGGCTAAGTTTTCGTTGACGATGCCGTCGGAAGCCGCGAAGAACGCCAGCACGTGCGAGATGAAGTGCCGTTCGCCGTCGTTAAGGCTGTTCCAATCTTTCATGTCCTGACCGAGGTCAATTTCTTCGGCCGTCCAGAACGAAGCTTCGTGGGTTTTGTAATACTCCCAAATGTCCCAATGTTTGATGGGAAACAGCACAAACCGACCCTTGTCTTCCTGTAAAATCGGTTCGATTACGTCTTGTTGTACCATAATGCGATAGATGATTAGCGAAATAAATAATGAGCAGATTAAACAATCCAATTGAGCAACTGAGGAGGGTCAACTGGACAAAATTAGTCGTTTCGCGCACATCTGCAAGACCATGTCTCCTGCGCGATAGGCTGGTCACGAACGAACCGACGATAACGTAAACGCTATCAGTAAGTTGGCCGACAACGCGTTAGCTAATTTCTTAGAATAGTTCTATAAAATCGGTCGTTATCTGATTATCAACAAATTAGCAGGAACTCCCACGAACGATGTCGTTTGTAAAAGACAAAAAAAGGCCGCTTCCGTAGAAGCGGCCCGTAATCTCATCTATGGGTAACAGGGCCAAGGCTCGGCCCCGGAAGGAAAGAAGGGTACTTACTTAAAACAAGTTCTTAATATCAATCCGGCGGTGCAAGCTTTCTTCGTCCTTGAAGGGCAGCATTACCTTTACCTGACCGTGGTCATAAACGGCCTCGATTTGGTCGGCGTCAACGAACGACGGAATATCGAGTACGCGCAGGAACATCGGTACGGCTAAGCGTTGGCCGTTATCCTGATCATCCCGGCGAGCCGACGTATGCACCAAGAGCGTGTACAAGACGAGCTTGGTGCCTTCGACCAGCACGTTAAACGAGTTGGCACTAACGCCGGGGGCAGTCAACTTAAGCACAAGCCGCTCGTCTTCGCGCTCAACCTTCATCGTCGTCTGGCTTGAACCACCGTAGAGCGTGTTGAGCAAATCAACCTGGCCGCCCGTTCCCTGAAACACATTTTCGATCGCCTTCATAGTGGTTGCTGTTTACTGTTGAGTACTACTCAATACACAAACGCCGTGCCTAAGCTTAATTCGGTCGAAACGGCCGACAGCCTGTCAGTTAATGCGTTCTCATTTTGGCAATATATGCCGTTTTGACGCAATTAGACCAGTTTTTTAAGCGCTTACTGCCAAGTAGCGTTGTCTAATTGATGTGGAATTACGACGTTGATAATTGGGGTTCTGTGTGGCTTTCCTTCCACAAATTGCGGGCGTAGTTCCGGCGAATTTTGGCGAATTTGGTGGTAAATAGGCCGTATCTTTGTCTACTTATGCATATCCGAATTGGAACTCGTGGCAGCCGTCTGGCGGTGTGGCAAGCGGAATACGTTCAAACGTTACTGCAAGCGGGTGGTCTAACGTCCGAACTGGTCCTGATTGATACAAAAGGAGACCAGATTCTGGACCGATCGCTGGCGAAGATTGGCAGCAAAGGTGTTTTCACGCAGGAATTAGAAGATCAACTCCGGGCGGCTCGCATCGACATTGCCGTGCACAGCGCCAAAGACCTGCAATCGTCGCTGCCGCCCGACCTGGGCATTATCGCCTTTACCCAACGCGAGCAGGTCAACGACGTGCTCGTTAGCCGCAACCCGAGCCTGTCGCTCACCAGCGGTCGGCCGTTTGTCATTGGCACCTCGTCGACGCGTCGGGTGGCCATGCTGCGGCACTACTGCCCGCACATGGCGGTGGTAGACATGCGGGGTAACCTGCAAACCCGCCTGCGCAAGTTAGACGAAGGGCAGTGCGACGCGCTCCTGCTGGCCTACGCGGGCGTTCACCGAATGCAGTACGACGACCTGATTGTTGAACACCTGCCTGTAGCCGAATTTACGCCGGCTGTGGGGCAAGGCAGCGTCGCCATCGAAGCAGCCACTACGCTTCCCATCGACAAGTTAGACGCCGTCCGCCGGCTGACGAACCACGAACCGACCGAAGCCTGCCTGCGGGCCGAGCGGTCGTACCTGCGCCGGCTCGAAGGTGGGTGCAGCATTCCCGTGTTTGCCCTGGCAACGACCGACGACGAGTACGTCAGTCTGACGGGCGGGCTAATTAGTCTGGACGGTCAGCAGGTCTTGCGTCAAACGTTTACGGCTCCGGTCGCGCAGGCCGAAGCCGTTGGGCACGACCTGGCCGAAAGCATCCTGGCACAGGGGGGCGACGAGATTCTGCAAACCATTCGTCACACCTTATCTTCGTAGCCGAACCATGACGATTCAAATTGCGCAAACCGAAGTTGATTTACGTCGCTGTTTGCCGGCCCTGTTGCATTTACGTTCTTATCTGGATGAGGCCACCGCGTTAGTCCAGTTGCAAGAGCAGCAAGCGCACGAACGGTTTTCGGTTGCGTTTGTGGATGCGGGCGACGGACCGGCTCCGGCCGTAATTACCTACCGCCAATTAACACTGCTCTTTTCGGGAAGAACCGTTTACATTGATGATTTAACCACCCTGCCCGACGCCCGTGGCAACGGATACGCGGGTGCCTTGCTCGATTTTGTCATTGACCAAGCTCGGCGGATGGGCTGTCAGACCGTCTCGCTGGATTCGGGTCATGGGCCGGACCGGGCCGATGCGCACCGGCTGTACCTAAACAAACGCTTCCGAATCAGTAGCCACCATTTTTCTTTTTCGTTATCGAATGAATCTGTTTAAAATTAGTTGGAGCAACTTGAAGGACAAACCCCTGAGCAGTTTTCTGAGCGGCTTGTTGATGACCTTCGGCATTACGATTATTTCCCTGCTGCTGTTGCTCAATAAGCAGTTGGACGATCAGTTTCGCCGGAATATTCGCGGCATCGACATGGTGCTGGGCGCAAAGGGCAGCCCGCTCCAACTGATTTTGTCAAGCATCTACCAAATCGACGCGCCGGTAGGCAACATTCCGCTCGAAGAAGCCAACCGGCTAATCCGCAACCCAATGGTCAAAACGGCCATCCCGCTTTCACTGTGCTACAATTACTTTTCTTTTCGCATCGTCGGCACAAACCAAAACTACCTCGATCACTTCGGAGCGACTGTCGGGCAGGGCGTGATGTTTAAGCAAGACTTAGAAACCGTCATTGGCCCGCGCGTGGCGGAGGTGGCCGGCTTGAAACTCGGCGATACCTTTGCTGGAGCGCACGGTTTGGACGAAGAAGGAGAAAAGCACGCCGATACCCAATACAAGGTCGTCGGTATTCTAAACCCGACCAACACCGTCGCCGATCAACTAATCCTGACGCCCGTATCGAGCGTGTGGGCCATCCACGACGAACACGGGCACGAAGGAGAAGAACACCACGACGAAGGTGAAGCCCACGAGGAACACGCTGAAGGGGAACCGGCGGGCGAAGCGCACGAGGAAGCCCCGCGCGAGATCACGAGTATGCTGATCAAATTCCGAAATCCCTTGGGCATTATGCTGGCGCGGGGTATCAACACAAATTCTAAGCTACAAGCGGCTTTGCCCAATATTGAAATCAACCGGCTTTTTACTCTGCTCGGCGTAGGCGTTGAAACGTTGCGGGGGTTAGCAATCGCAATTATCCTGATTTCGGGTATCAGCGTGTTTGTCTCGCTTTACAATTCGCTTAAAGAACGGCGTTACGAAATGGCCTTGATGCTATCGATGGGAGCTACGCGGGCGCAGTTGTTCGGGATGCTGCTGCTGGAAGGTTTGGTCCTGGCGCTCATTGGCTTCGGCTTGGGCATTCTCTTGAGCCGCATTGGACTGTGGTTATTTTCGAGCGTTGTTGCGGACAATTACCATTATAACTTAGCCCAATTCAGGATTCTGCCCGAAGAATGGCTGCTGCTGGGGGTGGCCGTCGTGATTGGCTTGCTGGCGGCTGCCTTACCCGCCTTAGGCGTTTACCGCATGAACATTTCGCGGACGCTGGCCGAGGATTAGCCGTTACCGAGCGGCCGTGTTTACCCGTTAACTAACTGTGGCCAGGTAACGCTTTGGAACGACAAGGGTTCGGGTCGATCCAAACCATCAACCGGAGTTGGCCTTTATAGTCAGTTTGTCGTTTGGGAATAGTGAACGCCCCATGATTTTTGTTTCTTTGTCAATCGCATCGTTGGGTCTTATGGCACAGAACACCTTTCGACAACCCGAACGCCTTGTTAAGCCCAAAAAGCAACGGCGTAAGCTCCGGCTGGCGTCGTGGGTCAATGAGTTTGTGGGGTTGGACCGCCTGTTTGGGGAAGACAACACCTGGCCCGTGCGTCACATCGACCGCGTGTTGTGGGTGACCCTATTGCTCATCGTGTATATCGGCCTCAACCACAACGCCGAGCGGCTCGTTCGCCGGATTCAGCGCACCAAAACGCAGGTCGACGAACGACGCTCGCAGTTTACCGTGCTTCAGGCCGATTACAACCGCAGCGGCCGGCAGTCGGAACTTTCTAAACGCGTGGCCGCCCTCGGCCTGACCGACAGCAGCCTGACCCCACCTCACAAAATCGTCGTCAAAGCCGATGAACATTAAGCAGGACATCATCTCGCGGGCAAACAACGTCTTTTATTTCGTGATCGTGCTGGCGCTGGGGGCTATCCTGCGCTTAGTATACGTGCAATATTTTCAGACGTTTAAAGGACAGTACTGGCGCGAACGGGCCAAAGTAGCCGAACCCGTAACGGACACCATCCGGGCCATGCGCGGCAACATTTTCGCCAACGACGGCAGCTTACTGGCCACGTCGTTGCCGACCTACGTCGTCGGTTTAGACCCCACTACGGCCAAGCCAGAGTATTTCACCAAAAAAATTGATTCGTTAGGCTTGTTGCTGTCGCGCATCTACCGCGACCGCTCGGCCCGCGACTATGCTGATCTGGTGCGCGACGCCCGCGCCCGCAAACGTCGGTACGTTTTGCTGAACCGCCGGCGCGTTACGTTCGAGGAGCGGCAAGAAATGCTCAAGTGGCCTTTCTTCCGGTCGTCGGCCAAGGTGGCGGCCCGTGGGGGCGTGCTACGACCGTATTACGAACGTTACCACCCGTTCGGCTCGATGGCCGAGCGCACGATTGGCAATTTAGACGCCAAAACCGGCCGGGGCCTGATTGGTCTGGAAGCTTCGTTTCAGCCCCAACTGGCGGGCAAAAACGCCGTGGGCTTAGTCGAAGTGCTGTCGGGTGGCGTGCGTAAACCCGTCAACGACGGTCCTGATATGAAGCCGGAGCCGGGCATGGACCTGTACACGACCATCGACGTGAATTATCAGGACATGGCCGAATCGGCGCTGCGGTCGGCACTCGAAAAGTACAACGCAGCCAAGGGCTGCGTTGTACTT
>CAXUEB010000059.1:0-6084 GCA_964249775.1 uncultured Spirosoma sp.
CCCATGCCCGTCTGGATGAAAGAAGGCCGAACGGCGGTCGAGAAAGACCGGGGGTAAATTAAGTATTAGTGAATGGTGAGGAGCGACGGGTGAAACGGGGTCAGTCATTAGCGCGGTTTCTCGCCAGAGCTAACGATTGACCCCTTTTCACGCTTCGCGCCTTACCATTCTCCACTGTCCCCTATCCGCTAATCTTCGGCAGCGTCACGGTTTCCCACCAGTACACCCGGACGGTCTCGAAGTAGCTTACCCACTGCTCGTAGGTGGTGGGTTTGACGATGTAGGACGTTCCGCCGAAGGCGTAAAAATCGTTGATGTCGGCGCGGTGATCCGAATGGCTGATCAGCACAACGGGCATCCAGACGTAGGGCGAACCCGCCTGCTTAATGGTTTGCAGCAGTTGCCACGATGGCTCAGCGTCGGGCAGGTACAAATCCAGCAGCATTAGCTTCGGCAGCGGTTGACCGGCCGCGACGCAGTTACTAAGGTGGGCCAGTGCCTGATTAGCCGAATTAGCCCAAACAACTTCAACGTTAGGCATTGTCTGCTGGCTGGCCGCTTGAATAAGCTCCCAGTTATCGGGGTTATCTTCCACAACCAACAACTGACCCTGCTTGGCCGGGGCGCGACGGGGTGCGTTCAATGAGTCGGCAATCATAACGAAAAGGGACAACGCCCGACAAATCAGGAGGAATGATCCAAACGGAATCGTTTAACGAAAATAGTAACCGGCAAATCTATTACTATTTGCGTTAGCAGGCCATCTTTGTCTTCGGTACTTTCAATGAATTACCCACCTCAACGCATAATGCTTTTGGTATGACCCAATCGACTTCGCCAGCTCAACCCGTCGTTGAGTTGTCTACTTACCTGTTTGCCCGCCGGGAGGCCCTGCTGCACATTTGGCGCACGGCCTGTAGCAACGACCTTTCCCTTACGATGAGCACCAGCCTCTCGCGGGAAGAGTTTAATGACCACGTTCCGCTGATGCTGACGGCCTTTGAGCAGCGGCTGCGCAACGAGCCGGCTGACATCGATCCCAACCAAACGGCCGCCGAACACGGTCTGCACCGCTGGCACAAAGGGTATACCCTGCGCGAATTGCTGGTGGAGTTGAACCACCTCAATCAGTGCTTAGCCGCCGAACTAACGGCCTACAACGATCAGTATCCGGCCGCCGATCCGGCGATCATTACCAGGGCCTTTCAACTCGTCGTGCAGTTCGGTAGCCAGCTCATCAGCGGCAGCGTGGAGCAGTACACGGAGTTGGAACGCAGCCAGGCCGCCGAGCGCACCGGTATGCTTCAGCAGGCACTCGACACGGTTACGGAACTGACGCGGCAGCGGGGCGAATTTCTGCGCATGACTTCCCACGACCTGCGCGGAGGCTTCGGCGTTATTCAGGGAACCGCGTCGCTACTGACGCTACCCAATACCGACGGTGACGAGCAAAAACGCGTGACCCGGCTGCAAATGCTGCGCCGGAACCTACTGACGGTCGGCACTATGCTGAGCCAGCTCACCGACCTGTCGCGGCTGGAAGCCGGCCAGGAAACCGTCAACCTACAATCCATCGACGCCAGTGAGCTGCTGCGCTCGATCGTTGACAGTGCCCAGCCTTTAGCCGGCGAACGGGGGCTGGTGCTGCGGGCCGACGGGCCGGAGCAGTTGCTGGTGCAGACCGACGCCGTGCTGGTGCAGCGCATCGTGCAAAACCTGCTGCTCAACGCGCTGCAACACACCACGGTGGGTATGATCTCTGTAGCGTGGTCGAACGAAGACAGTTACCGCTGGACGGTTAGCGTGCAGGACACGGGCACCGGCCTGCCCACCGACCTGGCGGCTTCGCTGACGGAGCCACTCAGGCCAACGCTCGACCCCAGTAGTGTGTTCGACAGTACGGACTTGGACGGTCCCCTTGCCGAGCGCGTTCCGCCGAGGACATCAGTCGGCGAAGGCATTGGCTTGCATATTGTTAAGTGGTTGTGTCAACTCCTCAACGCGGCTATCGACATTGAAACGCACCCCGGCCAGGGAACGCTGTTTCGGGTGCGGCTGCCGATCAACGGTGGTCAATGAGCGAACGGGCCAGTAGACGAGTGGCGGTCACTGACGTAGTTCGTTTACTCGGTGTCTACCATTACTTCGCCTTTGACGTACAACACGACCGGACCGCCTTCGGCGTTTGACTCAACCGTTACGCTTTTGTTGAACGAACCGACCGCAGCCGCGTTAAACGTAGCCCGAATGCGGCCCGACGCGCCCGGCCGAATCGCTTCCTTTGGGTAGTCAACGCCGGTGCAGCCGCAGGAGCCTTTTGCGTGGTGGATAAGCAAGGGCACTTCGCCCCGGTTGGTAAACTGGAACTGGGCCGTAACGGGTTTGCCCTGCTGGATGCGGCCAAAATCGTGGGTCGTTTTGTGCCAGTTGAACAGGGCCAAGGGAGCGGTCATGGCGACGGAGGCCAGCAACGCGGTGCAAAATAGGATGCGCTTCATACGACAAATTGATTAGAGGTGAATTGCGTTAAGCCGCCCGGTCGAGCGACAGAACAAACCTACGCCCTATCCCCTCGCTGGCCTGTTAAACGCTTCCTAACAAGTGTTAATGAGTTGTTAATGGCTTAAACCCACGGCCGAATGTGTCTGTAAATGATGCGTTATTTGTCTTGGCATTCCGCTTCTTGGCCTGCTTGCCTTTCACGCTTTACTTAACATGTCTCGCCTGCGCCTACTCGTTTTGCTTTCGGTACTGAGCATTATCGGTATTCTGACCACGCAGGCCGTGTGGCTACGGAACGCTTATGCGCTGCGCGAACGCCAGTTTCGGCAATCCGCCTTCATTGCCCTACAGGACGTGGCTGACGCGGTGGCCCGGCTCAACCGCATTACGCCCAATCGCGCGCCCGTTACGCAGTTGTCGGCGGATTACTTTATCGTCAATACCGACGCGCCCATCCATCCGGTTACGCTCGAAACCCTGATTCAGCGCTCGCTGCAACAGCACCACCTGCTTACCGATTACGAATACGGCATCTACGACTGCGAAACCGACCGCATGGTCTATGGCGCTTACGTCAGTACGGCCGCCGTATCCACGGTGGCCCGCACGAAGCACCTGCCTAAGTTTCCGCGCTACACCTACTACTTCGGCATTCGGTTTCCCAACGAGGTATCCTACGTAGCCGGGCCGATGAGTGGCTGGCTATGGTCGACGGTGGCGGTGCTGCTGGTGGTGGTTTTCTTTGGCTACACCCTGGGCGTGGTACTCCGGCAACGGCGGCTGACGGAAGTGCAGCGCGATTTCATTAACAACATGACGCACGAGTTGCAAACGCCCGTTGCCACCATCCGCGTTGCCGCCGACGTGCTTCAGACGGACGCCATCGCCGGGCAACCCGACCGGCTCCGGCAGTACGCCCGGATACTGGCCGAGGAAAGTCGTCGTCTGCAAGGACAAATCAACGGCGTGCTGCAACTGGCTCGGGCCACGCATGGTCGGGCCGCGCACGGTCGGGCCGGGCGCACCAGCTTCGCGCTCGGTAGAACAACGGTCGATCTGCACGAGCTACTAACCGCAGCCGCCGACGCGTTCGCCCCGCACGTTACGCTCGACCTGACCGCAGCCGACGCCCGCCTGAGC
Source organism: uncultured Spirosoma sp. (assembly GCA_964249775.1). Lineage (GTDB taxonomy): Bacteria > Bacteroidota > Bacteroidia > Cytophagales > Spirosomataceae > Spirosoma. The sequence goes on from CAXUEB010000059.1 coordinate 3,643, forward strand.
GCCGACCGTTACCACCTCGAAGCCGTTCTCAACAACCTGGTCGACAACGCGTTGAAGTATTGCCGTACCGCGCCCCGGATCGTCTTGCACACGCGCGTCGAAGGCGACCGGTTGATCTGGTCGGTCCGGGACAACGGCGTTGGCATTGCGCCCGAATACCAAAAAACCGTTTTTCGGCAGTTTTTCAGAATACCGACCGGTCAGCAGCCTGCCGTTAACGGGTTCGGGCTGGGGTTGTACTACGTTTGGCAGGTAGCGCGGGCGCACGGCTGGCAACTCCGACTCGACAGCGAACCCGGCCGGGGCAGCACGTTTACGTTCGGAACGAGCGAACGAATAAAAACGCGAACGAGTGGCCCATCCGCTTTTCATCATCCGGTATTTCGCTCGTTCACTCGTTTACCAATTCGCTCTTGACGCCCGCCCGCATCTTGTTCGTGGAAGACGACGTTAACCTGGGGTTCGTCATTCGGGACAACCTCGAACGGGCTTCCTTTGCCGTGACGCATTGCCTAACCGGCCCGGACGCCTGGGCGACGTTTCAGGCTGAGCCGTTCGACGTGTGCGTTCTGGATGTCATGTTGGCGCAGCCGGTGCCGCGAAGTCCTGACCAACCCCATGACCTGGCCACCCCGACCGACGGGTTTATGCTCGCCCGGCAAATTCGGACCGTCAACGCCGACGTGCCGATCCTGTTTTTGAGTGCCTTAGCCGACCGGGACGACCGCCTACGCGGGCTGCGGCTCGGGGCCGACGATTACCTAACCAAACCGTTCAGCATTGACGAGCTGATCCTGAAACTACACGTCTTTCTCCGACGTGCCCGCTTCGTTGCGCCCTCGATGGCAACCGACTTATCGGATTCCGTTACGCCTTCCGGTGCGCCAACCCATGAGATGCGGTTAAATTACCGGAACTTAACCTTGCACCTCAACGGCCGCACGCAAACGCTGACCCACCGCGAAGCCGACGTGCTGGCTTACCTCATCAACCGACCCAACGCGCTCGTTCGGCGCGACGAATTGCTCCGCGCCGTTTGGGGCGACGACGATTATTTCATGGGCCGTAGCTTAGACGTGTTTATCTCTCGCCTTCGCAAGCGGCTCGCCGACGACCCAACGATCCGCATTGAGAATGTGCACGGCGTCGGCTTTATCTTCCGGCGGGAATTGGCTTAGTCTGAACAGGATTGGTGGTTTGGAGTTTGTAGTTCGGGGTTGCCGACACGAAAAGGCAACTAACCCACAAACTTAAGATCACGTTCCATGCTTATCCGTTACCCGTCTCTGTTGGGGACTGCGTTGTCGATTACCCTGGTGGCCTGCCACTCCGCCCGCACCCCTACCCTGCCGAATCAGGCCAAAATCGCCGTTGAAACCGAAGCCGGGTTGCTGACCTGCTTTACGGCCGACGTGGCCGTTGAAGGCAAACCCGTTTGGTGCGAGGCATCGGCCGTGCTCTTTACCGGCGACCGGCTCTTGTTCGCCAACGATAAAGACATGCCCGCCGGCCAAAGTTCGGTGTTCAGTAAGTCGCTGGAGACTTTGGCCGACACAACTCAATTGCCGACGTTTCTCAACGCGCCGGCCTACGGCTACGGCCGCAAATACGAAGACTTTGCCCAAACGCCCGACCGCCAATTTGTGTTTTTGACCACCGCTTTCGACCGCGTGAAGCCCAACAGCACCGACTGGGACGCCTACAACACCATCCTGTACTGGCGACGGGGCGACGAAGCGAACCCGCATGTTCTATCGCCCGACGGCCTGGCCAAGACCTCCGTTGGGTTTCGGCCCAAACTGGCGCGGGCCTTGGCGACGGCTGATTTGCCGGGCGAGGTGCCTTACTTCAAAATAGAAGGCTTAGCCGCTACCGACCGGCAATTGCTGTTCGGTATTCGAGAGGTGGGGCGGGCCTTCGATAACTTTACCTACGTTAACAAGATTGTGGCCGTTAGCTACACCATCGGCAAGAAAGACAACCAAGACCGCATCCAACTCTTTGACGACTGGCGCGTGGTGGCCGACTTCAAGCCCGAACTTGTAAAAGGATCGCTGCCCAAAACGCTCGGCCTGTCGAGTTTGGAGTATGACCCGTTTCATGGGTGTTTGTGGCTGCTGACGTCGCTCGAACAAGACGGGCGGATGGATGCGTACCTGTGGTCGATCAGGCCGGCCGACTTGCGCGTGGGTAAACCATTTAATCTCGCCCGCAAAAAAGGCGGAGGGCCCCTACGCTTCGGCCACAAAGCCGAAGACCTGACGCCCATCGATGGCAACCGGCTTCTGATTATCCACGACGACGACCGCGCCCAACTAACCGTCGGCAAGCAAACGCGCCAGCCCAACCAGGCCGCTTACACAATTGTCAGCGTTCGGTAAGCTACGCAGCAGCCTCATCCGTCTAACCACGCTTTGAACGCCGGGGCCTTTTCGCGGCTGC
>CAXUEB010000059.1:6094-12043 GCA_964249775.1 uncultured Spirosoma sp.
CTTCTGCACATTCAGAAAATTGACGAAGATGCCCTGCGCGGTTTCGGGCCGGAGTTCGACTTTGAGTTTGCCGTTGAAGTAGGTGTGAATTTTTTGAATGGCCGTTACCTGAACAATGAATTGCCGGTTGAGCCGAAAGAACCGCACGGGGTCGACCAACGCTTCGAGTTCTTCCAGGTTGTAGTCCACGATGTACTGCCGACCATCGAAACCTACCAAACAGGTCAGTTCGTTGGCCGTGTAGAAATAAGCCACCTGCTCCTGCACAATCGGGATAAGTTGCTCGCCCTGCTTGACCAGAAATCGGGTCTTGTGCGCTCGGCGGCTCATGCCTAAGCTGTCCAACAGGGACTCGATTTTCTGCGCATAAACCGGGGGCGAAAAGTCTTGCTTTAGTGCCTCGTATTTTTTGAGGGCATTGGCCAGTTCGGGCAGTTTAATAGGTTTCAGCAGGTAGTCGATGCTTTTAACCCGGAATGCCTTGATGGCGTATTCGTCGTAAGAAGTTGTAAAAATGATGGGGCTGTGGGCCGGAAACTGGTCAAAAATCTGGAAGCTCAAACCGTCCGAAAGTTGAATATCCGAGAAAATGAGGTCGACCGCCCGGTTCGCCCCGAACCACTGCTTAGCCGATTCGACGCTTTCCAGCACGCCCACAATCTCGACGCGGGCCTCTAATTTGCGGATCAGTTTTTCAAGCCGCTCGGCCGCGGGGTACTCATCCTCGATGATTAACGCTTTCATGGGCAAACAGCGAGTGGATAAACGAGCGAATGCATTGTCTCGGTGCATCGGCCACTTGTTTCCTCGTTAATTCAACAAAAGTGGAATCTTAACCGTGAACAAGCCACCGCTGCGGATTACTTCGACCTGCCGGTCGGTCAGCAGGCCGTAACGGTTAATGATATTCTGGAGACCCACCCGCGTCGATTTTTCCAGAATTGTCTTTTCCTGGATGTTGTTTTCAACCACCAAATACTGATTGCTTTCCTGCTGAATTTTAATCTTCAGCGGGTTCTCCTTCGACACTACATTGTGTTTGATGGCATTTTCGATCAGCATTTGCAAACTCAACGGCGTGACATATTGCCGATACGCTTCCGGCGAAAGGCTTTTCTCGACTTGCAGGTTGTCACGGAACCGAATCTTGTTGAGGTAAACGTAGGCGTCCAAGAAACTAATTTCTTCTTCCAGCAGCACCGTGTTCTTGCTACGGCTGACGAGTACGTAGCGGTACACGTCCGACAAGCGTTCGAGATACTGCTGGGCGTCGACGTTCTCATCGTCAATCAGGGCCGCCAGCGTGTTGAGGCTGTTAAACAAAAAGTGGGGATCAAGCTGATTCTTGAGCACCTCTAACTGCGACTGCACGCTTTCGCGGGCCAGCGATTCCGTTTTGCGGACGTTGAGCTTCCAGGCCTCGAAGAAATACACGGCTTCGTAGACCAGATACACCACAATCATGGGGATGATGCTGATGCGGAACCCCGTAAACAGGGCCTGCTCTTTGCGGAGGATTCCCTTGCACATCACTTCGTCCAAAAGAAACGTCGCCAAGAAGGTGTACACCAAACCCAAGGTCGTTTGATAAATCAGCCGCCGGGTGGTCTGGTTGTATGTGGGCAGAACCCGGCGCACTTGCAGAATAATGAATCGGTTGCCTTCCCAAACAATCAGCGTTGTGCAAAGACTAATTAACAAGTAACTGGCAAACTGGACGTTAAGCTGGAGAAAGTCATCGACGTGTCTCGTGGCCGGCACCACAACGCTGAGCAGCGGTATGCCAATCAGACGCAACGTCTGGTCGTTGAGCGTGTAGCGGGGCGGATCGGTCAGGGGCATGGCTTTGGACGATTAACTCCACCAAAGTTGGTCATAAAGAAGCCATTACCCAATTCGATTCCGGGCTTAACCGGCAAAATAACGGGGTAAAACGTCGGGAGTTACCGGTTAAGCGGAGTTGCCCTGCTTGTAACGCCACAAACGACATAAGGAATATTTTTCATTCCGTTGTGTGTAATCAACAGGCTGGTATATTGTTCTACCGAAAACTGAGCGCATGAAACGGCTACTCGCGTGCATTGTACTACTCGTACTGATACCGTTCAGCGTTCGCGCTCAAATTTAAGTCAGCCAGCTTTACCGTCGACGAATAGAGGTCAGCTTAACAAAATTGCAGTTCGCAAAACTGGGTGCTGACCTGAGCGTATCCGGTACGTAGCGAATCCAGACTGGCATGTTTTTTTGCCGGTACTCTGCCGGGAGCTCTAACGTTCTCAATTCCTTTTGTTTACCTTGAATAACCCAGGCCCCTCCGCAAATGTGGTATTTGGAATCATATGCCACGATGGTAGCCTTTTCTTCACCCGGTTGCACGTCATCACAGCCGGCTAATAAAGCGATGCAAATGATTGCGGTAATTACTTTCCTGTTCATACCCTTTGTTTTTGAACAGGACTCCCGAGCCGGTAAAAACAGTTGTAATTAGTATAACGATTTTAACTTAATTTTTTCCATCCATCGGGTAAAAGCCGCTCTGTTTCACCTTCGTCGCCGGTGAAAATACGCTTGTTTACCCTGACGGGTTGGCTGCCGAAAAGACACAACTAAGACCGCGTCCAACTCTTTACGGTACTGCGCTGGCGGCACCGTAAAGAGTTGCACGCGGTCGATGCCGCCAGCGGGTTTTAGATAAGCCATTCTGCGCTGCTGACCAGCCTGGCCTGCCGTTCATTCAAGACGTTCTGTACGATTGCGGCAAATTCGGACACGTTCGGGGCGTCGAACAGCGTGAAGTGATCCCCCGGAATGTCGTGTACGCAGACGCCGTGCCGAGCAAGCGGCTTCCAGCCGTAGTGCTTAAAATCACGACGGTAAAAAGCCCGTTTTTTCGCCCGGAACAAGTCCACGCTAAGCTCCAGAGGGGTCGGGCGGTGTTTAAGCAGAGCCTGCTGGTAGACGCGTTCGAGCCGCGGAAAATCGCCCGAATCGGTCTGGTGAAGCTGGTCCTGACGGCTGAGCTTCCAGCGTAAGTTTTTGATTCGGTGGGCCAGCGAATCGGTTTTGTAGTGAATCGTTTGTTTGGGAGCCTTAACAAATGATGTAAGGGTAAACACGGCCTTGTTCATAATTAGCTGGCCTTCCCTGAAGGTTCTCCGGGACCACGGAGCGTCGTAATACGTTTCGTCGACGCCCGCGTCAAACATGGCTACCATCAGTACCTGCTTACCTTGTTTCGTTAATTGATTGGCCATCTCATGGGCAATCTGACCGCCCAGCGAGTAACCAGCCAGAGCGTAAGGGCCATCGGGGTTTTGGTTCAGGATAGCGTCTACGTACGAGCGCGCGATGGCTTCTACAGTGTCGAATGGCTGATCGATCCCGTTCAAGGCCGCTGGCTGCAAGCCATACACGGGTTGATCGGGGTCTAAATGCATCGCCAGCGCGTGAAACGACAAGACGTAAAAACCAGCCCCGTGGACGATGTAGAGCGGAGGTTTGGTGCCCGTCGGCTTAATAGCGACCAGCGAACCGACGGGCGCGGCCACCTCGCTCCCCCGTAGCAACCGGGCCAGTTCAGCAATGGTCGGGTGTTCAAGCAAAGCCGACAAGGGTAACCGGTTGCCCGTTTCCTTTTCCAAACGCACCATCAGGTGCAGCGCAATCAGCGAGTGCCCACCCAGTTCAAAGAAATTGTCGAATACGCTTATTTTCTTTAGTCTCAGCAAATCGGCCCAGACGGTTGCCACTAACTGCTCCAGCTCATCGCGGGGACCGACGTACTCCTCGTTGCGCACCGTTTTCTCCGGGTCGGGAGCAGGTAACGCCTTCCGGTCGATTTTACCGTTCGGCGTTAGGGGCAGCTTCGCCAGCACGACAAACTGGCTGGGCACCATGTAGTCCGGTAAGGACATGCCCGCCCGTTGTTTCCAGGCTTGAATTTGCCCTTGACCCACAACTGGTTCAGCGTCAACGGGATTACGAACGAAATCAGTTATGGGCACGCTGGTTAGGCTGACCGATTGTGGTTCGGATGGCATTGCATTTTCGTACCTGTTTGGAATAAAGACGATGTCCATGAGGTTGTCGGTCCCGTCGGTAGACCACCGCACGTGCGTTTTAAACCCAAACGTTTCACCTAATTTTCGGAAGACATCGGGATCAACGGCCTGGTCAACCGGCAAACGTTTTTCGTCAACTTCGGCTACTAACAGGTCATCATTCAACTCCTTAACCGCCCGGAGTAAGGCATAGTCCAGCGCCGTCCGCTGGTTTGCAACCGCCTTTAGCTCGGTTACCTGGTGCGGATTGTCCCGTAGTGCTTCCTCAAGGGCGTTTATGGTATAGTTAGGGAACCAACGAATCGTCCGGTCCGCATGGACAATCCGGGGCGATTGGCCAACGTAAAGCCAGACGTCATAGTGATACTTGGTCGTTTCGTTGCGGCATTGACCTTCGCGGAGTTGCACGTCAACGCCTTTGATGGTCGGGATCAGCGCCGGCAACCGGTAAAAGAAAGCCGGATCAACCGTTAACTCGTCTTCGAGAGAAATCCGTCGGTCAACAATCTGCTTAAATTCACGAAGGGTAGTATTCGGGTTTGAGCGCTGAAACTGGTCAAACGAGTGGTGCATCGTCAGCGTGTTCTTTCCCTGCACATCACCCACGAAAATGCAACCGCCCGCTGCCGTTGCTTGGGCGGCCTGCTCCAGCACCCGCAGGAAGTAGGAGGCATCTGGGAAGTACTGAACAACGCTGTGCATCAACACCAGATCAAGCGACGACGCCCTGACTAAGGAAAAATCATCCGCTTGCGCGTTGGCAACCGTGACGTGCTGCCACGGCTCGGGCCGGAGGGCTGCGGCAGAACGCAGCGTATCAATCGCCGATTGAGCGTAATCGGTAGCCACGTACCGGGTCGCGTCCGGGGCCAGTGCAAACACGAATTGACCGGTTCCGCACCCTATTTCCATAATGCGCTTCGGCCGGAGCGACCGAATTCGCCGGAGCGATTGCTCGACCCACTCATCTATTTCAATTCGTGCGTTTTCCTGACCGTGTACCTGCTCCGCCAAGCCAAGCCCACCGTCGTAGACAAAGTTATAGCGTTCTTGCCAACTCAGCGCTTTCTCGACCAGCCCGGCCGATTTAGGCACCACATACGCCACCAAACGCTGATCGCCTAACTGATCTTCCCGCGCGACGACAACGGCTTCGTTGACGTCCTCGAACCGGTTGAGGGTGTCTTCAATTTCGCCCAGTTCAATGCGGTAGCCCCGCAGCTTCACTTGGTTATCGATGCGACCTAAGCACTGGATTTCGCCGTCGTTCACGAACCGGCCTAAATCGCCCGTGCGGTACATGTTTCCCCCACCGAAGGGATTGTTTATGAAGCGATCAGCGGTTAGTTCGGGCCGGTTGAGATAACCCTGGGCCACGCCGTCACCGGCTAAGTAGATTTCGCCTTCGGTGCCTTCGGCGACCGGCCGCAGCGACGGGTCCAGGATGTAAACCTGCGTATTGCTGATCGGGCGGCCAATGGTGATTACCGGATCGCTGGCCAGAATCGGCTTGCCCGTTGCATAAATCGTGGCTTCCGTCGGGCCGTACAGGTTCCAAAGCGTGCGGCAGCGGGGAATCAGTTGCCGCGCCAAATGCTTCGACATGGGTTCTCCGCAGCACAGAATCGTGAGCGCCGACCCGCCGGGGTTGGTGGCGGGTTCCCAACCGGCGTCGAGCATCATCTTGTACGTAGCCGGCGTGGCCTGAATCAACGTAATGGGCTGCTCCCGGATAGCGCGCACCAGCGCCCGCCCGTCCTTAGTCGTTTCGGCGTCGGCTAAGGCCACCGTCGCGCCCGCGATCAGGGGCAAGAACAGTTCCAGACCCGCAATGTCGAACGAAATCGTGGTGACGGCCAGCAGCACGTCGTTCGGGCGAATGCCCGGC
>CAXUEB010000059.1:12053-14433 GCA_964249775.1 uncultured Spirosoma sp.
AAGTTGCGGTGCGTGATTAGGACGCCCTTGGGTTTGCCGGTCGAGCCGGAGGTGTAAAGGACGTAAGCCAGATCGTCGCCCGAAACCGCAACGTCGGGTCTTGTTTTTGGGTACGAAGCCGATCCCGCCAAGGCGGTTTCCAGCAGGATTTGCGCCGTTGCGCCGGCCAACCGGGGGCGGTGTTGCTCGGACGTAACGAGCCGTTTCGCCCCCGAATCGGTCAGCATAAACCGAATGCGGTCCTGGGGGTAGGCCGGGTCGAGGGGAATGTAAGCCGCGCCCGCTTTCATCACGGCCAGTAACGTAACAAGCAGATCAGGCGAGCGATCCAGCGCCACGCCGACCAAATCGCCGACTCGAATGCCCTGCCCCACGAGGTAATGCGCCAGTTGGTTGGCCCGTTCCTCCATCGCCTGGTAGCTCAGTGACTGCCCGTTGAATTGAATGGCCGCTTTGGCCGGGTAGAGCATTGCGGTCTGGGCGATCAGTTGGGTCAACGCCATGTCGCAGGGATACTCGGCTTCGGTCTGGTTCCACCGCGCCAGTTCGGTTAGTCGTTCGCTATCGTACCGCACCGGCACCGCACCAATGCAAACGGACGGATCGGCCACCAGCGCCCGGAGCAACTGCTCAAATTCATCCATCCACCGGTCAATGGTGCTCGCCTTGAAGAGATCCGCGTTGTACGACCACTCCAGCATCAGCCCCGACTCGGCGTCGGTGACGTTAAGAAACAGCTCGAAGTTTTCGTAGGCGCGGTGGTTGCTGGTGATCTGGTACGTAAGCCCGGCGTAGTTAAGGCCCACCGCCTTGCCCGTGTCGATGTTGAAGATCACCGGAATCAGAGGAATCCGCGACGGGTCGCGGGGCAGGCCCAGTTTTTTCAGCAGACTGCCGAACGTAATCGGCTGGTGCTCGTAGGCGTCGAACAGCGCCGTTTTCCGTTGCTTCAGATAATCTCCGAACCGAATATCGGGCGTTACGCAGCTCCGTAGCGGCAGCATATGGACGAAGTGTCCCACTAAGCGGGTGTTTCCCGTGAACGACTGCCCGGCGGCCGGTAAGCCAAGCGCTAAGTTTGCCTGACCCGTCAGACGGTAAAGGAATACCTCGAAGGCTGCCATCAGCGTCGTCACGAAGCTGGTACCCGCGCCCACGCCCACTTGCTTGATGGCCGCCACCAGTTCGGGGTCGAGTGGGTAGTCGATGCGGTGACCCCGGTAGGTACGCGACGCCGGGCGGGGCGTATCCGTCGGTAAGTCAACGAACGGAATTTTACCCGTGTACTGGTTGAGCCAGTACGCTTCAACCGGCTCGTAGGCCTTACTGCTGGCAAACTGACCTTGTTCAATCGCATGTTGCGCGTAGGACGGAGCCGGGGCCAATTCAACCGGTTTACCTTGGTAATAAGCCGAATAGAGTTTACCTAAATCCTCTAAAAGGATGCCCGTCGACCAGCCGTCGGTCACTATATGGTGCCCAGTCAGCACGACGTAGTGCTCGTCGGCCGACAGGGTAAGCAAGCTGATTCGTAGCAGTGGCCCATTAGCCAAGTTGAACACGTGCTGCATTTCTTTTGCCACGTAGTCGCGGGCCAATTGTTCGGCGTCGGCTTCGCCAGAGAAATTCCGGTAAAGCAGGCCACCGACCGGCTGGGCCAAAAAGCAGATGTGTTTACCGTTGGCGCTAAAAACGGACCGCAACGCTTCGTGCCGCCGGAAGAGCGACTCCACCGCCCGCTCTATCGCCACGCGGCTGAGTGGCCCCCGGAAGTGAATCGAATTTGATTCGTTGTAACACCGGTTAGCGTCGTCTCCTCCGAATTGACAGGCCGTCCAGATTTCTAACTGGGGTTCGGTGGTCGGGGCAATGTGGCTAATCTGGGGACCCGTGAAGGGATTGTAATCCACGATGGTGAAGTACGCTTCCCGCCGAATTACGTCGTCGGTCTCTACGCGCAGGAACCGCCCGGACGGGTCCGGGCTGGCCATAAACCACGCCGGATTACCGTCCGGGTCGCGGCCCAGCTTCGCACCCGCGATGGGCGGCTCATTGAAAGACGAGGAGATGGGTTCCCTTTCTACGCCTATCGCTACACCCGCGCTGAGCGTTGGGGTTGGTTTCAAGAAGCCAGCCTCGATCAACTGGTGGGTACTTTCTATAAACAGGCTGATCACCCGGTCCAGTTCGGCGTCGGTGTGCGCGTCGGTGATGTAGCACGCAAACCCATCCCAGACGTGAACGCCTTTCTCGCGCATCAACGTAAACAGTAGTTCGCCGTACGGAATGTCTTGTTTAAACTTAATTTTCCAGACCGAACCGAACTGCGCCACGTACATCGGCAGCCGAAGCCGCTCAAATTCGGCGTTCAAGGTATTGG
>CAXUEB010000059.1:14443-18258 GCA_964249775.1 uncultured Spirosoma sp.
GGTATTGGCTACCCGTTCGCCTTTGGCGTTAAGGCCCCGTTGTAACGCCGGACCGCGCTCCTTCATGTGCGTCAGCGACGCTTTCGTGGTGGCCAGCGCCAGCGGATGCCGGACAAACGTACCCGCAAAATACGTAACGCCCGCTTCGGGAACCGAATCGTCGCCGTATTGCCACGAACCGCCGTCGAGGGCGTCCATGTATTGCTGATCACCGGCGATAACGCCAATGGGCATACCGGCCGCAACAACCTTACCGTAGGTGGCTACATCAGCCTTAATCCCGAACAGGGCCTGCGCCCCGCCGGGATGCAGCCGGAAGCCCGTAATGATCTCGTCGAAAATCAGAACCGCGCCCGATTCCGACGTGATGGTCCGCAACTCGTTCAGGAACTCGACCGGTTGGAATTCGGGTCGGCGGCTTTGCACCGGCTCGACCAGCACGGCCGCCAGTTCAGCCGCCCGTTCGCGGATGATGCTCAGGCTTTCGTCGGTGCCGTAGTCCAGAATCAGCATATTCTGCACCGCTTCGGGCATAATGCCGGGGGCCGCTGGGAACGACTTCAACTGTTTACTACCCCGCACAATCACCTCGTCCACGATGCCGTGGTACGAACCCGTAAACGCCACAATCAGCGACCGATTGGTTACGGTTCGGGCAATCCGCACCGCGCCCAGCACCGCTTCCGAACCCGTGCTGCACAAGGCCGCCCGGTCGAAACCCGTAAACTCGCAGAGCAGTTTACAAACTTCGCCGGCTAAGGCGTGCTGCGGCCCAACTTCGTAGCCCCTGTTTGCCTGCTGCACCAGCGCATCAACGATGAACGGGGGTTGATACCCAAGCATATTCGAGCCAAATCCGCTCAGAACGTCAATGTATTCGTTGCCGTCGATGTCCCACAGCCGGCTTCCTTTCGAGCGGTCGACGACAATTGGGTAAACGACTTCTTTGGTTAGCGGCCGAAAGCCCGTCACCGCCCGTGGATCGGCCATGTAAGGCCGGTGTTGGTGGGTGTACGCTTTGCTCTTGCCAGTTTTGCTTGTGTACCGTTCCGTGAGCTGCGCGATAAATGCCCGCTGTTGCGGAGTTAGTTCGGTGGCTTGCCGCTCAATGCGGGCACCCGCGCCAAACGTTTTTTTGGTGTCGGGGGCTTCCTCCTGGCTCCACTTAGGTGGTTTGGCGGATACGGTCTTACGCGGTCCGTCGACAACTGGCGCTGGCATCGCCGTGGGCTTCGTTGTCGACGGTGCCACGGCGGGTTGGGTGGGTAAGCCCCCATGCTGCATCACGGCGACCTGCTGCGACAAGATTTGCAGTTGCTGAGCCATCAGTTCCAGCACGGTGTTTGTGCCCACCACCGCGGTATTGGCAACCAGAGTCAGTCCAGGCGCTGTCGACGCGGCTACCGGCTTATTTACCGCCTGAATCGTCGACTGGGGAACGTACCGCTCGGCGGGTAACGTCCGATCGAGGTAGTCGACTAAGGCGTCCAGCGTTGCGTATTCCTCGTTGAGTTGCCGGAATGTAATCGGCACACCCAGTTCTTTTTTGAGCCGCAAGGACACCTGCGTGAGCGAGAGCGAATCGAGTCCGATTTCGAGAAAGCTGGTATCCGGCGTGACGTTGGTCAGGTCAGCGCCGGATGCGTCTTCCAGAATGGCCTTGACTTGGTTGAGTACGTTTGTTTTTCGCATAGGGGTTGGGTGGAACGGGCTATCAACTGGTAACGGACGGGGCAATTCCGGCCGGATTGGCGCGGCTACGACCGCAGCATCCGGCTGCGGAACGGGATCGACCCAGTACCGTTTTTTGTCGAACGCGTAGGTTGGCAAACCAACTTTGGTCCGGTGCTGCCCGGCGTAAAACGCCGACCAGTTGGGTTCGAGGCCGTTCAGCCACAATCGCCCCAACGCCTTGAGCATCGACTGGTAATCGGTTTGCCCATGCCCGCTTTTGGCGGTGTTCAGGCTGGTAATGAGCGTAACGGGCCGGGAGCCGGCCTGCTGCCGGGCGAGCACGGTCGTTACGTCGCCCGGTCCTACTTCGACCAGAACGGGCTGGTGTTGTCCAAACAAGGTTTCGAGCGCGTCGGCGAAGCGCACGGTTACCCGCAGGTGGTTGGCCCAGTAGTGCGGATCAGTGGCCTCGGCGTCAGTCAGCCAAGTGCCGCTCACGGTCGATACGATCCGTTTCTGCGGGCAACGCAACGGAATCTCCTCGACTACCCGCCGGAAGGTTGCCACGACGGAATCCATCATGGCCGAGTGGAACGCGTGGCTGGTTACCAGCACCCGGTTCGGAATCTCCCGTTGGTCCAGAAGGCGGGCAAAGTCGGTCACGGCTTTGTCGGGTCCCGCCACGACGCACAACCGGACGCTGTTGACGGCCGCCAAGTCCAAATCGGCGGGCAACAGTGCCCGCACTTGCTCAGCCGCTAACTTCACCGAAAGCATACTGCCCCGCGGTAGTTGGCTGACCAGTCGGCCCCGGATCGCTACTAACCGCAGCGTGTCCGCTAACGTAAAGACGCCGGCGAGATGAGCCGCGACGAACTCCCCAATGCTGTGGCCGCACAGGATGGCCGGTTCGATGCCCCAGCTCATCCAAAGCCGGGCCAGCGCGTACTCGGTCACGAACAGCGCCGACTGCGTATAAAACGTATTGTTCAAACACGCGCCGGCGGTATCGTTGGCCATCTCGGGACAAAGAATCGAACGAAGGTCGGTGCCAAGGTGCGGTCGGAGCAGCTCCGCGCATTCGTCAATGGCCCGGCGGTACACCGGCTCCTGTTCGTACAGTTCCCGGCCCATATTTACGTACTGCGACCCTTGGCCCGGAAACACGAAGGCAACGTTGCGGGGGGCTTCCGTCAGGTTGTTCGCGTCGGTGGAGGACGTACCGGTGGCGCGCAATGTTTCGATCAACTGCCTGTTTGTAGCCGCCACCGCGAAGCGACGGTGGTGGAAACCCGGCCGGGTGGTTTGCAAGCTAAAGGCCACGTCCGCCAGACAAGCCGACGGCTCCTGCCCCAGGTAGGCGGCCAAACGTCCGGCGTAGGCATCCCGACTCGTCGCGGTTTTGGCCGACCACGTCACGAGCTGGTAGGGGCGGCCAGTAGTCGCCGGTAACTTAGGCGGTTCGTTGCTAAATTCTTCTAAAACAACGTGTACGTTGGTGCCGCCGACGCCGAACGAACTAACCCCGGCCCGGCGCACGGTGTCCGACGGCCAGTCGTTCAGCGTAGCGTTCACGTAGAACGGACTGTTGGCAAAGTCAATGTTGGGGTTTGGCGTTTGGTAAAACAACGAAGGCGGCCGTTGGCGATGGTGCAGGCTGAGGACCGTTTTGATAAAGCCCGCCACGCCCGCGGCCGTCACTAAGTGCCCCAGGTTGCCTTTGATGGAACCCAGCGCGCAGAACTGATTCGTCGGCTGCGGCCCAAACGCCTGCTTCAAGCCTTCGACTTCGATCGAATCACCCACCGGGGTAGCGGTGCCGTGGGCTTCGATGTACGAGATGGACGACGGTTCCACGCCTGCGTCGGCAAGGGCCATGCGGATCACCCCGGCCTGCCCTTGCGCACTGGGAGCCGTAAAGCTCGCTTTGTTTCCGCCGTCGTTGTTAACGCCAACCCCTTTGATGATTGCGTAGATCACGTCACCGTCGGCCTCGGCCCGCGCCGGTGTGTTCACCCACTTCACCACCGACGAGGACGACTCCCTGACCAGCGGCAAGTTCGACGAGGAACTGCGGCGCATGTCGCAGATCGCCGACGTCATCGCCCCGCACAGCATGCTGCTGTGCAACGAGTCGTTCC
>CAXUEB010000059.1:18268-21139 GCA_964249775.1 uncultured Spirosoma sp.
CTTCATGGTCCCCCTCGCCATCTCCGGGGCCACCGTCACCGTCGGCCTCGGCCTGCGGCCGACTTTTGAGCAAGACCACCCCGGCTCCGTCGCTGAACACGGTTCCTTTCGCTTCCGCGTCGAAGGGTCGGCAGTGACCGTCGTTGCTGAACATTGCTCCCTCCTGGTAGCGGTGCCCACCATTGACCGGGGCCGTCACGAGCGCTCCGCCAGCCAGCGCCATCGTGCACTGCCCCCGGCGGATGCTGTCGACGGCCTGAGCAATCGCGAGCAGCGACGTTGAGCAAGCCGACTGTACCGTAACGGCCGGCCCTTTCAGATTTAGGGCGAACGCGGTGCGCGAAGAAATGTAATCTTTGTCGTTAACGTGGATGACCTGCAACGGACCTAATTTCTCGATTAGATCAGGGCGGGCAGCTACGTTGTGCGGGTAGTAGGTATTGAACCGACAGCCCGCAAACACCCCGACAGTTCCGGCGTGGGTTCCGGGCGCGTAGCCGGCGCTTTCTAAGGCTTCCCAGGCAATCTCCAGAAAGATTCGCTGCTGCGGGTCCATCAGTTCGGCCATGCGCGGGTTGATCCCGAAAAAAGCCGGGTCGAATTCATCAACTCCGTCGATAACGCCCCGCGCCTTTACGTAGTCCGCATCCGTTTTCACACCCTCGGGAATACTCGGGTCCAGTTCCTGATCGGTAAAGAAGCGAATGGTTTCTTTGCCTTGCTTGAGTACCTCCCAAAGCGCCTGGATCGTGTTGGCCCCCGGAAAACGCCCGGCCATCCCAATCACGGCCACGTCGTGCGTAGCCGGTTCGGACGGGGGATGAGTCGTCAGGGGTTGCGGATGCGGTTCGTCGTTCCTGGCTAAAAACTGAGCGACGCCCCGAACGGTAGGGTGCTCATAAAACTTCGCGATGGGTACCCGGTAATCATGTCGCTCCTTTAACAGCAGCACCGCCCTGACGGCTACTAATGAACTCCCCCCCAACTCAAAGAAGTTATCGTTAACCCCGACTTTGTCGATCGCTAAAACCGTTACCCATGCGTCGGCAATTTGCTTTTCCAAGTCTGTTTCGGGGTCCTCGTACAGAACGGCTAGCTCGGGTCGGCTGCTTGCCGTGTCCGGCAAGGCCTTACGGTCAATCTTGCCGCTGGTGGTCAAGGGCAACGCTTCCAGAATCACCACGCGGGCAGGCACCATGTAATCCGGCAGTTTAGCCGCCAGATGCGTCAGGACGGTCGTTCGGTCGAACGGCGGTTCAGGCACTACGTACGCAACCAACCGGTAGTCGCCGGCTGGGTTTTCCTGGGCAAGAACGACGCCCTGACGCACCGACGGGTGCTGACGGAGTACGTGTTCGATTTCGCCTAACTCGATGCGGTAGCCGCGAATCTTGATCTGATCGTCGATTCGACCCAAGTGCTCGATGTTGCCGTCGGCCCGCCACTGCGCCAGGTCGCCGGTTCGGTACAGGCGCGAACCCGGCGCTCCGAAAGGATTTGGTATAAACTTGGCCGCAGTCAGCTCCGCCCGGTTGAGGTAGCCCCTGGCAAGCTGCACCCCGCCGATGTATAATTCGCCCGCTACACCCACCGGCACCGGCTGGTTGCGGTCGTCTAAAACCCACAGTTCCGTATTCGGCAACGGCTGACCGATCGGCAGGTAATTGCCGTAGGCTCGTTCACGCGTGTAGGGGTGATAACTGACGTTTACCGCGGCCTCGGTCGGGCCGTACTTGTTGAAGAACCGGACGTACGGACTCCACTGTCTGGCCAGTTCAGTGGGGCACGGCTCCCCGCCCGAACATACTCGCTTTAGTTTGGCGTAGGCGCGCGGCCGGATGCTCCGCAGGAACGACGGCGTTGTTTGCAGATGCGTAATGCCAGCTTCGTCGATGATTTGCTCCAGTTTGATTGAATCCAACTGGTCGTCTTTAGCCATCAGAACCACGGCGGCCCCGCTGATGAGCGGCACGAACAGTTGCTCCACCGACGCGTCGAAGGTATAGTTAGCCAGTACCAACTGCCGGTCCGTCGTATCGAAGCCGAAGATCGCCGAATAGCTGCTGATCTCATTAACGATGGATCGGTGCTCGATCAAAACGCCTTTGGGCTGACCCGTCGAACCCGACGTGTAAATGACGTAAGCCAAGTCGGTTGGTTGGTTGATCCGTTGGGGGTTAACCGGACTGGTGCTTAACTGCGGTCCTTGCTGGTCAACGACAAACAGGGCCTTTCGGTAGTCGTTCTTGAGCCGGGAAACGTACTGAGCCTCGGTCAAAAGCAGGTCCACCGCTCCGTCGGCCAGCATATACGCTAAGCGGGCGGGCGGGTGCGCTGCGTCTAAGGGGAGATACGCCGTGCGTTTCCTGAAGGTAGTGCGCCAATTGATTGACCCGTGCATTAAGCTCCTGGTAGGTCAGTTGCTGGCCTTCAGCGATTACAGCAACGGCCTGGGGCGTACGAAGCACCTGCTGCTCGAACAAACTCACTAAGGATTCGGCGTAACTAACCGGTTCACCCAGCGATACTGGTGTGAGAACCCCGGCAGCCGGTAATCCGGGTTGTTTCGCAACCGGTTCAATTTCATGTGTTGAGTAAATATCTTTCATGTGTTGTTAATTTGTGTGGATGCTCCTGCTGCTTAATCAGCATTATTAGTTTATTCGGACAAATGCCAAATTTTTATAATACTTTGATAAAAAATAAGCGTCATAATTCAGTAAGATTAAGTAATCAGAAGTTAAATAACTTCTGCGTTATATTTACAAAGTCACGCTGATGGGAACTTCTTATTTCGATGTTTTTGCAATTATCAACTAATTCCTTGCCCAAATTTGCATTGTAATTAATTGACTATGAATTCCGTAAAAT
>CAXUEB010000060.1:0-9734 GCA_964249775.1 uncultured Spirosoma sp.
GCATAAAACGTAAAAATTAAACAATTAAACATACAAAGGGTTAGTGGAAACAAAGAACGCGAGACAAACAACCAAAACACGCTCGCAACCGGAACACTTGGCAAACCCGCAACGAACTTTGTCGGTGAGGTGCTAAAACTACTTAAGTAGCGTTATTAGCCCCGTTACAACACAAAGAAAATAAATTTGTTCCAAAATCAATCGGTTTCCGCTTATTTTCAGCGGTATTTGCTAACTTTATTCGGTATTTAACGGTAATACACAAACAATTTGAACGACTAAGTCGTTAGCTTTGCTTAGATTCAGTAAACGTATATAGGTTCGGTATCCAGTAAACCGTATGGAAAAGATCAGATTCTTCGTCGAAAAGCAAGCGTTTGGCGTCTGCACCCGATTGGGCGAGAAGATGAGTATATCCGCCAGCAGCATCCGGCTTTACTTTATTTACACGTCGTTCCTGCCGGGGGGATCGCCCGTTGTGATCTACGTGATTATGGCGTTTTGGCTGGAAATGAACAAGCACCTGCGCCGGCACGCCCATCCGACCATCTGGGAACTTTAGAGGTGGTGGATGGCGAATGATGAAGGGTGAATAGCGAATGCCGAACGGCATTCGCTATTCACCCTTCACTATTTCCCCGTACGTCTTTCTTTCCTTCGCGAAATACTGCCACACAATGCTCCGCGGGAACAACGCGGGCGGGGTAATTTGGCTCTGCCGCAGGCTTTTGCGCTGATTAACCAACGCCGGTAACTGACGATAAAATGCCCCGTGCGCCCGGACAATGGCCCCAACGTCGCGCCACTGTCCGGCTCTCATAAACAGCAGTGAGGACAACCCATCGAGCACCAATCGCAGTAAAATTTTACCCCACAGCCAACCGTCGGCCGGCCAGTTTTTGTACAGCATAAATAAGCTGTTGCGGTAGTTGAGGTACGTCTTGTGCGGATTTGACTTGGGCAGCGTACCGCCCCCCACGTGGTACACCGTCGACTGACCGCAGGCCCAAACCTCGTAACCGAGCCGCTGCACTCGCCAGCACCAGTCAATTTCTTCCATGTGCGCAAAAAACCCCGAGTCGAAGCCACCGGTTTGGTGAAATACGTCGGCCCGCACGAACAAACAAGCTCCCGTCGCCCAGAAAACGGGCCGGTTGTCGTCGTACTGCCCGTGGTCGGTCTCGAAATGGGCAAACACGCGGCCCCGGCAAAACACGTAGCCCAACCAATCGACGAAGCCGCCGGCTGCGCCCGCGTGTTCAAACTGGTCGCGGTGATCGTAGGACCGGATTTTCGGTTGGCAGGCGGCTACGCGCGGGTTAGCCTGCATCAGCGTCAGCACGGGCGGAATCCAGCCGGGCGTTACCTCAATATCCGAATTGGGCAAGACGTAGTAATCAAAAGCGCCGTCGTGCGTCCGAATGTACGTTAGGGCCGCATTGTAGCCGCCCGCGTACCCATCGTTGCGGGGCAGTTCAATCACGCGCACTTGGGGAAAGGTTGTCCGTAGAAACGCCACCGATCCATCCGTCGATGCGCTGTCGGCCACGTAAACGGGAAAGCCTTCGGCGTTGGCGAGCACCGTAGGCAGAAACTTTGCTAAGAACGGTTGCCCGTTGTAATTCAGAATAACAATAGCGACGGTGGGCACGAATCAAGACATTAGCCCATCCAAATTCAAACCGGGGATATTGGGCAGCAGTCCTTCGGTGGCCTGACGGATGTGTTCACGGGCTTTCGCTTCAACGTTGGTCATGGCTTTGTTGGTAGCCGCCACAATTAAGTCCTGAAGCATCTCGCGGTCGTTAGGCTGGATGAGTTCAGGATCGATGTCGATGCGCAGCACGTTTTTGAGGCCGTTGACCGTTACTTTAACCAAGCCCGCGCCGGCTTCGCCCGTTTCCTGAACGGTGCTTAAGTTTTCCTGCGCTTCTTTCATTCGGGATTGAACTTCCTTCATTTTCCCGAACATGTCCATCATATTCATCGTCGTCGTCAGTAAGCTGTTAAGTTAGTACGTTGCGCCGGCGTGGGCCAGTCATCAATGTCCCAACGCTACCGTACTAACAACAACGCGCCGGTGCGAACAGTTTTCTGACCCGTCTGATCGGCGACCTCAATGCGGTACATATACTGACCCGCCTGCGCCGGCTGCCCGTTGACGTTCCCGTTCCAGCCCTGGGTTTTGTCGGTAGTACTGTACACCACTTCGCCCCAGCGGCCGTAGATGGTTAAGCGAAAGGTTTGGTCAACGACGCCTTTTACCTCGAACGTTTCGTTCAGGCCGTCGCCGTTGGGCGTGAACGCGTCGGGTATCAGCAGCCGCGCCTGACGGCGGAACTCAAAAACGTTGGAATGACTCACCAATCCGTTCGTCGGATTGGTAGCGACGATGCGGTAGCGTTGCGGATTGGGGCTGTTAGGGTCCGGGTCGTAGTGCGTGCTGGTACCGACCGACGCGTTGGGAACACTACCATCCACGGCTTCCACGGTGTAACTGCCAACGCCACCCGGCGAGAACGGCGATGCGCCGGTCCAGTCCAGACCGTTCGACTGGCTACCGAGCCAGATCGTGCAAACCGGCTGCGAGGGAGCCGACTCCAGCCCGCAACTGTTCCGGTAAACGACCCGGTAACAATACGACTGCGCTGATGAATTGGCCGTTTCGTCGACCAGCACGTTGGTATTGACCGACTTAATGGGCTGGAAGGTACCGGTTGGTGAATCGGCGCGGCTGAACAAGGCGGTGTACTGCCCCGTAATGCCGGGGCTACCCGTCGGCGGGAAAACGGCCTGCACCCGCACCTCACCGCTCGTGAGCACATCGGCCAGCAAGGTACGCGGTTCAGCGGGTGTTTCGCCGTTCTGCCCCGTTACGCAAACTGGGGCCGACGTGATAACGGTTTCGACCGCACTCCGAACGGTGGCTTCGAGGGTATAGCAATACGGAATACCGCACTCAATCTTGTCTTTGTCCTGGTGACTATTCCACGTTTGACTGTTGAACGTACCGATGGGCGTACCACTGCGGTAAACGCGGTAAAACTTAAATTGCCCCGGTACCGCGGTGCCGGCGTACGGTTGCCAGCGGAGATCGTTCTGCTTGTTGGCGGCCGTTGCGTCGAGGACCAAGCTGCAAACCTCGTCGGACGTTTGCGGGGTTGTACCGCAACCATCCTGGGCCGCCAACCGGAAACACTGCACCTGCCGCGGATCGGCCGATACGGTAAACAAGCCGCTGGCTACGGAAGTCGACTGACCCGTCGACGCCCAAGCGCCACCCGGCGACCGGTTTTCCAATTGAATCGTTCCGCTGATACCACCCTGGTACTGAATGGTAACGGCGTTGGCCGAACTGGTTAGCCGGGTGATGGCCGGCGTAGCCGTCACGACGCTGCTGAGCGAAGGCACCTGCTGCGAACTGGGAATCTGACAACTGGTTGGTGCATCGTAATTACCAACAATGTTGATGTAGGGGTTATTGAGGCCTGGGCCGTAGGTATGCGCCAACTGGTTCATCAAATTAGCGCGGCTAATGGCTCCCGTATTCGTATTATCGCCCCACAGAACCGTGTAAGAATCGTACTGCCCCGCGTCAAGAATGTCAATAACTACCTTTCGACCCGAGCACACCCGCACCGTAAACTTGACCGGTTCGACGGGCACGACTTCGACCTCTTCGCAATGGATCATGCCCGTACCGTTCAGGCTGCCGGTTTGCAAAATCTTATACCGGCCGGGCCTGGTAAACGTGTAGACATTGCCAACCCTGCCGGCCACGGCGATGTTTGAATCGGGCGTGTAGCCGTAGATGTATTTGATGTTCTGAGCGCCCGATCTCGTGTTAACCACCGTAACGGGCTTATTGGCACAAATCCGCTTGGGACTAACGGTAAAACCACCTTCGACGGTGCTGGGCGAGCGGTTCGCCGGGTTGCACAAGTCTACACCGGTCTGGGCAAGGACTAAAGTATTGACCATCAATAGCAACGTGCTGATCATTCCCATCAGCACCCCGGTTTTGATCCGGCTATCAACCCGCCACACGCGTAAAATTTGCACAAAAACAAAGGATTAATCAATGAAAAATGGGTCTGCACTCTGGTTATCAAAACGCTTGACCGGGACATTTTCGCGCCCGGCGAAACGTATCTTCCCGAAAAACGGTTTTTGGGCTATACCCTTACGCGCACCCGTCATTTAGACCGTTACCAAAGATAGCTCCGCCAACGCGCATCAACCAAACCAATGAGCAATAATAGTACCAATGTAGCCGGGGTGGACCCCATTCGGCTGGACCGCATCGAAGAGGCCGTTGCCGACATTCGGGCGGGTAAGATTGTGTTGGTCGTGGACGATGAAGATCGCGAAAACGAAGGCGACATGATCTGCGCGGCCGAAATGATCACGCCTGAGTTGGTTAACTTCATGATCCGCGAAGCCCGCGGGCTGATGTGCGCCCCCCTGACGCAGGAGCGTTGCGACGAACTGGGTTTGGACATGATGGTTAGCAGCAATACGTCGGTGCACACCACGCCGTTTACGGTGTCGGTCGACCTGCTGGGGCACGGCTGCACGACGGGCATCTCGGCTTCCGACCGGTCCAAAACTATTCAGGCGCTGGTTGACTCCAGCACGAAACCCGACGATCTGGGCCGGCCGGGGCACATTTTTCCGCTGCGGGCGGTCGAAGGGGGCGTCATTCGCCGGGCGGGGCATACCGAAGCCGCCGTCGATTTGGCTAAGCTGGCGGGCCTCTCGCCGGTGGGCGTCCTGATCGAAGTACTCAATGAAGACGGTACGATGGCTCGCCTGCCCGAACTGCGCGTGCTGGCCGACCGCTTCGGCATGAAGCTCATCAGCATCCAGGATTTGATTGAATACCGCCTACGCACCGAAACGCTCATCCGGCGCGAAATTGGCGTCGATATGCCGACCGACTGGGGGCACTTCGACCTGATTGCCTATAAACAAAGCAACACGGGCGATACGCACCTGGCGCTCGTTAAAGGAACGTGGGAGCCAAACGAGCCGGTCTTGGTGCGCGTTCACTCGTCCTGCGTCACGGGCGATATTTTCGGGTCGTGCCGGTGCGACTGCGGTCCGCAGCTTCACGCGTCGATGCGGATGGTCGAAGCCGAAGGCAAGGGCGTCGTGGTCTACATGTTTCAGGAAGGGCGCGGCATTGGGCTGCTCAACAAACTAAAAGCGTACAAGCTTCAGGAAATGGGCCGCGACACGGTCGAAGCCAACCTCGAATTGGGCCTGCCCATGGACGCCCGCGACTACGGCGTGGGCGCGCAAATTTTGCGCGATTTGGGCATCCGCAAACTCCGGCTTATCTCGAACAATCCCAAAAAGCGGGCGGGCCTGATGGGCTACGGTCTGGAGATTGTGGACACGGTTCCGGTCGAGATTCCGTCCAATCCGCACAACGAACGCTACCTCCGCACCAAGCGCGACAAGATGGGCCACACCATCATGAACGAGCCGGTAAATGAGGAGCAGTAAACCCCGAAACGTTCATGAATAAGCCTACGTTTAAAGACCTCATTAACGGCGACAAACCCGTGCTGGTCGACTTCTACGCCGACTGGTGTGGTCCCTGCAAGCAGCAGGCTGCCATTCTAAAACAACTTACCGAACGCGCCGGCGACCAGGTTCGCGTCGTGAAAGTTGACGTGGACAAGGCCCAGGCCGCGGCTCAGCAGTACGACATCCGCAGCATCCCGACGATGATTTTGTTTAAAGACGGGAAGGTCGTCTGGCGGCAGTCGGGCGTTCAGCCGCTGCACACGCTGGAGAAGTTGGTGAAGCAGTACAGCGCGTAGTCTTTCTTAACGCAGAGAGGCAGAGATGAGGGCGGAGGTTGCAGAGTTATTTTCTCTGCGTTCTCCGCGCTTATCTCTGCCTCTCTGCGTTTAAGTCAATTTAACGTAATCACAATCGACTCGCACACGTACGTTGGAATAATGCCCGTGCTTTGAATGCGCAGTTCGGCTTCGTGAGCCGCCGTATTACCGGTTAGCACCAAAGCCGTATCTAAACCAAACTTATTGCCGCCGATAATGTCGGTGCGGAGGGTGTCGCCTACCATCAGAATATCGCGCTTGCCCACCGTCGGTAGGCGCTCCTGCACCCGCTCGTAGGCAAACCCAAACAGTTGCGCATCGGGCTTGCCGAACCGGATAAACTGCTTGCCGACAATGCTTTCGAGCATATCGGCGATGCCCCCGATAGCGATGGCCAGCCGGTTCTTCGACACGGGATACGTCACATCCGTATTGGCGACAATGACTGGAATATTCCGCCGGCGCAGTAGGTTGACGGCCTTGTTGATGTCGGTGTTCCAGTCGAAACCCTCGTCGTCTAACAGTACCAAGGCGCTCACCTCGGCGATATTCTCAAGCGTCAACTCACTGATTGAAAGCGTGTGGAGGTTGGCCGACTCGATGTAGTGCGCCGAATCGGGCGTGCCTAAGTACGCTACCGTGCCATAGTTTACCTTCAGTTGCAGATACTCCCGCGCCAGCATACCCGACGAAATAATCATTTCGGGCGCAACATCCGTCAGGCCCAGCCGTCCGTACGATTCGGCCAATTGGTCGGGGCTGCGCGATGCGTCGTTGGTCAGGATATAAAACAAAATTTGTCGTTCGCGCAGGTAAGCGAATGTGTCGGCGATACCCGGAATCAGCCCTTTATAGTTTTTCAACACGCCGAACGCATCGAAGAAAATGACGGGGTACCGGGCCGCGACGGTTTTAAAATTGGCGAGTTGCATAAAAACGTGATCTGGGTCAACTACCTATGCTGTTTCAGCATCCATCTATAAATGGCCCGTCGTCCGTACAGGTAAAGAATGTCGTGGCCTTTGTTCTTTAGTCGCGAATACCTGACGTTACCGTCGCACTGGTCAAGTTTATTGGTTAATCGTTCGGTTTCGGAGATAGGAATCACGTCGTCCGCCGTGCCGTGAAACGTCCAGACCGGCACGTGCCTGATTCGGCAGATTTCGGTCGAATCATTACAACCTCCGCATAACGGAACAAGGGCCGCGAACGTACGGGGATTGTCCATAGCGACCTGCCATGCCCCAAATCCACCCATGCTGACGCCGGTTACGTAAACCCGGTTTGTATCAATCCGGTATTTTGCTTTCAGATCCGTAAACAAAGGCTCGAACCAGTTGTCGGTGGACCAGTATTTGCCACCGGGACATTGGGGAGAAGCTACGATAAACGGGTAATTGCACCCTTTCTCAATGTAGTAAGGTACTCCATATGTTTTGAGCTTATTTAGATCGTTTCCCCGAAGCGACCCGCCGTGCAAGTAGATGACTAAGGGGTAATTACGGGTTGTACCGGCGTATGTTTTAGGCAAGTACAACAAGTAGTCATACGCTTCTTTTTGCTTACCATCCAAGTTTGTCTGGGCATAGACATGGTAACAGACAAAGATTAACAGCAAATTGATTAGCCAACAGCGTAGATTCATTAGAAAGGCGATTTTGAGAATTGAACTTAATACAAAGCAACTCTCTACAGCTTCAGCGCCCGCAGAATCCTCTCGGCATCGAACGTTTCAATCGACGGAAAATACAGCTCGTAAGCTTCGCGCTGGAGCTTGGTGGCGTAGGTGCGGTGGAAAAAATACCGGCCGTACTTGATGACGTAATTGAGAATAAAAAATCGGTACGCTTCGGGCAGAAACCGGATTTCGCGCTCCGTTAGCGGATACACGCGGTGGTACTCTTCCAGAAACCAACCGAACCGCTCTTCCATTAGCGGCCCCATGACGTACGAAAATACCGTGCGGTCGCCCACGTCGGAGCAGACGCGGCTGAAAAAGTAAAAGTCCATTACCCGGTAGCTAATGCGAAACCAATCGTAGTCCCAGCGGGAAAACAGTTTCAAATCGTCGGTAACGGAGAAGTTGCCGATGTTCCAGTCGACAAAAACGGGCATGGTTTCAACGACCTTCGCGACCAGCCGCTGCCGGTTTTCCAAAAACAACCGGCACTGCCGCCGTAGCTCGTCAACGTGCATTCGATGTTCGTACTGCCCCGCTTCAGTGTCTAACAAATCAAGCAGGCCCTGGATGTCGGACCGGAGCGTTTTGGCGTACTTAGGCAGCACCGCGCTGGCTCGGTTGCAAGCCAAGTGAAAACGGGCGACTTCGGCCCCCAGCTTACGAATCTGCGCTTCGTCGAGCCGGCGGGGCAAACGGTTCTGCACCCGGATGGGGTTGTAAAACACCACCCACGCGTCGATGGGACCTTCCTGATATCGGAACGTAAAGACTTGTCCGTTTTTCGACAGCGACCGCGCCAAGACGTTCTCGAACGGGTACAGCAGGTTGTTGGCCAGCGCCTGAATGATGCGGTGGTCGTCGCGGAAATGCTCGAACTTACCGAAGAACGATAATTTAGCAATAACGCGATCGCCCGAGTCAAGCGTCAGCCGGAAGACATAGTTGGTCGATACGCGGGCGCTGATGTCTTCCACGGCCTGCACTGTTTGGGTAGCATCAAAAGCCGCCCACGCGCGCCGGATGATGGTTGAATAATCGATTAAGCGCATGAAAAAGATTCCTGATTTTTAGATACGACTGACAGACAGCCGTTGCCACGTGCGGTTTTGTTGTGGCTGCAAAGGTAACCGGTTTTGGCTGGAACGTTGGACACGCAATAACCCCCAACCGAGCTTTGACGTTAGCACGGACGCTTCGTAGCCTAAACATTCATAGTCCACTCCGGCCAGACGGTTTGCAGAAATTCAGGCAAAGAACAAACCGTAACGTTTTCGACGGTCGTGTAGGTGCGGCCCTGCGGAACGATTACGTACCGAAAGTCAGGCTTCAGGTCTTTCACGCTCTCGTAGAAGCCGCGCGTGAGCTTGGGTACGTCAGCCAATTTAACCTCGACACAAGCCTTACGCCCGTCGGGCAGGATTACAAACAAATCGCATTCGGCACCGGCCTGCGTTCGGTAAAAGTAAAACTCGGTTTCGTAGGCAGTCCGGCGAAGTTGCTCAATGACGTAGCCTTCCCACGACGCGCCCACCAAAATATGCGTTTGCAACGCATCAAGGGAGCGGATGCGTGCCAGCCGGTGCAACATACCCGAATCGCGGATGTACAGCTTAGGCGACTTAACCAAGCGCTTCGTTACGTTGGCAAAGTAAGGAGGCAGGCGGTGGATCAAAAAGCCGCCTTCTAACAAGTCAAGGTAACCGCTGACGGTTGGATTCGACAGACCCAGGGAACGGGCCAACTCATTGACATTTAACGTACTGCCGTGAACAGTTGTCAGCATTTGCAGCAACCGGGTCAGCGTCGGTGTACCGACCTGATAGCCCAACGCCCGCAGGTCACGCTCGACGAATGTACTGATAAAATCGTCGATCCATCGGCCGATTCGGGTAGCATTTGCCGTTAGCAAAGGCTCCGGAAAACCTCCTCTAAACCAGTGTTCACGCCAAGGTATCTGCCCTTCGACTTCAGTCAGAGAAAATGGCGCTAATTCTAAGTAACTCACACGCCCCGCCAGCGACTCGGCGCTATGGCGGATCAAATCGGGCGAGGCCGACCCCAACAATAAGAATCGTCCGGGTCGACGGTGCTGATCAACCAAGGCCCGAACCAGCGGAAACAGGTCGGGCCTCCGCTGCACTTCGTCAATAATGACACAAACAGCCGCCTGACTACTCAAAAACGATTCGGCATTATTGAGT
>CAXUEB010000060.1:9744-12746 GCA_964249775.1 uncultured Spirosoma sp.
TTATTGAGTACTTCGGCATCGGTGGTTAGTTCTAAGTCAAGATAAATTGATTCAGTGGTAATTTGCTTCCGTATTGCCTGAGCGAGAGTTGTTTTGCCTACCTGACGTGGTCCCAGCAGTACGTTAACCGGAACGTGCGTTAAGTCGTCCAGCAGCCGAGCCGTCACAAAGCGAGTTATCATAAAGCAAATATTCACTAAAAATGCTTGAAAATGTAAAGTCGAACTTTACATTTTCAAGCATTTTTAGTGAATAACGACGGTCAGATAATTTCAAAATAGCGCTTCAACTCCCAATCGCTCACCTGCCGGGCGTATTGTCGCCACTCCCAGTCGCGCGTACGGGTGAAGTGGTCAACGAACTCCGCACCGAAGAGTTCAGCCGCGAGGGGCGAATCGCGCATGGCCCGCGTGGCTTCGGCCAGGTTGGCGGGCAACATGCCGTGCTGTTTATCGGCGTAGCCGTTACCAACCGACGCCGGAATATCGAGCGATAACTGATGCCGGATGCCGTACAAACCCGAGGCCAGCGCGGCTGCCAAGGCCAGATACGGGTTCGTGTCGGCTCCCGAAACGCGGTGCTCAACGCGCGTTAGCGCTTCTGAGCGGTTCAGCACGCGCAGGGCCGTCGTGCGGTTGTCGACCGACCAGGTCACCGTCGTCGGTGCCCACGCGCCTTCGACTAAACGCTTGTAGCTGTTAACGGTCGGCGCGAACATGGGCACGATGTGGGGCAGACAGTACAATTGCCCGGCCATGAACTGCCGCATCAAGTCGCTCATGCGGTCGGGCTGATCCGGGTTATAGAATAGATTTTGGGTTTGGTCGAGGTTCCACAGGCTTTGGTGAATGTGGCCGCTGCACCCCGGCAAATCAGCATTCCACTTGGCCATAAACGTCGCTACCAAGCCGTGCCGGTAGGCAATTTCCTTTACCGCCGTTTTGAACAGCACGGCTTTATCGGCCGCCCGCACGATCTCATCGTGGACGATGGCCGCTTCGTAGACGCCCGGTCCAGTCTCGGTGTGTAAGCCTTCGAGCGGAATGTCGAACCGGCCGAGTTGGTCGAACAGATCGTGGTAGAACGCGCTTTCGAGCGAAGGGCGCAGAATCGAGTAGCCAAACATGCCCGGCGTTAATGGCTCCAGATTACGGAAACCTTTTTCTTGCAAACGCTGCGGTGTTTCGCGGAAGTTGAACCACTCAAATTCTTGCGCGTATTCGGCGTGAAAGCCCATCGCCCGACTCTGGGCAGCCACGCGCTTGAGCAAACTCCGCGGGCAGGCGGCTAAATCAGAACCGGCCGGCTGGCTAAAATCGGCCAGAAAAAATGGTAGATTCTCCTCCCACGGAATCCGCCGTTGCGTAGCGAGGTCGATACGAACGGGTGCGTCGGGATAGCCCGAATGCCAGCCGGTGGTCCGGCCGTTGTCGTAGGGCGCATCGGCCGAATCCCAACCCCAAACTACGTCGCAGAAGCCGTAGCCATCGGCCAGTCCGTCCAGGAATTTCTGGCGACTGATGACTTTACCGCCGTCGATGTCGGCAAAGGCAAACTTAATTTTCTCGGTATCGGGTGGCAGATTGGGATTGGGCGGTTGGGTCATAACGTCACCGGGTGCTGTCGTCAACGGACGAGCAAGGTAGCAAAATCTTCCGTGGCTCCGACAAGCGTGTCGGCGCTACATCATCGGAGCCACATTAACGTCATAAATCCAAAACAACTCCCTTCCCATTGGACTTTATTAGCCATGGGTTCATACCCTTTCTCAACCAGACAAACGTAAAGCAATGGAAGATCAGGAAAACATTGACGACGTGCGCATCGACATTCAGGCCGTGGGCGTCGACGTAGAGGATGACTTTAAAGACCGGGTGACGGGAGCCATTGGCCGGCTTCGGCGCTACTACAGCGGTGACGTGATTACGGCCGAGGTGTACATGCGGCAGGAAGCCCAGCAACGGTCTAACACCAAGACGTTGCGTATCAAGTACGGCATACCAGGCGACGACGTGGTGGCCGACGACACCGGCGAAAGCTGGGATCATCTGCTGAACACGGTTACGGCCAAACTTAAACACCAGTTAGACCGCCGGTTTACCAACTCGCAGAACCGCTCCCGTAATCAGAAAAACGATTAGCCAATGTTCAACGTGTAAACGAAACGGCCGCTTCCAAGGCGGAAGCGGCCTTTTCGTTCTTGACAGCATTCATTGTTAGCGCGATACGTTTTTCACGTTACTTAGTCTGCTGTGCCAGACCGAAGTTTTTTAGGTTCGTCAGGGCAATTACGTTAATAATTTTCCACTGGCCATTCAGTTTCTCTAATACCCGCGATTCCTTCGAGGTTGTTTTGCCGTGGCTGTCGACGAGCGTTTGGTCGTAGGCCACGAACGCCAGGTTGCCGCTCTGCCGGATGGTGTAGTTTGCGGTTTGCACGATTACTTTGTCGGCCACCTTTGCGCTTCGGAACTGGCTGGCGAACTGCTTCTCCAAGTCGTTCCAGCCCTTGATCATCATAAAATCGCCACCGTAAAGATTAGCCGCAAAGTGAACATAGGGCGTGTGCGCCCAGGCATTGGACCATTCGGCTTTATCACGCTTAAAAAAGCCTTCGGTTTCACTGCGAAGCACCCGCTTGATCGTTTCCTGATCCGACTGCGCTAAACTACCCGAAACGACGCCGAACAAGACGGCGATAAGCAACATGAACGTTTTCATAGCTAAGAGCTGGTTAGTCTGCAAGTAAGGTATAGTATCGTTTTATAATAAACAAATAATTTTTTGTATTTTTATAGTAGTACAAATAGACTCCTCTTTTGTATACAAAGTGTCGCATCTTGATAATTCTACTTTACTGCCCGTTCAGTTTCAATCGTTT
The DNA here is from genome assembly GCA_964249775.1 of uncultured Spirosoma sp. Taxonomy (GTDB): domain Bacteria; phylum Bacteroidota; class Bacteroidia; order Cytophagales; family Spirosomataceae; genus Spirosoma. The sequence continues at coordinate 12,626 of CAXUEB010000060.1, forward strand.
AAGAATATAGTCAGTATCTTGTCAAGGAATCTTCCTGATATAGCCAACAGCGCTTAACTTTATGAAGAAGAGAACATTTATCAAACTGTCTTCGGCGCTGCTGGCCAGCCCGGCCGTTTCG
>CAXUEB010000060.1:12756-21046 GCA_964249775.1 uncultured Spirosoma sp.
TTACCAATACAGTACCAACCGGCTGTACCCGGCTAAATCGCTCGAACAAGTCCAGCAAACCGTCCGAACCTACGACAAACTAAAGGTGCTGGGTACGCGCCACTGTTTTAATAACGTTGCCGACAGCGTCGACAATCTTCTTTCGCTGCGGCCGATGGACCAAGTCGTAGCGCTCGACACCGAAGCCAATACGGTGACCGTCGATGCCGGCATGAGTTACGGTCAACTGTGTCCTTATCTGGAAAGCAAAGGGTTTGCCTTGCACAATCTGGCGTCGCTACCCCACATTTCCGTGGCCGGAGCCTGCGCCACCGGAACGCACGGTTCGGGCGTCAAGAACGGCAATCTGTCGACGGCCGTTGCGGCCCTGGAGCTGGTCACGGCCGGGGGCGACGTGCTGAAGCTATCCCGCGAAAAAGACGGCGAAACGTTCCGGGCGGCCGTCGTGCACTTGGGTGGGCTTGGCGTCGTGACGAAGGTTACGCTCGACGTTCAGCCTACGTTTCAGGTGCGGCAGGACGTGTACGTCAACCTGCCAATGGCGCAAGTGGAGAACCATCTGGAGGCCATCCTGGCCAGCGGCTACAGCGTCAGTTTGTTTACCGACTGGCAGCAACGGCGCGTTAACGAAGTTTGGATTAAACGGCGCGTTGATAAAGACAAACCGGCCGACGCCAAGCTCGACCGGGGAACCGCCGAGTTCTACGGCGCGAAGCCCGCCACCCAAAACCTTCACCCAATCGCCGAACTGTCGGCCGTCAATTGCACCGAGCAGATGGGCGTATCGGGGCCATGGTACGACCGCCTGCCGCACTTTCGCATGGGTTTCACGCCCAGCAGCGGCCAGGAACTCCAATCGGAATACTTCGTGCCGCGCCGAAACGCCGTCGAAGCCATCTTAGCCATCGAGCGGCTCCGCGAGCACGTCAGCCCCCACCTGATGATTTCGGAACTGCGCACCATCGACGCCGACGATTTGTGGATGAGTCCGTGCTACAAACAACCCAGTTTGGCGATTCACTTTACCTGGCAACAGGACTGGGCTTCGGTCAAGAAAGTCTTGCCAATGATTGAGCGCGAACTAACTCCGTTCGGTGTCCGGCCGCACTGGGGTAAGCTGTTTACGGTTACCTCCGCGCACTTGAAAGCGCAGTACGAGAAACTACCCGACTTTGTCAACCTGCTCAAACAGCACGACCCGCGGGGCAAGTTTCGCAACGCGTTCTTAGACGCGAACATTTACGGCTGAGCGTCCCCAAACCACTCATCCTCATCTCAAACCGTTGCTCCAAAATGGCAGCGGTCGATTTTGCATCCTGCATCATTGGGTTGACAGCTAAAGGTTCTTAAGGAAATCGTTTAACCCCAATGAAAACGCCGAACACCTTACTGGCCAGCGCGCTGCTGGCGCTTACAATTTCCGCACCGGCCACCGTTTTGGCTCAACCGGGTCACTTTCCCGAGAAAACGTTCGCGGTAGCCACTTACCCAGCGTCGCACGCCGGCAAACTGTGGTTGTGTTTAGAGAAGTATAACCCCGACGCGAAGATTACCGTTGAGTTAATTAACCCGCAGGGGCAGGTACTGCACCGAGAAGGATTACCGACCAAAGGCGGCAGGCGAGGGGGATTCCGCCAGCAATTTGATTTAAGCCAAGTCGGCGACGGCACGTACACGTTCCGCATTTCGGATGGTGCCCACACCGAAGCCATCGCGTTCAACGTATCGACGCCAGCCGTAGAACCGCTTCCGGCGCGGCTGATCTCGTTGCGGTAAGCGAGACATCACTCAAACCGATAGGGTCTTGGGAACCGGGACGCGTAGTCCTTACCGGTTTTCGCACAAAGCCGTTTTTCCTAACTTGCCGGGGTTACGTCTTAATTGGTATGCAACCGACCCTCGCCCCGACGCCCGTTTCACTGCGTCCACTGTTTACCCTGCCCGTCATTGTGGCCGCGCTGGGCTATTTTGTGGATGTGTATGACCTGCTTCTGTTCAACATTGTCCGCGTACCAAGCCTAAAGGATCTTGGCCTGACTGATGCCGAGATTTCACTCGTGGGCGGGCAGATTCTCAACGTCCAACAAGCCGGGTTGCTGCTGGGCGGCATTCTGTGGGGCGTGCTGGGCGACAAGCGCGGGCGCCTCTCCGTACTGTTCGGCTCTATCCTGATTTACTCACTGGCCAACCTCGCCAACGGCTTCGTGCAGACCGTGGAGCAGTACGCCTGGCTGCGGCTCATTGCCGGCGTCGGGCTGGCCGGCGAGCTGGGCGCGGGCATCACGCTGGTCAGCGAGAGTTTGCCCAAGGAAAAGCGCGGCTACGGCACCATGATAGTGGCCACCGTGGGCGTGAGTGGGGCCATGCTGGCCTACTGGGTGGGCGAAAAGCTGGGCTGGCGCAATGCCTATTTCGTGGGCGGCGCGCTGGGTTTGGCCCTGCTGGTTTTGCGCGTGAGCGTGGTCGAGTCGGGCATGTTCAAGCAAGTGGAAAAGCAAACCAGCGTGGCGCGCGGCAACTTTCTGAGCTTGTTCACCAACGGGCCGCGGCTGGCCAAGTACCTGCGGGTGCTGCTCATCGGGGTGCCGCTGTGGTTTGTGGTGGGCATTCTGATTACGCTGGCGCCGGAGTTCGGGCGGGCGCTGCAGCTCACGGGCGAAGTGACGGCGGGGCTGGCCGTGTTCTGGTGCTACTTCGGGCTGGTGTTCGGCGATTTTGCCTCCGGTGCGCTCAGCCAGCTCTGGCACTCGCGCAATAAGGCCCTGCTGGTGTTTCTCGCGTTTTGCGGGCTGCTGGTGGGCGTGTATTTGTTTGGCATTCAGGGCGCCACGCCGCGCACGTTCTACAGCGTGTGCTTCGTGCTGGGCGTGTCGGTGGGCTTCTGGGCCTTGTTTGTGACGGTGGCGGCCGAGCAGTTCGGCACCAACCTGCGGGCCACGGTGGCTACCACGGCGCCCAACTTCGCCCGCGGCGCGGTGGTGGGCCTGGTGCCGGCGTTCCAGTTTTTGAGCGCGCGGCTGGGCTTTCTGCCCGGCGCGGCCGCCCTGGGCGCCCTCACGCTGGTGGTGGCCTTCTGGGCCGTGAGCACCCTGCCCGAGAGCTACGGCAAGGACCTGGACTACGTGGAGGAGTAATTGCTCATTGCTCACTGCCCCGAACCAACTTCCCCGGCCGGGCTGCGTTTAAATGAAAGCTCAGCCGTTGGCTGACTTTCTACCCTGATTATGAAAAAAATTATCTTCGGCGCGGCCCTGCTCGCCGTATTTACTGCCGCTAGCGTCACCGCGCAAACCAGCCCCGCCACTACGCCGACGACCACGCCCGACCCGGCCGTCGCCCCGCTCACGCCCGAGCAGCAACAGCAGCGCACCGACGCCGCCAAAGCCACCCTCGACCAGCAGCGCCAGCAGTCCAACTCCAGCGACCAGGCCGTGCGCGACACGAAAAACGTGCTCCGCGAGCAGCGCCAGCAGCAAAACGACCTGAAAAACCAGCTGCGCGAGCAGCGCAGCCAGGAGCGCGCCCAGCAGGGCCAGCTCCGCGAGCAGCGCAAAGCGGCCAGCGCGGCCAAAAAGCAGGAGCGCGCCGCCCGCGAGCAGGCCAAAGCCGAAAAGCGCCGCACCAAAGCGCTGGAGCAAGGAGCGAAAAACAACTAGCCGCAGCCACCCGTACTGCGTAACAACTGCAAGCTCCGGCCTCGGCCGGAGCTTTTTTGTTTGCCCCGCTGCCCGCCGAAACCTCACTCGCCAACCTTACCCTTTTTGCCCGATGGCCGCCAAAAACCCGCCCATGCTCTACCCGCTGCATCACTTCGTGACGCTGCCCCTGGCCCTGCTCATGCTGGGCTACACTATTATTCGCTACTCGAAAGTGGCCGGCGACGACGACCAGATTGCGCGCCTGTGGTTTTCGCTGGCCGGCGTGGCCCTCACCGTGTTGCTCACCATCCTGCTGCTGCGCCAGCACTACGCTCTCAAGCTCCAGGACCGCATCATTCGCCTCGAAGTGCGCCAGCGCTACTTCGAGCTGACCGGCCAGCGCTTCGCTGAGCTGGAGCGCCAGCTCACGTTGCGCCAAATCCTGAACCTGCGCCTGGCCGGCGACGACGAGCTGCCCGCCCTGGCCCAGGCCGCCGCCCGCGAAAAGCTCGACGGCCCGGCCATTCAGGCCCGCATCAATAACTTTCAGCCCGACACCATGCGGGTATGAGTTTAATGGTTGGTGATTAATGTCAATGGTTAATGGACATTCATGCCAGTAGCCCGTGGCCACTACTCATCAACCATTAATCGTTAACCATTGACCCTTAAAAAGATGATTCTTTATAACGTAACCAGCAGTATCGAGCCCGCGGCGGCCAACGCCTGGCTCACGTACATGCGCAAGGTGCACATGCCGGAGGTGATGGCCAGCGGCTTTTTCATCAAAAGCCAGCTGCTGCGCGTGCTCAACGAGGAAGACGGCGGCCACACCTACGCCGCCCAGTACTACTGCGTGAGCCAGGAGCAGCTCGACGCCTACCAGCAGCACGCCGCCCCCGCCCTACGCGCCGACATGGAGCACCGCTTTCCCGGCCAGTACGTCTCGTTCCGCACCGTGCTGGAAGTCGTGGAGTAAGGTCTCAGTTAAGAGTTAAAAGTTATGAGTTAAGAGTTGCCCGGGCGTGGCACTTGCTCCGGACCAACTCTTAACTCATAACTCTCAACTCTTAACCATCCAACCCAGCAGGGCCAGCCGGGCGGTCCAGGCCAGGGTGCGCAGCCAGTTGGTGCGCGTCAGGCCGTCGATGGCGATGTAGTTGAAGCCGGCGGCGAGGCGGTTGTGGAAGGGCACGGAAATGAAAAACGTGACGGCCCAAATCAGGCCCAGCAGCCCCAGCGCCACCCAGCAGGGGGCGGCCAGCGGGGTGTGCCGCGCCGCCCCGGCCAGCCACAGGCTCAGGCCTAGCTCCAGCACCATGGGCGCCAGCACCAGGTAGCCCATGCGCGTGGTGTGGGCCTGGTGAAACTTGACGAACTCGGCCTTGCCTACCAGCCCAAAGCTGGGGTAGTGCACGAGCTGAATGGTCCAGATTAGGCCGGTGAGAAACGCGGCCAGGCCGAAATTGAGCAGGAGCAGGAGCTTGAGCGACATAGGGCCGTAAAGATGCGCCCTGCGCGGGGTTCGAGGCGCATTCCCCTGCTGGCGCCCCTGACCGGCTGCCTCGCCTAGCCCGCCGTAGCGCCCTGAAAGGCGGGCGCGAACACCGTTGCGGCAAACTCCTCCAGCGTGGTGGGCGTGGTGCGGGCGGCGGTGCGCTCGTCGCGGACCATGGCCTTTTCCTCGTTCATGCTGCGGGTCATTTCGATGTACAAGTCGGCCATGCTCTCGCTGAGGCCGGCGCCGAGCATGCCTTTTTTGGCGTCCTCGTAGCTGAACGGCACGTAGGGCAGCTCCGGCCGGTTGATAACCCGGGCAATGGCGGCGGTGGCTTCCTGCTGCGAGTAGTTGCGCGGGCCCAGCAGGTAGTGCACCGAGTGGTTCTCAAAATCGCCGGCGTCGAGCAGCTCGGCGGCTTTGGCGGCAATGTCCTTGGTTGCCACCATCGGGAAGCTCAAATCCGGCCGCATGGCGCCGCCGGTGATGCCCAGGTGCTGAATCATGCCCACGCCGGCCAGCAGGTTTTCCATGAAGTAGGCCGGCCGCAAATGCGCCACCGTGAGGCCCGGGACGGCGTTAAGGCGCTTTTCCTGGTGGTGCAGGCCCACCACGGGGCCGGTGCCGGCGGGCTGGTCGGCGCCGATGCTGCTCAGGTGCACGGCCCGCGGCAGGCCCGACTCGCGCACGGCCTGGGCGATGCCCTCGCCGATTTGCTGCATGTGGACCAGCACATCGGGCGCGGCCACGTGGGGCGGAATCAGCAGGAAGGCGGCTTGCTGGCCGCGCAGCGTGCGGGTGAGACAGGCGGTGTCGTGCACATCGCCGGCGGCGGGGGTGGCGCCGGCTCGGGCCAGGGCGTCGAGGCGGGCGCTGGGCCGGGCCACGGCCGTGACGCGGTGGCCTTTTGCGAGCAGCAGGTGGGTGAGGGCGGTGCCGATGTTGCCGGTGGCGCCGAGCACGACCAGGTTTTGGGGAGTTGACATAAGGTGTTGGGGTTTGGTTGAAACAAAGGACCGTTGTACCTTCGCTGAAAGCAAGTACCTACGAAAAAGTAGGGTACTTTCACTCAGGTAAGAATCATTGACTGTCAGCCTCAAAAATTTATGTCCAAGCTCACCAAACAGCAGGAATTTGTTTCGCAATTCGGTCTGGCCGACGTGCCACGCGACCTTATCTGCCCCGTGCGTACCACGCTCAACCTGCTGGGCGGCAAGTGGAAGCTGCTCATCCTAGCTTCTTTGCTCGACGGCGCCCGCCGCTACGGCGAGCTGCGCCGCCTCATGCCCGAAATCACGGAGAAGATGCTGATTCAGGAGCTGCGCGAGCTGGAAGCCGACGGCCTCGTGGCCCGCACCGTGCACCAGCAGGTGCCGCCCAAGGTCGAGTACGCCCTCGTCGGGCCCGGCGAGCAGGTGCGCCCCGTGCTGCAGGCCCTGCTGGGCTGGGGCCTGGATTACCTGGCCCAGCAGGGCATCCGGGTGCCCGCGGCGGCTGGGGTAAGCGCGGTGGCTTAGGATGCTCGCGGCTGCTTTCGGGCGAAAGCATCAGGCGTCTGAAATGTACATTTAGGCAGCCAACCTGCCTGTTTCCTGCCATGACGCCAACCTCGACCGCGCCCATCACCAGCCTGAGCCAGCTCGACCCCGCCTGCCGCTACACCTACGCCGATTACCTGACCTGGAAATTCGACGAGTTCGTGAAGCTTGTCAAGGGCCGGGTGCTGGGCCCGATGCCGGTGAGCACCCTGCCCGGCCTTGCGCTGCCCTGGGAAGAAATTTTTGCCGCCGACTAGCCGGCTGGGCAACCGCCGCCCGCGCTTTGGCATCTGTCGTGCTGAATCACTCCTTTTTTAACTTCTTCCCATGAAAAAGCTCCCCACCCTGCTGCTGGCCCTCACGGTCGCCGTTGCCTCGCTGGCCGCCGGCCCGGCCGAAACGCTGGTCTTCGCTTCCGCCGCTGTCGGCGTTGAGCGCCAAACCCGGGAAGTAGCACCCTTCACGGCCGTCACGGCCGCCGGCAGCATGAACGTAATTGTGCGCCAGGGCAGCCCGCAACGCGTGGAAGTAGACGCCTCGGCAGCCGACCAGGCTAAAGTGGAAACCGAAGTAACGGGCGGCCGCCTGCGCGTGGGCCGGCGCCGCGAGGACCGCACCGCGTGGAAAATTGACAAGTTTGACGGGCCCGTCACGGTGTACGTGACCGCGCCGCGCCTCACGGCCGTGGGCGTATCCGGCTCCGGCGACCTGCGCGTGGAGGGCGCGGTGCAGGCCGAGGACTTCGAGGTGAGCGTGGCCGGCTCCGGCAACCTGAGCCTGACCCAGCTGACGGCCACGGCCCTGAAAACCGGCTTGGCCGGCTCGGGCAACATCACGCTCGGCGGCCGCTGCCCGCAGCACCGCGTAGGCATCTCGGGCTCGGGCAATGTGCGCGCCGACGACCTGCGCACCGACGATACCGAGGTGCGCATCAGCGGCTCGGGCAACCTGCGCGCCAACGCCGCCAAAACCCTGAACTCGCGCATTTCCGGCTCGGGCGACGTGCAGCTGAGTGGCCCGGCCCAGATTAACGCCTCCAAGTCGGGCAGCGGCTCGGTGCGGCGGATTTGAGAAGAGCCAACGGGCAAAGAAGAACCTCATGCTGAACGCAGGGAAGCATGAGGTTTCCACAGCTTACTTGTCGCCGCCCCCAAACAGGCGCCGGAACAAGCCATTGCGCTTTTCTTTCACGAAAATGTAGCGCACCGAAAAAGCCGTGGGAAAGCGGCTCTGGTCGGCTTCGGGCCCGAGGCCGAACTCCAGGGTGGGCTTGATATCAAGGCTGAGCACGAAGCGCGAGAAGGGCAGCTTGTACTCGGCCCCGACGATGACGTCGAAGCCGCCGAAGGTGCCGCTGTCCTGGTGGCGGCCCAGGTGGCCGCCGGCGCCCAGGTAGTAGTTCAGGCTGGGGCCGAGCAGGCCGAAGTGCCGCTCGGCGAGCAGCGTGGCGCTGTAGTCGCGCGGGGCGAGCAGGGCCAGGCCTTCCAGGGTCACGTTTTCCAGGATTTTCTGCTGCACGCTCAGGCCGGTGTTGTTTTTGCCCAGGCGCAGGCCCACGGCGGTGCGGTATTTCTGAGCCTGAGCCGGGCCAGCCGGGGGCAGGGCCAGCAGCAGCG
>CAXUEB010000061.1:0-1413 GCA_964249775.1 uncultured Spirosoma sp.
GTGTCGCTCATCTTGGGCATTCGGATTAATTCAGCCATATCTGTCGTATGTACGTGTCGGGTTTTACAAAGAGAGTGGCTCACGGTTGAGCGCCGGGCCGCCGAAGCGTCGAACCACCGGAGCGTCAAAATTAAGCGAAAGGAGCCAAGATTGTTCAGCACGACCGGTTTTCTCTACCAACAACCGGCGCAACCGCCAATAGTTTTTAGGTACCCGCACGTGCGTTCAACGCCGGGCAGCCGCGTGTTTGGCCAACAACCGCAGCGTATGTTCCAGCGCATTTGTATCGCCCCACTCCTCGTGGCCAGGCACGACAAGTTTAGCCGTGCCGAACTGAGCCATCACCCGCCGAATTGAGTTTACCCATTCGCTCAGGTTCGCATCGGCGATATTACCCATCCCAAAAGCGGCTACGCTCTTGACGAAACAGCCCCCGTGCAGCACCTGCTGATTCGGTAGCCAAACTACAATGTTATCGCTGGTGTGGCCTTCACCCGGAAAATAACAGCGAATCGGCTCCTGCCCGATTATGAAGGTTGTGTCGTTGGGCAAGATCCCTTCGGGCGCTTCGTAGCCCAACTTAACCGAATTTTGAGCCGTCAAGGGCGTACTGATTACCCGAATGCCCGCCTTTCGGAGTTCGCTGATGCCGCCGACGCGGTCTTCGTGGGCATGCGTAACAATGCAAAGCCGGACGGGTTGCCGCAGGCTGTCGGTCACCCACCGGAGCAGTTGCCGGGTATTGTCCGTGTTGCCGTCGCTGTCCCAACCCGTATCCACCAGCACAACGCCCTCACCGGTTTTGATGATTAGTCCGTTGGACGGAACGCTATTATTCTGGTAAACCCCGTAGGTGGTATGAACGAGCACCCGGTCGTTGAGTGGGGTGACGACGAGCTTCGGTTTTTGCGGAGGTTGCGCCAGCGCTGCAATTCGGGAAAAGGCAACTAAAACGAGAAGCGGCAGAATACGCATGGTTTGGTAGAAGGGGGAAGGGAATAAGGGGTAAAGGTACAAGGACGAAGGGTGTAAAGTCAGCGCGTATACCCCGCACCGTTTATTCCCTCTACGACAAAACTCACTCCACCCACAACACTAATCCCTTCAAATACCCGCCTTCGGGGTGAAACAAGCTGACGGGATGATCGGCGGGTTGGCTCAGGTGGTGCAGCACGCGCACCTGCCGCCCGGCTTCGATGGCAGCCGCGACGATGGTGTTGTAAAACAATTCGCGGTCCACGACCTGCGAACACGAAAACGTAAACAGAATGCCGCCCTTGGCCACCCGGCGCAGACCCTCGGCGTTCAGGCGTTTGTAGCCTTGCACGGCCCGGTGCCGCGCCGACAAACTCTTGGCGAACGCGGGCGGATCGAGCACGACCACGTCGTACTGGTGGTCGTGCGCTTTGAGAT
>CAXUEB010000061.1:1423-8935 GCA_964249775.1 uncultured Spirosoma sp.
GGCCTGGAGCGCGTACACCGAAAAACCGCCCGAATAACAAAACGCGTTCAAGACGTTTTTGCCCCGTGCGTACTGCGCCAGCAAGGCCCGGTTGTCCCGCTGATCGAGAAAGAAACCCGTTTTCTGACCCGTAATCCAATCGACCAGAAAGGTATTGCCGTTTTCCTGCACCGGGTGCGGCACGGGCGTCCGGCCAAACAGATAACCGTTGGTAACACTCGCTCCGTACTCCTCGGGCAGCGTTTCGGCACTTTTGTCGTACACGGCCTTTAGTTCGTCGCCGAACACGGTCCGCAAGGCTTGGGTAATCACCGACCGTTCGCGGTGCATCCCGATCGAGTGGGCCTGCAACACCGCCACACCATTGTAGATGTCCACGATCAACCCCGTACAGCCGTCGCCTTCGCCGTGCACGAGCCGGTAGCAGTTGGTTGTCTCGCCGACGATGGCCTGCCGGATGCTGCGAATGCGTTTCAGTTTTTGGGTCCAGTACGCCCCATCGGGCGTGATGGGGCCGCCGGCCGTGGCCGCGAACGAGAAAATGCGCACCGCAATGCTACCGTCGTGGTAATGGCCCGTCGCCAGGTACTCGCCTTTGCGGTCGTAGACCTCGACCACGTCGCCGTCGGCTAAGTCGCCCTCGTAGCGGCCGATGGCCCGCGAGAATATCCACGGGTGAAACCGCCGAACGGCCTCGTCGCGACCGGCCTGTAAGTAAAGTTTGGAAAATGTCATTCGTCCTGTAAAGACGACAAAGATACGGCGGTCGAGTCGTCTTTCGGTTTTTTCCAGTAGCCTTGCCAATACGGCCTGAAACCGAAGCCGGCGAAAGTTTGGTTAAACCTTGCGTAGAATTGGGCGTCTATGGAGCTTTACGGTGTAAACATTGTCAACCATGCAACGACGCAATTTTCTAAAACAATCCGGCCTGCTCACGGCCGGCACCTTAGCCCTGAACTACACCGATTTGTTGGCCAACGCCCCGGCCAAAGCGATTGATCCGTTCGGCGTTCAACTCTACAGCACGCGCGATATTCTGCCCAAAGATCCTAAAGGCGTGATGACGCAACTGGCCCAGATGGGCTACAAACAGTTCGAGAGTTACGGCGGACCGCAGGGCTTTCTGTGGGGCCTGGAGCCGAAAGAAATGAAGTCGTTCCTCGACGGACTGGGCGTACGGATGATTTCTACCCACTTCGACATTAACAAAGACCTCGACAAGAGCATCGAAATGGCCAACGGGGCCGGCCTGAGTTACCTGCTGTGCCCCTACATTGGCGCGCAAAAGACGTTCGACGACTGGAAAAAGATTGCCGACCGCTTCAACACCATCGGCGAGCAGGTACGCAAAGGCGGGTTGAAATTCGGCTACCATAACCACGATTACTCATTCCGACCCCTCGACGGCAAGATTCCGCAGGAGTACCTGCTGGCGAACACCGACCCGCAGAACGTCATGTTTGAACTGGACCTGTGCTGGATCGACGTGGCCGGTCAGGACACCGCGGCCCATCTCACCAAGTACGGCAAGCGCTACGAACTCTGCCACATTAAGGACTACAAGAAAGTAGGCGGCAAACCCGTGCAGAACGACCTCGGCAAAGGGGGCGTTGACTTCAAGAAAACGCTGCGCGTGGCGATGGACAACGGCATGAAGTACTTCATCGTTGAGCAGGAAGAGTACCCCGAGTCGGTTTTGGTCAGCATGAAAAACGACGCGGAGTACATGAAAAAACTGACCGTATAAGTCCGGCGTCGGCCCCGCAGGATTAACCAAACGGCGGTTGTTTGACAATCGGTCCGTTTAACTTGAGTTCATCAGCCCCTGACGCACGTTGGGGGCTTTTTTGTCAGCTTATTTTTTGCGAACATTCCGGCAGGATTTACCGACTACCAAACCAATCCGTCCACACCACGACAAGTTGAAAGACAACATGGCACGACCAACCCTCCACCGTATCCTGCATCTGCTTGGCCTTTTGCTACCAAGCGGCCTGCCCTTGTTGGCGCAGACAACGGCGTTTAGTCCGGTCAATCTGCCGCCGGGATCCACCTCGTGGGTAACAGACCTGAAGCAGGACCGGCAGGGCTACCTGTGGATGGCCACCGCAACGGGCCTGCACCGCTACAACGGGTACGAATGGACGTCGTTTTACCAGAATCCGGCTTCGCCCGGCGACAATGCCCTCGAATCGGTTTGTCCCACCCGCGACGGCCTAATTTGGGTTGGTACCCGGACGCTTGGTTTAGACTGCTTAGACCCCGAAACGGGCCGCTTTCGGCATCACCGACTGGCGAGCCGGTCCGAACCCAACATGGCCGAGAATTTCGTGACGGTGCTGCGCGAAGGTCGCGATGGGTTGCTTTGGATTGGGACGCACAACGGTCTTTACAGCCGCCATCCCCGAACGGGTCGCCTGACGCACTACGCTCACAACCCCCGCGACCCAGCCAGCCTGAGCCACAATCAGGTGCGGGCCATCTACGAAGACCGAGCCGGCACGCTCTGGGTTGGCACCGCCGACCCCAAGCTAACCAGCCCCGACGAAGGCGGCCTGAACCGACTCAACCGCCGAACGGGGCGCTTTACGCGGTACCGCCACGATGCCAACGACGCCAACAGTTTAATCGACAACCGAGTACGAACCATCTTTGAAGACAGCCGGGGCGTGTTCTGGGTTGGCACGTGGGGGGATGGCCTGCACACGATGGACCCGCAGACGGGCCGGTTTACCCGGCACCGCTACGACCCCGCCCATCCGGAGCGTTTAAGCCGACCGTACTTGAAAAACCAACGGCGTGAAGCGTACTGGGGCGTCAGCTTCGTGGACGAAGACCCATCGGGCGGCATCTGGATCGGCGCTTACGCGGGCGGCCTGAACCGCTACGATCCCAACACGGGGCAAGTTACCCACTACGAAACCGGGCAGGGTCCCGGCGAAGGGTTAATTGCCAACAGCCAGTGGTCGGTTTGCCGCTCGCGGGATGGTGTCCTTTGGGTAGGAGCTGCCAGTGGTCAATTAATGAAGATTGTTCCCGCCAACCCACCGATTCCTGATTTCGGGGCTTCGTCGGCCGTCAACACCTTTTACGAATACGCCCCCGGCGCGTTCTGGATCGGTACGCACGCGGGTCTGCTGCAACGCGAACCGGGCAGCGGAACGGTTCCAGCCTTTTTTGGAGAGGCTTCCCGCCAGACGACGCTGCTGACGGACCACGTCCGCGCGTTTCAGGCCGATCGGCAAGGCGACTATTGGATTAGCGCCTGGAACGCGGGCCTGTACCAGTACGCCGTTCGCAGCGGTCAGTTTACCCACTACCGCCACGATCCGGCCCGGTCCGCCAGCCTGAGTTCGGGCACGATCTCGGCCACTTACGAAGACCGGATGGGCACCCTTTGGGTGATGACCAGCGAAGGGCTGGACCGGTTCGACCGCCGAACGGGCCAGTTTACCCATTTCCGCCACAATTCAAACGACAGCACGACCCTAAGCGCGGGACCGACGACCGTTGCGCTGGAAGACCACACGGGCCGGTTTTGGGTCAGTACCTACGGCGGAGGTGGCTTGAATCAGATGGATCGCCGGACGGGCAAGTTCACGCGGTACCTGAGCGGCTACTCCATCGTGCAGGTTAAGGAAGATGCCGCCGGAACGCTTTGGGCCGGTGCGTTTCTGGGTAATCTGTACCAGTTCGACCGGGGCCAAAACGTGTTCCGGCCGTTCCTGAATCCTAATTCGGGCACGCCCCTGACCGGCGTTAAGAGCTTCGTGGAAGACAACGTCCGCAACCTGTGGGTGGCCACAACGGCGGGGCTGGTGCGCATCAACCGGCAGCGGGATTCGCTCAATCTGTTTGGCCCGACCTACGGCTTCCGCGGGGCCGAAAGCGTTTACGACGCGTCTGCCTACAAAAGCCGCGACGGTACGCTGCTGTTTGGTGGGGCCGACGGGTATTATCGCTTCCGGCCCGACGAATTGATTCCCGCGCGCGCTGCGCCCCCGCCGGTCGTATTTTCGGCCTTCCGCATTGCCAACCAGCCGGTCGGCTCGGCCCCGGACGGTCCCCTGCGCGGGCCGCTGGCGCGGGCCAAGACAGTCTACTTAGCCCACGACCAAAACGCGTTTGCCGTTGATTTTGCCGCCCTCGATTACCGGCACCCCGAACGAACGCAGTACACGTTTTTTCTGGAAAACTACGAGCCGACCTGGCGGCCAATCGGCAGTGAGCGCACGGCCAACTATTACAACGTACCGCCCGGTCAGTACATCCTCCGGGTGAAGGCGGGTAGCAGCGACGGCAACTGGACCGAACGGGCAATGGCGGTGGTCATCGCGTCGCCCTGGTGGCAAAGCTGGTGGGCCTACGCACTGCTGGCGTTGCTAACCGGCGGCAGCGTGTGGGGCTTCAACCGGTACCGCTCGCGGGTGCTGCGCCGGGAAAACCGGTTGCTCGAAGATAAAGTTACCCTGCGGACCGAGCAGCTTCAGCGATCGCTCGACGACCTCAAAGCAACCCAGACGCAGCTTGTGCAAAAAGAAAAAATGGCGAGTTTAGGCGAGTTGACGGCGGGGATCGCCCACGAAATTCAGAACCCACTTAATTTCGTCAACAACTTTTCGCAGATGTCGGTTGAGCTGGTCGACGAGTTGACCGACGAGCAGGGGAGGCCCGACCGGGATGCCGACCTCGAAGCCGAATTGCTGGAGGATCTTAAGCTTAATCTTCAACGAATCCATCAGCACGGCAACCGGGCCAGTAGCATCGTCCGGGGTATGCTGGAACACTCCCGAACGTCGACCCCCGACGAGCGTCGCCCCATCAACCTGAACGCCTTAGCGGACGAATTTATGCGGCTCGCTTACCACGGTCTGCGGTCTAAAGACAAAACATTTAACGCTAAACTCATTACCGACTTCGATTCCGGTTTGGGGCTGGTTGAGGTGGTGCCCCAGGACATTGGGCGGGTTCTGTTAAACCTGATTAACAACGCGTTCAACGCCGTCCGGGAAAAGCAGAAAACGGCGGCCGGCGATTACCAGCCGGCCGTGACGGTCAAGACCAGCCAGGCAGCCGACGGTGTAGAAATTTACGTAATCGACAACGGCATGGGCATGAGTGAAGCCGTAAAGCAAAGGCTGTTTCAGCCTTTTTTCACCACCAAACCTTCGGGCGAGGGCACGGGTTTGGGTCTTTCGCTCAGCTACGACATCGTTACGAAGGGCCACCGCGGGCAAATGACGGTAGCGAGCGAAGTAGGCCGGGGAACGACGTTCTTGATTCGACTGCCCACGCCGGTTACCGTTTAATCCTCCGGTCGCGCCGAAAACAGCCGCTTCAGCCAGCTTTTCTTTTCGTCGGTCTCTTGCCGCTCCTCGTCTTTGGTCAACTCGTACTTGGCCAGCGCCCGCATGTCCGGCTGTCCCGCATCAACCCAGCAGGTAAACCAGAAATCGCCAATCATCTTGACCGACGCCCGCATCTGGCGCTCCACCTGCCCGCGCAGCCGCGCGTGGTACTGCCGCGAGAAATCGGCCGCGTACACTTTGGTTGTGATGCCGTTGCGCTCCTCAAAGCCCCACTTGCCGGTCTCTCCCACTTCTTTCGTCAGCGTCTGCTCAAAACGCAAGACCGAATCCAACGCGGCATGGGCGTTGAACACCGCCCGCCAGGCCGCGCGCTGGGGCGACTGTAGGTATTCAGCCTGCCCGGTCAGGAAGTCATAATCCGCGCTGAACAGCTCCGGCAGCCGCGACTCCCAGAAGCCGTGGATGCCTTGTTGGCCGGTTAACTGCCCGTTGTAGTTGCGGGTCGTGTGGAGCGGCACGTTGGCGTCGGCGATGTAATGGCCCAAATCGGCCGCCACGCGCAGGATGCGCCGGACGTTGCGCTGCCGAAACGCTTCCGTGAGTTGGTACTTCGTCAGTTGAAGCTGCCAGGGCACCAGCCCGTGCAGGGCCAGCGTGTCTTCGCCGTAGCGGTCGGTGGCGTCTTTGTAGAAGCGGGGCAGCGTAGCGGCCGACGTATCGGCGTAGGCGTCCAAATCAATGAAGTGGCGCGGGGCCTCGCCGACGACGGCGTACCGGCGTTTGTCGGGGTTAACGGCGTTGTCGGCCAGAAAACCAATGTGTCGTTTGAAAAAAGGCATCATCTCGGCCGGTAGGGTAAAAACGGCCAACCGGTTGATCTGCTGATGCGCGTAGAAGCCCCACGTGGGCAGCGTTGGTTGCGGATGCTGTGCCGCTGATGGACCAGAGTTTTGCCCGACCCGTTGGGGTTTCGGGCCTAATTCAGCTTTGGCCGGATTACCGCTAAGTAAACCGCTCGTAAACAGAGCTAATGAAACAAATAACCAAACGAATACGTTGTACATTTGTAGAAACGTGGTACTTTACAGACAAATAGTTTAATTTTTTCTTACAAAGTACCGCGTCAATCGAAACTTTGTTTGGTTTTACTCACAAAACACGAATTATATGAATGCCAAATCTAAGGGTTACGCCCTGATCATTGTGCTCCTATGCGCGTTTGCCTTAACAATCTACGGTGCTTACTCGCCCGCAAGAAAAGCGCAAAAGCAGCAGGTTGTATGCATTAAGTTTAAAAAGGGCGTTGAGACCGCGGCCGTTGAGCAGCACATGAACGGTTTTGCGGCCTTGAAGCACGACGTTCCGCAGATTGTTGGGTACACCTCCGGCAAGACTATTCTGCCGAATCAGGCCGTTGCTGATTACGACGTAGTTCATTACCTGACGTTTCAGAGCGAAGCGGACATTCGCACGTTCGAGCAAAGCGCGGCTTATAAGCAGTTTACGGCGCAGAACCAAGGGGTTTGGGATAAGACGTTGGTTGTCAACGCCGACATTCGGCAGTAAGTAGGCAAAAAAGGAGAATTTAGGTAGGTAGTGTTGCACGTTCCGGCCGAAATTCTTATTTTTGCGCCCTTATATCGCGACAACGATCTCATTCCATATACCGATGGCAAACCATAAGTCAGCAAAGAAAGCAATTCGGTCGAGTGCCAAGAAGCGGCTATTAAACCGCTACCAGCACGTAACGACCCGGAACTTAGTGAAGAAACTGCGCACCACGACCGACCACGCGATGGCCGTTGAACTGTTCAAAACGGTTTCGTCGGCGCTGGACAAACTCGCCAAGCGCAACATCATCCACAAGAACAAAGCCGCCAACAACAAATCGAAATTGGCTCGTTTGGTCAATAGCTTGAAGCCCGCGGCTGCTTAGTTTTAACCAGAATGCTTTTTGAGGAAACCTTACCTTTTTCAAGGGGTAAGGTTTTTTTGTGGGCTAAAATGTCCAATATTGACTGCTCAATAAGCAACTGTTACTCACCGAAATGACCTACCAAACCTCCGGCACCATTCAAAGCTGGGCCGAAGAAGACCGGCCCCGCGAAAAGCTTATGCTCAAAGGCAAAGCGGCGCTCAGTGATGCTGAGTTAATTGGGATTCTAATCGGTTCGGGCACGCCCCGCCTTACGGCCGTGGACGT
>CAXUEB010000061.1:9039-17147 GCA_964249775.1 uncultured Spirosoma sp.
AACAGGACCGGCCGCAACGGGCGCGCATCACCTGCTCACGCGACGCCTACAACGAAATGATGCCGCACCTGCTCGACAAGCCCCACGAGGAATTCTGGATTTTGCTCTTAAACCGGGCCAACGAAATCCTGCGGCCGGTGCAGATCAGTACCGGGGGCGTGTCGGGTACGGTTGCCGATCCAAAGTTGATTTTTAAGCAGGCTATTGAGCACTTAGCCTCGGCCATGATTCTGTTTCACAACCACCCGTCGGGCAACCTAACGCCCTCGCAGGCGGATAAAGACCTGACCCGCAAGCTCAAAGACGCCGGTCGTCTCTTAGACATTCCGGTGCTCGATCACCTCATCTTCACCGACAAAGCGTATTTAAGTTTTGCCGACGAAGGGTTGTTCTGAAGAATTGGGGTACGCCTTTGCTTACGGCAGCAAAAACGGTTTGGGGCTGAAGCACAGCACAAACACCAGCAGCGCCAACCAGCCAAGCACTTTGCGTTTGGTATCTAATGGCTCCTGCAATTCCGTTTCGGGGTGGTAGATGCCTAAAAATCGCCCTAACACGAAGACAAAAACCAAGAAACTGGAGTAACCTTCAACGTCTGGTAGTAGTGCTGAAACCAGTAGTTGCGCAACAACGACGCTCAATGCGATAATCAACGAAGTTAGGCGGTTCTCGCTGATGCGCGAAAATGCCAGGCACAAAAAGCCCACGTAGAGTCCGAAGTAGCCCAGTTTTCGGTAAAACACCTCATCGGATGGTACGGCAAAGTCGGCCGGTTTGAAAACGCCCAACCCAGCGTAAAACGCAAAAACGATAAACAAAGCGGGCGCTACCCACCGGAAACGTTCGCGGCCGATAAGGGCGTACAGAATATGCCCGCCGTCTAACTGCCCAATCGGAATGAGGTTCAACGAAGTGAAAAACAAGGCCAAATAACCCGCCAGCAAATACGGATAATGAACCATCTCATAGGCGTGCGGTACCCGCGCCGGGTCGGCTACGGTCGTCTTAAAGAAGTTGAACAGCAAATTGTTGCCCAAGCCCACGGCCCCGCCTGGCGGCAGGTTCTGGTAAGCAAACTGACCGTAATCGAGGCCCCATTTCTCGTATTCGGGATGGATGCTAAAAATAAACTCCGGGGGCGGGAGGTGCGTAAAGCCGTACCAGAGCACGATCAGCGCCAGCACAAAGCCCGCCAGCGGTCCGGCGATGCCAATGTCAAAATACTTCCGGCGGCTGTTGATGTAATCTTTTATGCGGATAAACGCGCCGAGCGTTCCAATGCTTTGCCCTATGCCAAGCCAGAGCGGGATGTAATACGGTAGCGTTACGCGGACGCGGTTGGCCCGCGCCACGAAGTAATGCCCAAACTCGTGAACCGTTAGAATGGCCAGAAACGGCACCGAGAATTGTAGGCCGGCCACGAACTCTGACCAGCCGAGGGTTTTCATGCCTTCGACCGGAATAAACAACCGCCCAAACATCCATTCGGCCCCGGCCATCGTCGTTGTAAGCAGCGTAACTAAAAAAAGACCTCCGTGGAGGAGGTATGACTTAACGCGTGGACTCATAATACGTCATTAACCAAAAGTAAGCGGGCGTGTTCAAACCCCGTCCACTTTTGGTTCCTGTTAGCCCTCGGAACCAGAAAACCAACGGCGGCCGCCGAACGAAGCCGACTACCGAAGAGCCGTTGCGTTGGTCGTACCCGAAGCTGCGCCGGTAAAAGCGCATTCCAAAATCGTGACGCCGTCCAACGTCGTCGGTATCGCTCGAATCACTTTGACGGCCTTGGCCTGAATGAAGCGTTCAATTTGATAGTTCCACCGTTCATCGACCATAAAGAAGCGAGGTACGTTGGTTGCGTTAAAGTCGGCTACCGGTACAACCGCGGCTACGTTATATTTCCGCTTAATCGCTTCCAGGGTGTGATACCCAACCGTCGCGCCCAGGTCATTGTGGGCGGCAAACGCGGATTCGTAGTCTAACAGAAAATGAATCGGCCGGTCAGTCTTGTAGAACCAGGTCGGCATGAAATTCACGGACGATTCCAGAAAAACCGGGTACTTTCGGTTCAACTGATCGACGTAAGCCATCACGGTTGTCGGTGCCAAAACGAGTTTTCGGCTCTGGTAAAACAACAAAGCCGCCAGAACCAGTCCGTACACCGGTAGCAACCAACCGACGGCCCGACGGCTCGGAAGTCTACGCCCGGTAAATTCGCGTTGGAACGACGGCGGTACGAACCGGTTGCCGGTGAAATGATAAAACGCGTACAGCAACTGGTAGATGACCAGCAGATGGTTGGGCCACAGATACCGGCTGATAAAAACGGACGTGTGCACCAGACTGACGCCCAAGGCGATCAGAATGGTAGTGATATACATAAAGCCGGCCAGCAAATACAGCATAAACGCGGGGTCCGCCACGGCCGCCCGGAAACCCAGTTTGAGTTTGGGAACGGCGACGTGACCAAACAACGCAATCAGCCCCGCAAATCGCAGGATGGCCAACATTGGCCACGTGCCGATGCCTTCCACCTTAGCGGACACGGTTGGTGCCAGTTCGCCCACAATTTGAAAAAACGTCGTGAACGTCGGCAAAGGAATCCACGAATGCGGCTTGCCCGCTTCAACCTGAACGGTAAATTTTGGGTACCAAACCAGCAACCAGATTAACCCGATCAGGGCGAACGTACCCAATACGTACCAGTACCGCCGGTCGCCAGACCATAGCCACAGCAATCCAAAAAAAGCCCCGGAAGCGGCCAAGTAAAACAACCCAAAATTATGCGTCAGGGAAAGAAGTAGGCCGACGCCCGTGTGTGCCATCAGCAGTCGGGTGCTCGCCGGTTGGCGCGTCAGCCGGTGCATGACGACGAAGTAAACAAACGTCATGAAAAACAACACGACGTACGACCGAATCTGATTCGCGAGCGTGACGTTCAAATACGTAAAAGCCGCCAGCCCTGCAACGAAAACAAAGTTCACCGCAGGCGTACCAAGCAGGCGGGTCGTGTAGTGGTAAAACAAGGCCAGCGTACCGGCAAAGATGATAATTGATACAGCCTTTAAGAATATGATGTTCAGACTAATAGCGTGCCCAATTAGCCAGTACAGATTAACAAACACGGGCGGGGTTTGATCAAAGCCGCTCACGATGGCGTCGTTTAAATGCGCCAGCGACGGGTCCGAGATAACGAGGTAGCTCAGAACCTCGTCCATCCAGAGCAGGTTATCCTTGAAGAATAGGGACGCAATGAGACTCCCGGCGAACAGCAACAAAACAGTGAAGCTGAACAATCGGGTTTTATTAAACGGGGAAAGCATACTCTGAAAATTGGTAACCTACTTGTATGATACGGGTTGCCGTAGCTTTATCGGATTAGTGTAGCTCGCCTAAATAATCGATAATCGTTTTTGGGGGCTGAACGTGCACCGCCCGAATGCCTAACTCGGATGCCGCCCGGATGTTCGCGGCATTGTCGTCGAAGAAAGCCGTTTCCTCCGCGACTAAATTGGCTTGCGCGAGTACGTGCTGGTAAATCTCCGGCGAGGGCTTTGCCAGGCGCACTTCGTAGGAATAAAACACCCGCTCAAAAAGTTCTTCCAGCGTCGGCTGATTCATACCGGTCAGGACGTGATTTACCTGCTTGATGTGAATGGGGCTGGTGTTGCTGAGCAGAAACAGCCGGTAGTGGGGCTTAAGTTTTTTAACGCGCTCAATGCGTTCGACCGGCAAATCGAGCAGGACGGTGTTCCAGGCCGTGTCGATAGCTTCATCGGCCCAGCCATCCGCAGCGCCGGTCTCCTGTTTGAGTACCCGCCGGACGTGATCGCGAAACGCCCCATCGTCAATCAGGCCCGTTTCATAGTGATTAACGAAGTCGTGCTGCTGCCAGATGGCCCGCACCTCCTCTTCGGGCAGGTTGGCCAGCATCGCGAAGTTGCGGATGGGGGCAGTCAGGTCAATCGGGATGATGACGTCGCCGAGGTCGAAAATGAGGTTTTTTATCATGCCGCAAAAATAGAACACGCATGCCAAGGTTTACACCAATTCACGCGCACAAAAGAGTGACAAAATCAGCGTGAATCAATGTGATCCTTGGCATGCGTGTTCTATTATTCCACCACCACCCCCATCGAGCAAAACTTATCAATCCGCTGCTCGATGCGGGCCTGCGGGTCAAGGGCGCTCACTTCGGCGAGGGCGTCAAGGATAACTTCTTTCAAATGATGGGCCATTTCCTGATGGTCGTTGTGCGCGCCACCCAGCGGTTCGTCAATGATGCCGTCGACCAGCGCCGTTGCCTGCATGTCGCGAGCCGTCAGTTTAAGCGCTTCGGCCGCCTGTTCTTTAAATTCCCAACTCCGCCACAGAATTGACGAACAGGATTCGGGCGAGATAACCGAATACCAGGTGTTTTCGAGCATTAGCACCCGGTCGCCGATGGCAATACCCAGCGCCCCGCCCGACGCGCCCTCGCCGATGATGACGCAGATGACGGGCACGGTTAGCATAAACATTTCTTTCAGGTTGCGGGCGATGGCTTCGCCTTGCCCGCGCTCTTCGGCTTCCAGACCCGGAAACGCCCCTGGCGTGTCGATAAGCGTAATGATGGGCTTGTTAAATTTCTCGGCCAGCTTCATCAACCTTAGCGCTTTGCGGTAACCTTCGGGATTGGCCATGCCGAAGTTACGCTGCTGCCGCTGTTTGGTATTGCGGCCTTTTTGTTGCCCAATAATCATCACCGTCTGCCCGTCCAGCTCGCAAAAGCCGCCGACCATCGCCGGGTCGTCGCGGACGGTGCGGTCGCCGTGCAGTTCGATGAACTGATCGCACATCAGAGAAATGTAATCAAGGGTGTACGGCCGGTCGGGATGACGCGAAAGTTGAACGCGCTGCCAGCGGGTTAAATTCTGAAAGATTTCCCGGCGCAGCTTGTCGATGCTTTGCTCCAGTATGGTTACCGCTTCGCTGACGTCGACGTTACTGGTGCGGGCCAATTGCTTGGTTTCTTCCAGCCGCGCTTCGAGGTCAGCAATGGGTTTTTCAAAGTCAAGGTAAGTCCTCATTGGATGGTAGTGAGGAGCGAGAAGCGAGAAGCGAGAATGCTCAGCAATTATTGAACGCGTTAGCATGCTCACTCCTCACTCCTCACCCCTATTCCTTATAATTCGTACGTCTGTCCCTTCTTTGGAATTTCGACCTGCGGGTAGCCGGCTTCGGCGAGGGTGTCGCGGAACGATTCCATACTACCGTATTCACCGTGAATCAGGAAGATGCGTTTGAGTGTTTCGGGCGATTGCATACCCACGAAGTTCAGCAGGTCGTCGCGGTCACCGTGGCCACTGAACACGTCAATCTTCTCAATATTGGCCAGCACCTGGTGTTCTTTGCCTTTGATACTGAGCGTCGATTGACCGTTCAGTAATCGCCAGCCGAGCGTTCCCTCGGCGCAGTAGCCGATGATGAGGATAGTTGAGTAGGGGTTGCTGATGTTTTCGGCGACGTGGTACTCGACCCGGCCGCCCTGCACCATGCCCGACGACGAGATGATGATGCACGGCTCGCCGTAGTTTGAAACGGCCTTGCTGGCCTTCGACGACTCTAAAAACTCGAAGTTTTGAAAGTCAAACAAAGACTCGTTTTCCTTGTAAAACGCCTTGGCTTCCCCGCTCAGCATTTTTACGTGCTGCATGTAAATCTTGGAACTTTCGAACGCCATCGGGCTGTCCGAAAATACTTTGATGGGCGGAAAATCGCGCTCCGTGTACAGCCGGTTGAGTGTGTAAAGCAAGGCCTGCGTCCGGCCGACGCTGAACGACGGAATAATGAGCCGCCCCGGAATGTCGATGCACGTCCGCTGAATAACGTCGGCTAAGGCGTCTTCGGGCGACATTGTGTTTTCGTGGAGCCGGTTGCCGTAGGTGCTTTCGCAAACTAAGTAATCAACGGGCGGCACCGGCGCGGGGTCCACCAGCAGCGGGTAATTCTTACGGCCAATATCGCCCGAAAAGCACAGGCTTTTCTTTTCGCCGTCTTCGACTACGTTGACCAGAATATGGGCCGCGCCGAGCAGGTGCCCCGCCGGAATAAACGTTACGTCAATGTTGTCAGCTACCTTAAACTTCCGGTTAAAGGCAATCGGCACGACGTTTTCCATCGCGTCGCGCACTTGTTTATCCAAAAACAAGTCTTTCTGCATCTGCACCTGCCGGTCCTTAACGCGCTGCTTTTTACTGGCGTTTAGATCGTTGATGCGCTTTTGATTCAGGGAAGCCGCGTCTTTGAGCAGGACGTTGGTGAGGGCAAATGTTGGTTCGGTGCACAGAATCTGGCCTTCGTAACCTTCCCGAAACAGGTTAGGCAGATTGCCCGAATGGTCAACGTGGGCGTGCGTGAGCAAGACTAAGTTAATGCTCGAAGCCTCAAACGGGAAAAGTCCCGGTTGTGGAATAGTGGTTGGAAGGGCTTCCCGTGTTCCGTTTTGTCCGTTGGTGCTCGGCCGGTCCAGGTCGGAGCCGCAGTCAATCAGGATGCGGTAATCATCTACTTCCAGCAGGTACATACTACCGGTAACCTGCCGGGCCGCCCCCAGAAACGATAATTTCATGCGTACAGCTTAAATTCTGAAAAGCGTTCTGTTGCTCTTTTGTATCTATATTCTCAACACAAGTTGGGTGGCGCGAATTCCGTAAGTTTGCAAAGGTACGAAATCAAGCCCGAATCCCCTAACCCCCTCCGACGCCCGGTATGCCCCACGTTTGGCCGCTGTTTTGTCGTTCGTTCATTGTTTGTTTGCTGGGTTGCCTGCCTGGGCAACGTTCGCCCGAAACCTGGCCAATCCTGGCCGCACCAATCCAGCGGTTCTGCGCCGGGCCAGTTCGCGCCGTAGTCCGTGCTGATTCGGGCGCTACGCAGCGGCTACTGACGCAGGTCGAAGCCTTGCAAAGCGGTCCAGCCGCCCGCTTCGGCACGGTCGCCCTGTCGGTCCGGCGTGTGCGCGACGGCGCGGAACTCATCGGCTACAACGCCCGGCAAAGCCTGCCCTCGGCCTCCACGCTCAAGCTAATCACCACGGCCACGGCCCTGTCGGTGCTGGGCACCAACTACACGTATACCACCACGCTGGAACACGACGGCACCCTGCGCGACAGTGTGCTGACCGGTAATCTATACATCCGTGGCACCGGCGATCCATCACTCGGTAGCTGGCGCTTCGCCAACTACGACGACTTGCCGGCCCTGCTCAAGAATTGGTCCGGGGTCGTGCGGGCAGCCGGTATTCGTCGGATTCAGGGAGCCATCGTCGGTGATGCCAGTCTGTACGACGACCTTACCACGCCCGACACTTGGCCCTTCGGCGACCTGGGTAACTACTACGGCGCGAGTCTAAGCGCCTTAAACATCAACGAGAATCTTTACCGGGTGTTTTTTACGCCCGGCAAGTCAATCGGGTCACCGGCGGGCGTGGCGCGCTTCGACCCGGCCGTACCGTACCTCACCTTCCGCAACCGCGTCACAACCGACGCGGCCAATACCGGCGATCAGGTCAACATCACCGGTGCGCCGTTCCTGAACCAACAGTGGCTGGTGGGCAAGGTGCCGCTCGGCGACGAGTTTAGCGTCAAGGGCGCGCTGCCCGACCCGGCGTATTTCGCGGCCTTTGCGGTTCAGGAACAACTAATCCGCGACAATGTGTCGATCAGCAATCCACCCGTGTCGGTGGGGGGCGGCCTGTCTACTTTGGTGCCATCCAACGGCAAACGAACCGTCTTGAGCGAACGTAAATCGCCCCCGCTGACCGATCTGGTCGCGCAAACCAACTTTCAAAGCATTAATCTCTACGCCGAAGCCTTGCTGCGCACAACCGCCCGCGCGTTGGATAAATCCGTTGGTTCAACCGACGCCAGCATCGACGCGCTGACTACGTATTGGAAAACCAAAGGCGTGAATTTGGATGGTTTCCGCCCCAAAGATGGCAGCGGCTTATCGACCGTTGGGGCGCTAACGGCCGACAACATGACCGGCGTTCTGAGCGCGATGGGCCGTGAGCAAACGGTTGGTGCTTTTTACCAAAGCATTCCAATCGTTGGTCAAACGGGTAC
>CAXUEB010000061.1:17157-18438 GCA_964249775.1 uncultured Spirosoma sp.
CGATGGCGGCGAACGGGTCGGGCCTGCAATGGAGCACGGTGCGGAGCCTGGCGCGGGGCACGGCCGCAGCGGGCAACGTCCGGGCCAAGAGCGGCTCGATTGAAGGCGTTCGGGCCTACGCGGGTTACTTCACGGCCGCCGACGGCGAGCGGATGAGCTTCTGCCTGTTGGTCAACAGATTCACGCCCGGCCAAAACCGCACCGTTACGGCCGCGATTGAGAAGATACTCGTGGCAATGGTTGGGTTGAGTGGGAAATAAGGGTACGAAGTGAAAAGGGGTGTAAGCATGGCTGACAAAGCCCTTACACCCCTTTCCACTTCGTACCCTTTACCTTCTTATTCCTCGCCTTCGTGCTCGCAGACGGTGACGACGCTGAACCAGTACTGACCAATGGCTTTGGTTACTTCGCTGAGTCGCTGGAAGGTGGGCGGCTTGGTGATAAAACTATTCGCTCCGTTGTAGTACGAGGTTTCAATGTCTTCGCGGGCGTCGGAGGTGGTCAGTACCACGATGGGAATGTGGCGAAACTGATCGTCGGCTTTGATTTCGCGCAGGGCTTCGCGACCGTCTTTGCGGGGCATGTTCAGGTCCAGCAAAATCAGTTCGGGCAGCGTATGCTCGGCCCCCACGTATCGCCCTCGGTACTGTAAAAAATCCAGCATATCTTCCCCATCTTCGGCAAACGAGATCCGGCTTTTGGGGTAATGCTGTTGAAACGCTTCGCGGGTGAGGTAACGGTCATCCTCGTCGTCGTCAACCAGCAAGATATGAATGGGTTTCGGTGGAATTTGATTGGTCATAATTATGTAGTGATTGACGTTCCGGCAATACCACCACGAACGTTGTGCCCGCACCGGGCCGGCTGCGAGCGGTAATGTAGCCGTGGTGATAAACAACGACCCGCTTGCAAATGGCCAGTCCAATGCCGGTTCCTTCAAACTCGTTTTTGCCGTGCAATCGTTGAAAGACCTTAAAAATATGGTCTAAATACATCTCGTCAAAGCCAATGCCATTGTCCTCAACCGTAATCTGCGCGTACGGCCGATCCTGAATCAGGTCGGGGTACTGGCTGGCGTCGACCGATTCAGCCTGGATGCGCAGCAATGGCTGAACGCCCGGCCGGGTAAACTTCAAGGCGTTGGCAATCAGATTCGCAAACAACTGCTCGAACTGACTGCTAATTCCTTCGATGGTCGGCAACGGCCCCACCTCGACGCGCGCGCCCAAACCCGTCGTTAGTAGCTCCTGATCGTCAAGAATACGCTGAATAATCTGGTCC
>CAXUEB010000061.1:18448-18815 GCA_964249775.1 uncultured Spirosoma sp.
GGTCCAACGCCACGGGTTTAAAGGTTTCCCGCTGGCTCGACAAGCGCGAGAAATTGAGCAGGTCTTTGATTAGCTTAGACATCCGTTCGGCCGAGCGCGTCACCTTTTGCATGTAGGTTAAGCTTTCGGCGTTGAACAGATTGCCGTAGCGGTCGGTTACGAGCGTGGCGAAGGCCTGAATCTTCCGCAACGGCTCCTGAAGGTCGTGGGAAGCCACGAAAGCAAACCGCTCCAGTTCTTCGTTGGAAGCTTCCAACTGCCGAATCTGCTCTTTAAGCTGGGTTTCGTAGCCCCGAAGCTGATCTTCGTTTTGCTGCCGACGCGCCAGTTCTTTATGTACAGTGAGCCTGAAGAAATTTATTGCCAA
>CAXUEB010000061.1:18825-21027 GCA_964249775.1 uncultured Spirosoma sp.
GAGCTTCGTTTTGCTGCCGACGCTCCATTTCTTTTTACAGCAGCCGGTATAAAATAGACAGCAGGAAAATCGTCAGCAGCGACAGGGCAAGCGTGATAAGCAGCGTGTTGCGAAACGAGCGGGCCACCTGCTGGTGGCGTTTGTCCATCAGCGTCCGTTCCGTGCTGATCATCTGAGCGGTCAGGACCCGAACGCGGTCCATGCGAAACTTGCCCACGCGCAGGTACGTGTTGCGCAGGGCCGGCGTTACCTGCCCTACTGCGCGCACCTGCCGGTCGTCGATGGCTAATTTATCCCGAACGAGCCGCTCCAGCGTATCGGCGCGCTGCTGCTGAGCCGGATTGTCGATAGCTTGGCGCAGGCGTCGGACTTGCGGTAGAATACCGGGCCGGGCTGCCTGGTACGGCTCCAGAAACAACCGGTCGCCCGAGGCTACGTAGCCCCGAACGCCCGTCTCAACGTCTTTCAGCGACGAGAGCACGTCTTCCAATTGGCGAATGACCTGCTGGGTATGCTGCACCCGTTTGCCGTCTTCGTCGTACCGATAATAGCTGTAAAACGACAAGGCAAAACCCGACGCAATCAACACCATGGCGACCACAAACCCCAGCGCAATCCGCTGGCTCATGGGATTCGATAAGAATTGACCACGGTTTTGTTTTAGCATAGCGTTGAGCCGCGCGACAAGCGCATTAACCGCGTCCATCCGGGCCAGAACAAAGCCAACAGCGGGGTGCCCAAACCGGCGGACTAACCGGAGACAAAGATAGCAAAACAACCGGCAAAGACACCCCAACTGGCGCGGCCAAGTGCCCAGTCGGTTACGTAAGCCTGGTTTACAGACTTTCTACCATCAAATTGTGGTTGGTGTAGATGCACACATCGGCCGCAATGTGCAAACTTTCCCGAACCATTTCTTCGGCCGACAGATTGGCCGCGTGTTTCTTAAGGGCAACGGCCGCCGACTGGGCGTACATCCCGCCGGAACCGATGGCGGCTACGTCGTAATCCGGTTCGATTACGTCGCCCGTGCCGGACACCAGCAGCAAATCTTCCTTCGAGGCCACAATCAGCATCGCTTCGAGCTTGCGCAAGTACCGGTCGGTGCGCCAGTCTTTGGCCAGTTCAATGGCCGCCCGTTTGAGATTGCCGCCGTAAGCGTTCAGTTTTTCCTCAAAGCGTTCGATAAGCGTGAAGGCATCGGCGGTCGAACCGGCGAAGCCCGCCAGCACTTTGCCGCCCATCAGGGTCCGTACTTTGCGAACGTTACTTTTGGCGACGGTATTGCCCATCGTGGCCTGTCCGTCGGCTCCGAGGGCGACGTGTCCGTTGTGGCGGATGCCGACCACGGTCGTCGCGTGAATTAGGGGTTGCATTCTTGTTGGTTGGGTTGTTTTTATGTTTGTCCGTTCGGGTGTTGACTGACGCGGGTGAACCGTGCCGACCGTCGAACAGCCGCGGACGGGCAAACAAACGAACAGCCAAACAACCAAACAAATTCGTTATTCCCCAAACGGAATGGGGCGGTTGATACTTTCTTCGAGCGAGATAAAGGTTTCGGTGCGCTGAATGCCGCTCACCTTCTGAATTTTGTCGTGCAGTACTTCGCGCAGGTGACCCGTATCGCGGCAAACAATCTTGGCGAAAATGCTGTAAATTCCGGTTGTGTAGTGAACGTTAACCACTTCGGGAATGGCTTCTAACTGCTTGGCAACCTCGGCGTAGAGCGAACTTTTGTCTAAGTAAATCCCCAGAAACGCGCTGATATCCCAACCGAGTTTGGCGTGGTCAATCACCAACTGCGAGCCGCGCACGATGCCCATCTGTTTGAGTTTGTTCATGCGAACGTGCACCGTACCGCCCGACACGAAGATGCGTTTGCCAATTTCGGTATAGGCCATGTTGGCATCCTGCATCAGCAAATTGAGTATCTTCAGGTCTGTGTTGTCAATTTCTAAATTTTTCTCCTCTATCTTCATACATATTTTGATGAATACTAACAAATATAGCTTTTTATTAAAAAACGTCTAAATTTCTACAGATTTTTCTGTGAAATTTGCATTGAATTGCTTTGCTAACTAACTTTGTCCTGTTAAGTTGATCGAGCGGGGTCAGCACGCCGATCTGCTTGACGTTGTTTTCTAACCCTGTAGGGTGTCGAAATTGGCAGACGTGCCCTCCTGTCTCGGGGGTGGTGATAAG
>CAXUEB010000062.1:0-10207 GCA_964249775.1 uncultured Spirosoma sp.
ATCTTAACCGCAGCATTTCAGTCCACGCGGGCGGTATGGTTGCGGCCATGCGGTACATCTACAAAGCCGACCGATTGGTGAGCGAACTGACGGGAACTGTTCCTAAAGCGCGAAAATAAACGCCAACTTTCTCTCTAACTGTTCTCCGTCGCCAATATGGCGGGAATGCTGAAGATACGCCTATGACCAAGTCTGACATCACACCAATGCCCCGGTTTTTTGATCGGTACATTGATCTGGCCCCCGATATTGATCTTGTCGAGTCACTGACGCAAATGGCGTCGTTCGCGAAGTTATTGTCCTTGGAGACCGCTCAGGCGCTGGGCGACCGGGTTTATGCACCGGGCAAATGGACTATCCGGGACATTCTGCAACACCTCATCGACACCGAGCGCATCATGGCGTACCGGGCCTTGCGTTTCGCCCGTAACGATCATACCCCACTACCTGGCTTTGACGAAGAGCTATTTGGACAGACGGCCCGCGCCACCCACCGGAACCTTGTTGATCTGTACGAGGAATATGCGCTCAACCGGCAGGCGACCATCGCGCTGTTTCGGAGCTTCGACCAGGAAATGCTCGCCCGCACGGGCGTTTGTTTCAACCAGACCCTTTCGCCACTGGCGCTGGGATTCGTGTTGGTCGGCCACCCCATGCACCACATTAACGTGATCGAAGAACGCTACCTGCCCCTGCTTTAAACCCCAACGAGTCTTTCTTCGACGACTATGTACCAGCGTTGTTTACTGTTTTGCCTGTTGAGTGCAACGGCTCTCCACGCTCAGCCCACGCCTGATTCGGTGCAGGTTATGAGGGCGAACTGGCACAGCACCCGCATCAGCAACCGGGTTGTGTGGCAGGAGGGCCATTTCGATAGTCTGTTCCGGTCAAAACAAAACATTAACCTCGTCACGCTCACTAATCGGCGTCGGCGACCGACTATTGCGCTGGCGTCGGCGGGCGATAGCCTAAAGCCAACCAGTTGGTTTGGCAAACGGGACGGGGCGCTGGTAGCCCTGAACGGCACCTTCTTCGACGTAAAAAACGGCGGTTCTGTTGATCTGATCAAGGTCGACAGACGCGTTATTGATACCACACGGCTATCGGGGAAGGTGCTCCCTGAGCATCAGCAGGCGGCCATTGCCATTCATCGCAATCGAGTACGCGTTGTTTTTGGCGGCAATAAACCAGGCTGGGATCGTCAGCTACCCGACGACAACGTGATGACGACCGGCCCACTCCTGTTACAAAATGGCCGGCCGCACCCGTTACTAAAAAACGCGTTTAACGATAACCGGCACCCGCGTACCTGTCTGTGCATTGGCCCACATCGGCAGCTTCGGTTGGTAACGGTCGACGGGCGCAACGCCAACGCGCAGGTCATGAACCTGCACGAATTAACCAGTCTTATGCGCTGGCTGGGTTGCCGCGATGCCATCAACCTCGACGGGGGCGGCTCCACAACGCTGTGGATTCGGTCGGCCAGCGAACGCAACCCATCGGCTAACGGCGTCGTTAACTATCCATCCGACAGCAAGCAGTGGATTCATACCGGCGAACGACCGGTGAGCAACGCCCTGCTGATTCGATAACTATTAGCATGAGCGATAAACAGACGATAGAAGCCCTCGAAGATGCGCCAAAGTTCAAGTTCTGGAAAGGCCAGATGGAAACCAATGGCGTGAAAATTAACGGTATAGCTGAGAAATACATCCGTCGTCGGCACAACGGCGAAGTGCTGTTTGCGATGCTCGAAGTGGATGCCGATACGCCCGAAGGCGACAAGATTCCGCCCGCGCTGTTTTTGAAAGGCCACGCAGCTTCGGTGCTCGTGTGCCTGATTGACAAAGACACCCAGGAGAAGTTTGTGGTGCTGGTACGGCAACGGCGCATCTCCGATGGTTCACACACCTACGAGCACCCCGCCGGAATGGTCGACGCCGACGATGCTCCCGCCGATGTTGCCGCCCGCGAGTTAGGCGAAGAAATTGGCCTGACTGCTACGGCTGCCGACCTCACTAAATTAAACCCCCGGCTATGGTTTCCCAGCACCGGCACCAGCGACGAAGCCATGCACTTTTTCTATCTGGAACGCACTTTACCAGGCGATGAGATTATGGCGTTTCATCATAAAGACATGGGCAATGCGTCAGAGTTTGAGCGAATCACGACAGTGATTACCTCGCTGCCCGAAGCGCACAAATTGGTCAATAATGTCAACGGCCTGCTTATCCCTTCCTGTACCTACAGCACGTTGGGGACTACGAGACGATGAAGCTGCTCTGATGAATTAGCTTGGACTGCGCCCCGTATTATGGCGTTATATATCATCCATTCGGGTTCACACTTGCGCTTTAGCCAGTCAATGTGTTATATTTGCACTCCCAAACGGGAAATGCTTCCGTAGTTCAATGGATAGAATTTCGGTTTCCGGTACCGACGATAGGGGTTCGAATCCCTTCGGGAGCACAATAACAAAAAATCCGCCGACTGCGTTGGCGGATTTTTTGTTTACTACGGGTGAAGCCGTTACTATCTACCATTAACGTTTCGTAAGCGCAAAACGACCTGATGTTGCTTAACCACGCCCATTTTCACTAAACCAATTAAACCCTAACAGCTATGCAAGGCATATCCGTTATTACCAACCCACAAGGAGAGCCTAAACAACTCGTCCTTGATATTGACCAGCACGACCAGCAGTTAAACCCGTTTGTACGGGGCTTACTTGATCTATTGCAACAACAGGCCGAGAATACCGAACGCGCCGACCAGCGGGCCGCGGCTCATGCCGCATTAAACCGGGCTTACGGCGACGACGAACCTGATTACTCGGATGCCGAACGCCGGGAATTTCTGTATGCATCGGGTGCATTAGCCAACCGCGCCTACGATGACGATGAACCCGAATACACCGACGCCAACCTAATTGAACGGAATCCCAATTACCGGCCTAAATGAGAGAAGGACAGGTAATCTTAGCGGATTTGCCGGTAGCGGGCAGGAGTTGGAAACGACGCCCGGCGTTAGTGTTGCGGCAACTACCCGGCTACGGTGATTATTTGGTTTGTGGGTTGTCCTCCAAACTGTACCAGTTGATTCCGGGGTTTGGCGAACAGTTGACCCCTGACCCGACGAACGGTCTTTTGACTCCGTCAGTGTTTCGGTTAGAGTATTTGTTTGTGATTGCTGAAACCGACATTGCGGGCCGCATCGGACAGATACCCACCACGCTGCATCAAACCCTGCTGCAACGATTAGCCGACTACCTAACCACGCCCTGACGCTATACAACATGATTCAGGAACTCGACTTAGTGGCCCTGCTAACGGACCGTCCCGCGCTTGGATTACGCCGGGGCGATGTAGGAACCGTCGTACACATTTACGGCAGCAATGACCTTTACGAAGTGGAATTTATCAACGCCAACGGTGATACAGTAGCCGTTGAAACGCTCAACGCGGATGAGATTCGGGCGGTCGATTTAGGCCGCGTTATGTTGCATTATAGCGATCTGGAAAACGCGACATGAACGGCGTAGGCATCAGCATCATTTACGATCGGGACGGAACCCGTCGAGATAACGATTGCGATAGACCTCATAGATAAACGATGACATTCGCCGAATCTTTCCGGTTTGACGGCGTTGCTCACACCTCGATAATGCTATCTTTCCTTACCAAAGAAGCGATCAGTCCGATCAGGATCGTCGGCGGCACTCGGCAAGCGCAGAACAGCGGCTGATTTTGGCGAATTCAACCGCAAGACAGTAGCGATTGATTCTATGTCTGCTTTAGTAGGCGTATCTTCTACAAAAGCTGTTTTTGTCAGTAGGGCGCTCCAGCTACCAACGCGTATGCAGTTCACGTCAGCCGCTTTAAAGATCATTGGCACGGCTTCCTTGCTTCTGCTGATGGGCGCGTTGATGCCCCAGTACGAGGAACCGGACACCGACTGGTCGGAGTATAACGGCGACGGGGCCAGAAGCCATTACTCACCCTTAAGTCAGATCAATGGGCAGAACGTTCAGGGTTTGAAAGTAGCTTGGAGCTACGCAGCGGGCGGGGCGGATACGGTGGGCAACCGAACGCAGATGCAGTGCAACCCAGTCATTATCAACGGCACATTGTACGGCGTATCGCCCGACACGCAGGTGTTTGCCTTGGATGCCAGCACTGGTCAGCCACGCTGGAAAACCAACCTCGACGACACGGGCGGCACCACCAGTCGGGGCGTTACGTACTGGTCGGCGGAGGGCGAAAAGCGAATCTTCTTCGGCGCGGGTCGATGGCTGTACGCCCTCGACGCCAACATGGGCAAACTGATCGACGGCTTTGGACAGAACGGCCGCATTGACCTCAAGGTGGGCATCGACCGGCCCGGTGCCGATGACTACGTGCGGGCTAACACGCCTACCGTAGTGTACAAAAATCTTATTATCGTTGGGACACGGGTGTCGGAAAACGAAACGGCCCTGTTGGGCGACATCCGGGCGTTTGACGTGCGCACGGGCACATTAGTCTGGACGTTCCACACCATTCCGCAACCCGGTGAGTACGGCTACGACACCTGGTCACCGGCTCAGCCCCGGCAGCGGCTCGGCGGGGCCAACGCCTGGGCGGGCATGGCCATCGACCGCAAGCGGGGCATCGTTTACGTACCGACTGGCTCGGCCGCATCCGATTTTTACGGCGGTTACCGCCACGGTGATAACCTGTTTGCCAACTGTCTGCTCGCCCTCGACGCGAATACCGGCAAACGCCGGTGGCATTTCCAGACGGTGCACCACGACATCTGGGATCGTGACCCTCCGGCTACGCCCAACTTGCTGACCGTTACGCACAAAGGCCCGGACGGTCGGCCCCGGCGCATCGATGCGGTGGCGCAAACGACTAAACAAGGTTACGTGTTTGTCTTCGACCGGGTGACGGGTAAGCCGCTGTTTCCGGTCGAGGAGCGGCCTTTTCCGACCGATGGCGTCAAGGGCGAAGCGGTTAGCCCCACGCAGCCGGTTCCCCTGAAACCGGCCCCGTTTACTCGACAAACGTTTACCGGCAACGACATTAACCCCTGGGCGGCTGACCGTCCGGCGTTGGTGGCCCAACTCGAAAAAGCCCGTGCTGGAGGGCAGTACATTCCCTTGACCTCGACCATGACCGTTTTTTATCCGGGCACGGACGGGGGCGCGCAATGGGGCGGTTCGGCAACGGACCCCGATGGAATTATCTATATTCCCGCTAAGCAAAATCCCGTTTACTCGTCCCTGATTGAATCGAAACAATCCGGTGCGCAAACCCCCGCGACGGGCGCGCAACTCTACGCCCTGAACTGCGGAGCCTGCCACGGCGCGGACCGGCAAGGCAATCACGATGGATCGTACCCGTCGCTGGTGGGTGTAAACAACCGGCTTTCGACGGACGCCATTCACCAGGTGTTGCAGAAAGGCCGGGGCCTGATGCCCTCGTTCTCGCATATTTCAGAAGGGCAGCGCAAAGCCATCGTTGATTTTTTGGTCCGCAAGCCATCGGCGGCTCCACCACCACCGCAGCGCGGTAACGTTGTTCGTTCTCCCTACCAGCATACGGGCTACAACCGCTGGTACGACAAGGCCGGCTACCCGGTGAGTACTCCTCCCTGGGGCACCTTGACGGCCATTGACCTCAACACGGGCGAACACCGCTGGCAGGTGCCGCTGGGCGAATACACCGAACTGACCAAGAAGGGCATCCCCCCCACCGGTACCGACAACTACGGCGGGCCGGTCGCCACGGCGGGCGGGCTGCTGTTTATCGCGGCCACGCGCGACGAGCAGTTCCGCGCCATTGACCGCAGCACGGGCAAAACGCTTTGGCAAGTGCCTCTACCCGCGGCTGGCTTTGCGACGCCCGCTACGTATTCGGTGGGCGGCAAACAGTTCGTCGTCATTGCCTGTGGGGGTGGCAAGCTGGGCCGCAAATCGGGCGATCGGTACGTGGCCTTTGCGCTCGATACTCAGCCGTAATAAGCTATCAAGGAGGCCAATTTGCTTGTACAAAAATTCCTGAACCAACGAATGATTCACGTTAACCACGCTCTAACGCCTGCTCATTTAGGGGAAAAACTTAGCCACTTCTGGGACCTTTCGGCCCAAAAGATTCGCCTAATCAACGAGCAGTACGATACCGCCAACGGCTCACCCGTGTTTACCGTTGGGGGGCAGTATACCACCCGCGGTTGGACCGAATGGACGCAGGGCTTTCAGTACGGCTCGGCCATTCTGCAATTCGACGCAACCGGCGACGCCTATTTTCTGGACCTGGGCCGCCAGAAGACAATCGAAGTGATGGCTCCGCACGTGAGCCACATTGGGGTCCACGACCACGGGTTTAACAACGTCACCACGTACGGCAACCTGCTGCGGCTGATGACGGAAGGCAAATTACCCTACAACGAGCCGGAGCGAAACTTTTACGAACTCGCCCTGAAAATCTCCGGGGCTGTGCAAGCCAGCCGCTGGACAAGTATTCCGTCGGGCGCAGGAACGCCTGCCGCAGGAACGCCTGCCGGTTTCATCCATTCCTTCAACGGGCCGCACTCGCTCTTTGTCGATACGATTCGCTCCTGCCGGGCACTGGTCCTGAGCCATAGTTTAGGGCACGTGTTTCGGGCCGAGGGCGACGTAATCGTCGGCCTGCTGGAACGGGCAATTCAGCACATGCGGGCGACCGCCGACTATTCGGTTTTTTACGGCAAGGGCCGCGACAGCTACGACGTACGGGGCCGCACGGCGCACGAAAGTGTGTTTAACGTCAAGGACGGCAATTTTCGGTGCCCTAATTCGCAGCAGGGGTACTCGGGTTTCACAACCTGGACGCGCGGACTGGCCTGGGCCATGCTGGGCTTCACCGAACAATTGGAGTACATAGCAATCCTGGACGACAGCGAGCTGGAACCCTTCGGCGGGCGCGCCGTCATCGAATCGTTTTTGCTTGAAGCCGCCCGCGCTACCTGTGACTTCTACCTTGAGCATACGCCCACCAACGGCATTCCGTACTGGGACACGGGCGCGCCAAACCTCTACCGAATGGGCGACTACTTGGACCGTCCCGCCGATCCGTACAACCCGTTTGAGCCGGTTGATAGCTCGGCGGCTGCCATTGGCGCGCAGGGGCTGCTACGGCTGGGCCGTTACTTGACCGAGCAGGAAAAAACCAGTTCAGCGGGAGCCGAAAGCGCACAAAGATACTGGCAGGCGGGTTTGACCGTGCTGAACACCCTGCTCGAAGAGCCGTATCTGAGCACCCATTCAACTCATCAGGGTCTGCTGCTCCACTCAATTTATCACCGACCCAACGGCTGGGATTACGTACCGGAAGGCAGTCCAATTCCTTACGGTGAGTCGAGTATGTGGGGTGATTACCACCTGCGGGAAGTAGCGCTGTACGTGCAGCGCATCAGTAACGGCGAGCCGTATTACGCTTTTTTCAATTGTCTGTCAAGGAATCGAACCCCACCGGCGGCCCCATGAGCGCGAAAAACAAACCCCGATACCCCCGAATAGCTCAGCTAAAAACGGCTGCGGATTGGCAGACTTACCTGCAAACCAACGCCATCGACTTGCCCTTCGACGAGCCGTTGCTGCCATCCGCCACCAGTCCCTTTGGCCAACCAATCCGGCTGAATTCGGGCCGAACCATCGGTAACAGCTTGTGTATTCTGCCCATGGAAGGCTGGGACGGTACGACCGATGGCCGGCCTACGGACTTTACGCGCGCCCGCTGGATAAAGTTTGCCGTGAGCGGGGCCAAACTGCTGTTCGGTTGCGAAGCCGTCTCGGTCAGTCATGCGGGTAAAGCCAACCCGAATCAGTTGGTGCTGAACGCCGACACGTTCCCCGATTTTGTTTACCTGCGGCAACTCGTTCTCGACCGGCACGCCGAACAGTTCGGTAATACGGACGATCTGCTGATTGGCCTGCAACTGACCCACTCGGGGCGGTTCTGCAAACCCAACAGCCACAAGCAGTTCGAGTCAAAGATTTTGTACGCCCATCCGTACCTCAACGCGCGGTTTGGCATGACGGCCGACTACCCCACGCTGACGGATACAGAAATTGACCAGATTATCGGGCAGTACGTCGACGCGGCTGTGCTGGCCCAGCGGGCGGGATTCGACTTTATCGATATCAAACACTGCCACGGCTACCTCGGCCACGAGTTTCTGAGCGCGGTGGACCGCCCCGGCAAGTACGGTGGCAGCTTTGAGAACCGGACCCGTTACCTGCGTAACATTGTGGCGGGCATCCGGCAAGCCGCGCCGGGGCTGGAACTGGGTATCCGCCTGAGCGCGTTCGACCTGCTGCCCTTCAAAAAAGGTCCTGACGAGGTAGGCATTCCAGAACCCGCCGGTCACTACCCGTTTGCCTTCGGTGGGCGGGCCGATGGGCTGGGCATCGACCTGACCGAACCAAAGGCTCTGCTTGCCTTGGTTGAGTCACTGGGTATTCAGTTGGTGTGCATCACCGGCGGCAGTCCGTACTACAATCCCCACCTGATGCGCCCCGCCTTGTTTCCGCCTTCGGACGGTTACCTGCCGCCCGAAGATCCACTGCTGGGCGTGAAGCGGCAGATCGACGTAACGCACGAGTTGAAACGGGCTTTTCCCCGTCTGGTCATCGTCGGATCGGGGTATTCCTACTTGCAGGAGTGGCTGCCCCACGTAGCGCAGTACGTGCTCCGAACCGGCATGGCCGATAGCATCGGGTTTGGGCGGATGGTGCTGTCGTACCCGACCATGCCCGCCGATATGCTCGCGGGCCGGCCCCTGACGCGCAACCTACTGTGCCGAACATTTTCGGACTGCACGACGGCCCCCCGCAACGGCCTGATTTCGGGCTGTTACCCCCTGGATTTGCTTTACAAGAAACGGCCCGAAGCCGACCAGTTAAAAGCCATTAAAGAAAGCCTGTGAAACCACCCGAACGCGGCAACGCCCAACCGCGCCCGGTAGCCCTCATCACGGGTGGCAGCCGGGGCATCGGCTACGGCGTTGCTGAGCACCTGGCCCGCGCCGGATTCGATCTGGCCATCAACGGCATCCGGCCGCAAGAAGCCGTCCGCGACGCGCTGGACGGCCTGCGGGCGTTGGGCGCGGTTGTGCTCTACTGCCCCGGCGACGTAGCATCGCGCGACGCCCGAACGGCCATGCTGGCCCAAGTCCGTCAGCATTTTGGGCGGTTGAACGTCTTAGTCAACAACGCGGGTGTCGCGCCAACCGAACGGCGGGACATTCTGGAAGCAACCGAAGAAAGTTTTCAGCACGTCTTGGCGACGAACTTGCAAGGTGCCTATTTTCTAACGCAGGCCACCGCCAACTGGATGATTGAGCAGCGGGCCGAACAACCAGATTTTTCGGGCTGCCTAATCAATGTCTCGTCTATTTCGGCGACCGTGGCGTCGGTCAACCGGGGCGACTATTGCGTGGCGAAGGCGGGGTTGAGCATGGCGACGCAGTTATTTGCCGCCCGGCTGGGCGAATACAACATTCCGGTCTACGAAGTGCGGCCGGGTATCATCCGCACCGACATGACGGCGGGCGTAACGGCCAAGTACGACAAGCTTATCGATGAGGGGCTTACGGTCCAGAAACGCTGGGGCTTGCCCGACGACGTCGGCCGGGCCGTGGCCGCGCTGGCCCGGGGCGACTTTCCATATTAGACGGGGCAGGTGGTTGTGGTAGACGGCGGGCTGAGTATACCAAGATTGTAAACGCGTTTTTAGTAACTCCTTAACCCTTATGGTCGAACAACCCAAGACCGAACCGCGTAGTCTCACCCAGCAACTGCTGCAACTGCCCGTGTTGGTGGCCGCACTGGGCTACTTAGTGGATATGTACGACTTATTTTTGTTCAGCGTCGTGCGGGTGCCAAGTTTGAAGGCTTTAGGCACCGCTCCCGACCGGCTGCTGCCCGACGGTATCCTGCTGCTGAATTGGCAAATGGCGGGTATGCTGTTGGGTGGCATTTTCTGGGGCGTTCTGGGCGATAAGCGGGGCCGGTTATCCGTGCTGTTCGGTTCCATCCTGATTTATTCGCTGGCCAACATCGGCAACGGCTTCGTTACGACGCTCGATCAGTACGCCTTACTCCGGTTCGTGGCGGGCGTCGGGCTGGCGGGCGAACTGGGAGCCGGCATTACGTTGGTGACGGAAGTCTTGCCAAAGCAAATTC
>CAXUEB010000062.1:10217-20967 GCA_964249775.1 uncultured Spirosoma sp.
GGTATGGCACCACCATCGTCGCGACGATGGGCGTACTGGGGGCAATCTTAGCGTATTTCGTGGCCGATTGGTTTGCC
Source organism: uncultured Spirosoma sp. (assembly GCA_964249775.1). Lineage (GTDB taxonomy): Bacteria > Bacteroidota > Bacteroidia > Cytophagales > Spirosomataceae > Spirosoma. Next base: position 10,295 of record CAXUEB010000062.1, read on the forward strand.
TGGCGCAACGCCTACTTCATTGGCGGTGGATTGGGATTACTGCTTCTCGTCCTGCGGGTCAACGTACTGGAATCGCGGATTTTTGAAACGCTGAAGGAACGGCAGGTGAAGCGGGGCGACCTGCGGATGCTTTTCTCCAGCAAAGCCCGGTTGTTTAAATACGGCCAATGCATTCTGGTTGGGTTGCCTATCTGGTTCGTGGTCGGTATCCTGATCACCTTTTCGCCGGAGTTCGGCCAGGCGATGGGTTTGTCCGCGCCGGTCGTGGCCGGAAAAGCCGTCATGTTTTCCTTTGCCGGGCAGGTCTTCGGCGACGTAGCCAGTGGTTTGCTGAGTCAGCGGCTGCGAAGCCGGAAAAAGGCAATTCGCCTGTTCATCCTGCTGTCGCTGGCCTGCGTTCTGGTGTATCTTCTAATTCCACTGCGCGCTGTTGCCACCTTCTACGTTCTGTGCGTATTTCTGGGGTTTGCCAACGGCTACTGGGCTTTGTTTGTCACCATTGCCGCCGAACTTTTCGGAACCAACCTCCGGGCCACCGTCGCCACTACAGTCCCAAATTTCGTGCGGGGCGCGGTCATTCCGCTCACGTCGCTGTTTGTCTTGGGCAAAGCAGAAGTTGGCGTTTTGTCCAGTGCCTTAGGCGTTGGTCTGTTGACGATTGCCCTGGCACTGGTGGCGATCTACTTCATGGAGGAAACGTTTAACAAAGACCTCAACTACGTTGAAACGGAGTAAACGACGGCTTATGTACCGATTTTTTGGTTGGTTTACTGCCCTTTTCTTAGCCGCGTTCCTGCTTTCCGCATCGGTTAGGAATAGGGCTTTGCCGGGCCACTTGATGGACCACGGCCCCAACAAGCCCGACCCGGTAATCGTGCTCGATTCGACCGTGCTGGGCCTGACTACCGTCAGTGCGGGCTTGCAGGTCCCCTGGGAAATTACCTGGGGACCCGACGGCTGGATTTGGTATACCGAGCAGCGGGGCATCGTCGGCCGGGTTCACCCCGTGACGGGTCAGCGAAGAGAATTGCTGCGGGTACCGGACGTGTACGTGAAGCGTTCGACGGGGCTGCTGGGCATGGCCGTAACGGTAGACAAAGCAACGGCGACGACGTATGTATTTCTGGATTACACCTATGGCGACGCGGCCCACACCACGTCGAAAGTCGTGCGGTATACGGCGGTTCGGGATACGTTGACCGACCCATTCGTGGTGCTCGACAACATACCCGGCAACAACGGCCACAACGGTGCCCGGCTCGTGGCCCTGCCGGACGGAACGGTGCTGCTGTCGACGGGCGACGCCATCCACGACCAACACGCTCAGGACGTAACGTCTTTGTCGGGCAAGATACTGCGCATGAACGCGGATGGTTCCGTGCCAATCACCAACCCAATCCGGGGCAGCTACGTCTGGTCGTGGGGCCACCGGAATGCGCAAGGATTAACGTACGGTCAGAATGGTCAACTGTACAGCTCCGAACACGGCCCGAACTCGGACGATGAAGTGAACCTAATTCAGCCGGGACACAATTACGGCTGGCCGGGCGTCATGGGCGTGGCTGATCTGCCGGAAGAAGCCGGGCCGTTCCAAACCCTAAACCCTACCCTTCCCCTGAAGTGGTGGACGCCCACCATCGGCCCGGCCGGCCTGGAGTACTACCCGCACCGAACCATTCCCGAATGGCAGAACACGCTGCTGGTGACGACCCTGAAAGAATGCGACCTGCGGGTGCTGTACTTGAATTCAACCGGCGATTCGGTCCGGTCCGAAGCTATCCACGCCGACCGACTACTGGGCCGCTTGCGGGACATCTGCGTCGCGCCCAACGGCGACGTTTACGTGTCGACCAGCAACCGCGACTGGAACCCCACCTGCGAGGGCTTTCCCCAACCCACCGACGACCGCATTGTGCGCCTGCACAAAATTCGCACGCTGTCCCGGTCCGAACAGGCGCAGCACCGTCGGCAGCGGCCCCAGCAACTGGCCCTGGCCGATCCGGGGGCGCTCGTGTACGAGCAGTATTGCGCAGCCTGCCACAAGCGCGACGGCTTAGGACTCGACGGTACGTATCCCCCGCTGGCCGGTTCCGAATGGCTGAAGGGCAATCTGGATAGACAGGTGGCTATTTTGGTCAATGGCTTGTCGGGACTAATTACGGTGAAGGGCAAATCATACAATGAGGTGATGCCACCGTTCCGGTTCTTAAGTAATCAGCAGTTGGCCGACGTACTGACGTACATTCACCAGAGTTTTGGCAACCGGGAAAACAGCGTCAACTACAAGCAGGTCGCCACCAGCCGGTTAACTCTTGACGCTGCGGGTAAATAAACGATGCCCCTTCCGTTGACTAACCCAACGCCCGCTATCCAACCGTTCCGTATGAAACGATACGTACCGTTTTTCTTGAGTTGCCTCTTGCTGGGTAACGAAAGCGTTGCTCAGCTACCGCCGACGCTTAACCAACCCGATGACGGTTACCGGGGTATCTGGTATTTCATCGGCCCGCTCGAAACCGAATACGCTTACAAATACAGCGGAGGACTGGGCACTTACCCGGCCAATCATCACCCGTTTGCGGTGTACGCCCCCGCCGTCCAGAAAACGTTTTTCTGCTACGGGGGCGCTTCCAAGACCAACCCGCCGAGCTTACTGCACGAAGTTGGATACTTCGACCACCGCACGGGACAGGTGTCGCGCCCGACGATTGTGCTGGACAAAGGCACCGACGACGCCCACGACAACCCCGTACTCAACATCGACCAACAGGGTTACATCTGGCTGTTTTCAACCTCGCACGGCACCGAGCGGCCGTCGCTGATTCACCGCAGCCGCAAACCCTACGACATCACGACGTTCGACCGGGTAGCCGCCACCCGCGCGCAGGGCGACAGCACCGTGCCGTTCGACAATTTTTCGTACCTGCAAAGCCACTACCAGCCTGGGCACCGAACGCAGCCCGGAGGCTTTCTGCACCTGATGACGCACTACGACCGGGTCGTGCTAAAGTACGGTGCCAAGAAACCCCGTCGAACCATCAGCTACCTTACCAGCCCCGACGGCGTTCGTTGGTCGGCCCTGAAGGACATCGGTATTATTGAAGAAGGGCATTACCAGACCAGCCATCAGCAGGGCCTGAAAGTGGGTACGGCCTTTAATATGCACCCCGACACCGAAACCGGCGCGGGCTTAGACTACCGAACGAATCTGTACTACATCGAAACCCCCAATTTTGGACAAACCTGGCAGACCGCCGACGGCCGGCCCGTCGAGCTGCCGTTGCGGGACGCGCAGAACCGGGCGTTGGTCAAGGATTACCGGGCGTTGGGTTTGAACGTGTACATCAGCGACGTAGCCCACGACCAACAGGGCCGGCCGGTCATTCTGTACATCACCAGCAAAGGCCCTGATCCCGGCCCCGCCAACGGTCCCTACGCCTGGCAGGTCGCGCACTGGACCGGCCGGGCGTGGGTCATTCACACCGTAACAACTTCCGATCACAACTACGATATGGGTTCGCTCTACTGCGAAGCCGATGGCACCTGGCGCATCATTGGACCTACCGGTACGGGACCACAGGCCTACAACACCGGCGGGGAGTTGGCCGTCTGGACGAGCCGCGACCGGGGGCAACACTGGCAGGCGGTAAGGCCGCTCACCCAGAACAGTCTCCGCAACCACAGCTATCCGCGCCGACCGGTGGGGGCGCAGGCCGGTTTCTACGCCTTCTGGGCCGATGGGCACGGGCGCGAGCCATCTCCGTCGTCGTTGTATTTCAGCACGAAGGCGGGGAACGTATTTCAGTTGCCGGACCAAATGAGCCAGCCAATGGCGACCCCAACGTTGCACCAACCAAACCGGAACTGACACCCTTCGCTGAGCCGCTTTGAACCAGTCTACCAGCGGTCGCGGCCTTTCAAGATCAACAGGCTACTCAATGGGTTAATCGTCGAACTTTCGTCATGCTCAATCGTTCAGGATTTCTTTTTGGTCTGATAGCCACCGCTTGGCTCGCAACGCCCGTGCCTACGGTAGCGCAGCCAACCGGCCGCAAACCAAACATCATTTTCATCCTGGCCGATGATTTGGGTTACGGTGACCTGGGTTGTTACGGTCAGCAGCGCATTAAAACGCCCCGGCTCGACCGAATGGCAGCCGAGGGTATGCGCTTTACCCAGTTCTACACCGGCAGCACCGTTTGTGCCCCCTCGCGGGCGGCCCTCATGAGCGGTCGGCATACAGGCCGGGGCTACATCCGCGGCAACGGCGAGGTGCCCCTGCGCCCGCAGGACGTGATTCTGCCGCAGCAACTGAAAAAGGCCGGTTACACGACGGGCCTGTTCGGCAAGTGGGGACTGGGCCACTTAGGAACCGACGGCGAGCCGCAGAAGAAAGGCTGGGACCAGTTTTTCGGGCAGTTGCACCACGTCGCGGCTCACTTTCAGCGGCCCGATACCCTTTGGCAGGCCGCGAACGGCCGGTTAGCGCCCGCACTCATGCCCAAAGGCACCTACGCCAACGATGCGTTCACGGAAGCGGCCGTGCAGTTTATCGAACAGAATCGGCGGCAGCCATTTTTTGTCTATCTGGCCTTTACCGTGCCGCACGCGGAACTGCACGTACCCGATCGCTACGTAAAACCGTATCAGAATGCCGACGGCGCGAGCGTCTTCGGTACCGAAAAGGCGCACCCCGACGGTCAGCACTACGGTCCCCAGCCGCAACCCAAAGCGGCTTACGCGGCCATGGTCTCGTCCGTAGACGATTACGTTGGAAAAGTACTGGACGCGCTGAAAAAGCAGGGCATCGACGACAACACGCTGGTGGTGTTTGCCAGCGACAACGGGACGCACGTTGAGGGTGGCCGCACCCGCGCCGACGCCGACTTCTTTCGGAGTAGCGGGCCGCTGCGGGGCGTCAAGCGGGATTTGTACGAAGGTGGCATCCGCACGCCGTTTATCGCGCGTTGGACGGGACAGATCAAACCCGGCCAAACGAGTGATTTTGCCGGGGCGTTCTGGGACATGCTGCCCACGTTCTGCGACCTCGCCGGAACCAAACCCGCGGGGCCAACCGAGGGCGTGTCGATCGTGCCGACGCTGCTCGGCCGTAATGCGCAGCCGGCTCATGAGTACTTGTACTGGGAGTTTTACGAAAAGGGATTTTCGCAGGCCGTTCGGCAGGGCGATTGGAAGGCCGTCCGCAAGTTCGAGCCAACCGGCGCGGTCACGACCGAATTGTATAACCTCAAGGACGATTTATCTGAAACGGACGACCTGGCCGGGCGCAACCCCGAGCGGGTGCAGGCCATGCAGAACCTGATGAAACAGGCGCATACCCGCCCCAAAAATAATCGATTTCAAGCACCAGAGTTATAAATTGTCCGGCGATAGAGTTGATGGGTACCGGTCGAATCTAAGCCGCGCTACTTACCTTATCCAGCACCTGCCGCACATCCTTCGTGGACACTTTGGTGCCCGTTTCGGCCGCGCGATAGATGGCTTCAATGAGTTGTACGTCGCGCATACCCATCTCGCCTGGTACGGTCGTGGGTTTGTTGTTCAGCAGGCATTTGGCGAAGGCGTCCATCTGCCGGGCCTGCTGGTTGACGTTCTCAATGTCCATCTTGCCCCGACTCGTCTCGCCTTTCAGACCGCCGTATTGGTAGGCCGGGTCCAACTGAAACCAGCCGTTGGCGGCTTCGGCCCGCAGCTTGTTGTACTTGTCGTTGTAGCTGGTCCGGCAATCGGCGACCGAACCATCGGCGAACTGCATCTGGAAGCTGATGCCTTCTTCGACTTCTTTGAATTTCTCTTTGTCGGTGACGGGGTGAAACTTGGCGGTCACTGATATGGGCACCTGGCCTTTGGTGTAAAGAGCACCCTGAATGCAGTACACACCCACGTCAGGTAGCGGTCCGCCCCCGGCTAAGCCTTTGCCCAAGCGCCAGGGCGTGTCGTTGCCTTGCTTCTGCCCGTTTTCGGCGATAATCTGGTTGATCTTGCCAAAGGTCTGCTGCTGACCGAGCCGCATCATCTCCCGGTTGTGCGGCTCAAAGTGCAGCCGGTAGCCGATGGCCAACTGCTTGCCGGCTTTCTTACAGGCGTCAATCATTTTCTGGCAATCGGCCGAAGTCGTTGCCATTGGTTTTTCGCAGATGACATGCTTGCCCGCCTGAGCCGCCCGGATGGTGTATTCAGCGTGCATAGCGTTCGGCAAGACGACGTACACAATGTCGATGTCGGGGTTGTCGGCGATGCGGTCGAACGTCTCGTAGCTATAAACGTTTTTGTCGGGAATGTTGTACTTACTCTTCCATTTGTCGGCCTTTTCGGGCGTGCCAGTCACGATGCCTGCTAAGCGGCAAAACTTGGTTTCTTCCAGCGCGGGGGCCAGTTCGCCTTCGCTGTATTTACCCAAACCGACCAGGGCAATCCCCAGCTTCCGCGCGCCCGGCGTTCCAGCGGCCGAGGTCGCTGTGGCTTCGCTGGTCTCGCCGGTTTCGGCCGTTTGGCCGTCTTTACGGCCGCACCCCTGCAAACCAATTAATCCGCCGACGGTCGGCAGGGCGAAGGCGGTCGCACCCAGATAGCGCATAAAATCACGCCGTTGAACGTGCTTGTGGAGATGGCTTAGCGAGAACCGATGCATGGTCGATGTTGCGTTAGCGGTTGTAACAGAGAAACGCGCTGGCATATAACCGTAACGACCACCGGAACAGAAGGTTTTGTCAGCAATGGGTAAACTTTAACCCGCTCACGCGCGGGCCGTTACGTGTTTGTTACGCTCGGTTGTTATCCAGGTTGGTCTGAAGGAACGGTATGGTTTATGAACGCAAAACCAACCAAGTACGGCCCACTAACTGGGCAAACGTTCCTTTCACCTTACCAATCCACTTAGGTTCCTCGACTTCGTCTTCCAACAGAAAGCTGTACGGGTTGAGGGCGGGAATGTAGTCACAAACGATGCGGATACTGGCGAATAGCGGCTCAAACAGGATTATACCGGGCGGCTGTGGATAACCGGCCTCGCGACCGGAACATTCTTACCCTTCGACCGACTGGCCTTAGCCGCCCTCCGCATGACGACTGAGCCGTGGGGCCTTACCGCACCAAGAGAATCGACAAACGCAAACACGCCGTTACCGACACCTTGGGCATTCATTCGCCGACCGCCGAGGAAGCGCCGATTATAGATCAGTTGAAAATCCTGCTGCCTGCTCCGAATGTGGTCCCTGGGCTGACCCGCTTGCAGGAAGCGGGCTTTCGCTTAGCTGACCAACGACGCGCAGGCGTCGGCCAAGCGTATGCGGGAGCTGGATGGTCTGCGACCGTAATTTTGGTGGATGACATTAGGGGCTACAAACCCAGCAGGCATACGAACTGGCTTCTGCCCGCCTGAAGGTTCCGTTGAGCGCCATGTGGGTAGCAACCGCGCACGACCGGAACATTGCCGGGCCAACGCCGTCGAATGCGCCACGGTTTTTCTGCAATGGCCGGGTAGGGTGCTTAACCTCCTTGGTCTCCGGCCGGACATTCGGGCAACCAGTCTGACCGAGCTGGCCGCTGAACTCGTTCGGGAATTACTGCCCTGACACCACCAGACTGGTTACCTGAAAACACGCAACGCTAAAACCGATGTAGAATAATTTCTTGTTCTTGATGCCATAGCGAAAACATCCCTTATTTCGTTTTATTTTTGCTATAAAAAATTACAAACGACGCATGGAGACGCCAATAACCCAAACCCACCCCTGGCAGATCACGTTTGGCGAATTGGATCAACTATCGCAGCAGTTCGCGTCGTTTCTGCAGAATGATCTGGGTATGGTGAAAGGCGACCGGCTGGCCATTCAGATGCCGAATACGCTGCAATACCCGGTGGCCATGTTCGGCGCGTTGCGGGCAGGACTGGCGGTGGTTAACACCAATCCGCTGTACACGCCCCGCGAAATGCAGCATCAGTTTAAAGACTCCGGCGCAACGGCAATTGTGATTCTGGCCAATTTCGCCCAGAACTTAGAAAAAATTCTCGACAAGACCGACATTCAGCACGTTATCGTGACCCAACTGGGTGATCTACTTGGTTTTCCGAAAAAGCAGATTGTCAACGCGGTCGTCAAGTACGCGAAGAAGTTGGTGCCTTCGTATAGCCTGCCGCGGGCCATCTCGTTCGGCGATGCGCTCAGCCGCGGCAGCCGCCAAACTTTCCGGCCGGTTGTCTTGCAGAATGCCGACACGGCCTTTATTCAATACACGGGCGGCACGACAGGCGTCTCGAAAGGGGCCGTACTGACCCACCGGAACATGTTGGCCAACGTTGAAGCGCAGGATGCCTGGATGAAGCCGGGCGGCATGACCGACGGCGAAGGCATTTTCGTGGCCGCGTTGCCTCTCTACCACGTCTATGCGTTGACCACCAACGCCTTGGCTTCGCTCAAGAGCGGAGCGATGAACCTGCTCATTACCAACCCGCGCGACCTCAACGCGTTTATCGACGATCTGAAGAAGTACAAGGTCACGGCCTTCACGGGCGTTAATACGCTGTACAACGGGTTGCTCAACCACCCGCGCATCGGCGAAGTCGATTTTAGCCAACTCAAAGTTACGTCGGCGGGCGGCATGGCCCTGCAAACAACCGTCGCCGACCGCTGGGCAAAACTAACTGGCAACACACCCTGCGAAGGCTACGGCCTGACCGAAACCTCGCCGGTGCTCAGCTCAAACCCCGTCGACGGCACCGTGCGCGTCGGCACGATTGGCCTGCCCTGGCCGAGTACCGCGATGAAAGTGATCCGGGACGACGGCACCGACGCGTCCGTCGGTGAGCCGGGTGAAATTGTAGCCCGTGGTCCGCAGGTGTTTAGCGGCTATTACAACCGACCGGAAGAAACAGAGAAAGCCATGCTCGACGGCTGGTTCAAAACCGGCGACGTGGCGGTGATGAACGAAGACGGCTTTTTTAAGATCGTCGACCGGAAAAAAGACATGATCTTAGTATCGGGCTTCAACGTGTACCCGAACGAAATCGAAGACGTGGTGGCGCAGTGCCCCGGCGTTGGCGAAGTGGCGTGCATTGGCGTGCCGGACGACAAATCGACGGAAGTGGTCAAGATTTTCGTCGTCAAAAAAGAACCAAACTTAACGGCCGACACCATTAAAGCCTTCTGCCGCGAGAACTTAACGGCCTACAAAGTGCCCCGCCTGATTGAGTTCCGCGACGAACTCCCCAAAACGAACGTGGGTAAAATCCTGCGCCGGGCGCTGCGGGACGAAGAAATGGTTAAGGTTAAGCAGTAGGCACCCGTTGCGCCACGCTGGAACGGAAACGGGGTTTGCCGCGCGACAAACCCCGTTTCCGTTTTTATACTCGCCCTAAGCCGCAAGCGCTGCGCTACCAACGGGGCCGGTTGGCAGCGTAGTTAACGACTGCACTTCCTGCTGAAAGCCCTTTACCTGCTTTATGAACCGGCTGGCTTTCCGGCGTGACACGTCAATGCGGTGGCCGTTGGCCAAGTTGGCGCAGAGTTGCGGCCGGCCGAACGAAACGCCTTCGGGATGCACGCCTTCGAGGTACATCAGATTGATAATGTTCTTTTTGTGCGGCCGGACAAACACCTTTGGTGATAACCGGCTTTCCATCTTCTTAAGCGTCAGGGAGACAATCAGATGACTACCATCGGCAAAATGGAACAAGGTGTAATTTCCCTCGCCTTCGAGCCGCACAATTTGGTGCATGGGCATTTTTTTGCGATACCCCCAAAACGGCAGCATCAGATCCGGCATGTCGAGGTGCCGGGCGAGTTCGTCCAAACGCGCTTGGGTAAGCGGTTTGGCCAGTAACACGGTTTTCATAACAACAAATGGATTGGATGGTGTGAATAAGTAAAACAACGAATGCATTTGATTGACAAAAAATTTGGTGTTCATTGTTAAAAGCAATGTTACACAAAATTCATTATCAGTGCATTACGATCGTAGAAAATTTGATTCGGTAGCATAGGATGACCCGTTGACCACTCCTACGGATTAAAATTATTTCCTATTTACGCGTTAACTGGTACAGCCGGCTCAACCTACCTCTTGAACTAATCAAACCGGTTTAACCTTACTAAACACAGACAGACGAATGCAGTGGCATGGCAACTTTGCTTGATTTAGTCGGTAATACCCCGTTAGTTGAATTGAACCGGCTGAATGCAAATCCCAACGTAAAAATTTACGGTAAGCTCGAAGGCAACAATCCCGGCGGCAGCGTGAAAGACCGGGCCGCCGTTAGTATGATTCAAGGTGCGCTGGCGCGGGGCGAACTCCAGCCCGGCATGAAGCTTATTGAAGCCACCAGCGGCAACACGGGCATTGCGCTCGCGATGATTGCCCGGCTTTACGACATCGACATTGAGCTGGTGATGCCCGAAAACTCCACCCACGAACGCGTCCTGACGATGGAAGCCTTCGGGGCCAAAGTGATCCTGACCGAAACCATCGAAAGTGCCCGCGACTACGCCGACGAGCAGGTCCGCAAGGGTGGCTACGTAATGCTCAACCAATTTGCCAACCCCGACAACTACTTAGGGCATTACCGCACGACCGGCCCCGAAATCTGGCGTGATACGGCCGGGCAGATTACGCATTTTGTGTCGTCGATGGGTACGACCGGTACCATTATGGGC
>CAXUEB010000063.1:0-20882 GCA_964249775.1 uncultured Spirosoma sp.
GTGGTTGGGTGGGTTGGGGTTGCTCGGATAGCGCATCTATTTTCTCTTGGGCGTAGCGTTCCATTGCGGCTTCGAGTCGGACGCGCTCTTCCGCCCGTAGGTCATTCTCGACCACCTGCTGCAATTCGGAAAGCTCGACGTTCTCGATCTGCCGCTCGGCGATACCGTCCAGCACCTCGTCGGGAATTTCGCCCGTGGTGTCCATCTCGTTCCACATCTCGTCCGAGATGACTTCACCCGGCGAGGGTGTCACCACTTCTGGCGGCAGGGTATCTTCCGACATCGACTCGTCGGTGTATTCGCGTCGGCTCAGAACGGGCGCTTCCGGCACCGCTACCGGCCAGCCGTTCACCCTCGCCAGATGTTCGGTGTACTTACGCTCGTCGGTCTTGTTTTTGTCGCCCCGAATGCGTTCGTAGCGCGCCGTTAGCTCGCCTTCGTCCATGCCGTCCAGCGCCGTCACGACGGGCTTTGGTAGCTTCTCGCGCAGCTTGTCCATTGCTACTGACTGACGCTCGGTTTCCGCCCGCCTATCGGCGCGCGACAGGGCCAGGCCCGGATCGAAGCTGCCCAGCATTCGGCGCGGATTGCCACGGTCAGTAAGCTCGGCTACGGTGCCGGTCAGTACGCCATCGGGGTGTTCAATCGTCAAGATTGGTTCGCCCTGTTCGTTTTTGGCTACGGTTGTTACGCGCCGGGTTATGGCCGGATCGTCATTCAGAATCACCCGACTACCCGCTTTGTAGCCAGTCGCCATTGGCTCCGGGCGGTGGGGCAGAAAGCCGTCCGCCAGGTCGTCACCCACGACGGCGTCGCCTTCCTGGGCCTGTTCGACGGGGCTAACGGTTGTCTCGGAAAAGGGCCGGGCTTCGAGCGCCCGCACCTGAACGTCGGTGGCATCGTTACTGTCCTGACTTGCCAGCGTAAGCAACTGCCCGTCGTCGGAGATCGCTTTAATCGTGCCGTCGACCTGGGCGCGGCCCGCGTCGGGTCCCGTTACCCTATCGCCCACGCGGTACTTGCCGATTACGTCGTAGCCTTTGGCCCACTGCTGGTACTGGCCCTGCTGGGTCAGCGCGCCCTGGACGCTGGACAGGTAAGCTACGCGCCGGCGCGCATCGAGCAGGTCCGACTGTAACTGGGCAATCTCACTTCGGGCCACGAAGGGGTCAACCGCGTCCTGAACGGGATCGCCATACGCGTTTTCGCCCATGCGCACGGGAGAGTCCGACGATAAGCCGTCGACTATGCCCTGCAAGCGGTCGAGTTCCCCCTGGTGCTGGGGCAGTTGATTGTAAGCCAGATCGTAGTACTGGAACTGGGTCTTACTGTCGATACCCCCACCACCCGGACCATATGGATTCTTGAAGCTGGTGATGACTTTACCCATCCGGTCAATCTGACCCGTAAGTCCTTCGGCGTCGGCGCGGTTCATGGTGCCCTTACCCACCGCTTCGTCAAGACCCGACAACAGGTTCGCGCGCGCGCCTTCCATCTCCGTCTTGCCACCCGACAGATACGCATCCTGCATCATTTTAAACGCCGTAGGATGGTAGGCTCCGCCGTGGTAGATGGCTCCCGCCACGGTGCCCCCCAGCAACCCACCCAGCAGGGCCGCGTTACCCAGGCGGTCGTGCCAGTCGTCGTTCTTAAAGTCGTCCCGTCCGGCAGCCCGGTCGAAAATCTCTTCCACGCCGAGGGCGTAGGCTTCCTGCACGGTCTCGGTGCCGCCTTCTTCCAGTAGTTGCCCCGCACTCGCAGCCCCCCGGCCCTTGACCCACTGCTCAGCAAAGCCTTTAGCCGCCCGCTCCATACTTTCCTCGGTCACCTCACCACCCATCCGGGTAATGGCTTCCCGCACGGCGGCCTTTGTTGCACCGGCGCGCGCACCACCCGCGGCCAGCCGACCCACACCCGCGAAGGCGTCGAGGGCCGCCGAGATGGGAGCGATGGCCGCCGTAATCGCGGACGCTTTACGGGCGTCACCCGTGGCAGCAAGGGCTTCCTGGTAGATCGGCTGCGTCTGGGACGTAACGCTAAAGGCGTAACGCATAACGCGCTGGGTCGCTTCGGCGCGCTTGGTTAGTTCGGCGACCTTTGCCACGTCGCCCGCCTGGGTAGCCGTTCGCAGGGCGGTGACTCCCAACCCGACGCCCCGCGTTACCTTGCTCACTAAGCCAGGGCCGAACAGGGCCGCGATGCTCGCCGTCCCGCTGCTGACGGCTCCCACCACGCGCCGGTCCAAGTGCAGGTTGAACGAGCCGTCGTCGGTGTCGTACAGCCCCCCGTCGTACTGACCCGTGTTGTCCTGCTCGAACTTGAAGCGGTCTACGAACTGGGCGACGTTATCGCCAAACTGCCGGGTAGCGTTGAAGACCGGATCGAAGTGTTCTTTGTTGACCTTGTCGGCTTCGGCCTGGCTTTGTCCCCGCACGGGGCCGAGGGCGTCGCCGAGTTCACCGGCCGCGCCGACAACCATCTGAGGTATCCGGGCAACGCCGGTAGTAAAGGTGTCAATTACGCCGTTGGCGAACCGCTTGCCAAATTCGGCCACCGGGCTGTCATTACGCACGGCGGACTTCCCGTTTGTCGTCGGAACGGGTGGCGAGGCACTGGCGTAAACGCCGAGGGTAATGTCCGCCCGGTAATCAATCGCTTCGGCTGCCCGCCGTAGAACGCCGAGGGCTTTTTCGGTGGCTTCGGGGCCGTTACGCACCTGCTCGTTGTAGAGCCGTAAGGCGCGCGCGCCGTCTGCACCGGCCCCGTCTAAGGCGGCTGCGAGTTGCTTGACGCCCTGGGCGTTTACCTGGGGTCGTAGCGGTACGGGTTTGGGCGTTGGCTGCTGAGGGGTATTCGGTTGCTTCGGAAAGGCGGATTCAGTCATAGTGCTCATGGCCGGTTTAGATGTTTAAATATACTGAAAATCAGCAATATAAGTGTCCTTCGCGAAGATGAATTTGCCGTGAAATAATTACTTACATTGCCAAACGATGCGCTACTTATATTTGCTCAACTTCAATTTAACTTGGTCATGGCCATCCCCACGAACCAGCCTTTTCAGAATCGCAAAGTATGGGGCGTTTTCCGTCGCAAGCCTACGCGGTACGAGTTTACTGCGCTGGTGATGTGTTTACTTTTCCTACTTGCTGCATTCTTACCCCCGTTGAAAGATTGGGTTTATCAAGGCTTCCGTGTTGCATGGGTCGTTGGCTTCATAGTTCTCTTAGATAGAGATTGTGACACGCCTAACTTCGAGAACCCCCGGTACTTCTATTTGCTCCTATGGATAGCTGGCATGGCTTCGACCATGTCGGCTTTTTTAGGAGAATGGGGCCTGAGTCGGCAGACGGGGTATTTCATCGACTTAGCCTGGGTAGTTGCGATTCTTCGAGGATCATACACCTATCACCAACGGGACTTCAAAACGGAGCGCGGTCCACTTCTTTAGCGAGAATAGCGCACGTAGACTACCCGGCAAAACCGGCAAAACCACTTTTGCCGGTTTTGCCGGTAACCCACCTTATGTATTTTGAAATAATTTAGGGTGAAACAGGTATTCTGGGGCGGGCGGCCGACCGGTCGTAGTCGCGGGTGGCTGCACTTCCTGAATCCAGCCCAGCGTAATCAGTTCAGAGAGGGCCGAATCAACTTTGTCGGCGGTCGTTAGATTCGTCCAACCCTTTTTTGTTACGTCACGTACTTTGAATCCATTTGGCAGGTCGCCGGCTTTCAAATGCCGCATAAGTTCTTTAGCCGCCGTGATGCTAACCGTATCCAATAGTCCATAAATGCGCCGGGCATGGCTCATCAAGTAGTCGCACCACTGTACCGCCATACGTGTCGCTTCTTTAGAAACCAGTTGTTTTCTGGGGGCATTGGGGGCGGACTGCCCGGCGCAATTGACGACGTGAAACACCAACGCTAACGACGGCAGTAGTGACCGAAACTTGGTAAAGTGCTCCAACAACAGCCCGCTTTCAGTGGTTAGTACGTTGGTTTCCCAGTTCGTTAGCCACTCTCGAAATACGACTTGTGCGTCGTCATCGAATCGGGTGTAAGGGTAGGAGTTATAGGCGTCGGCGTCGTAGGCGACGGTTGAGAAGTCCGAGTCGGCAATCTCGCGAATAACTTCATACGCGGTATCGCGCGCACGGGCGTCGGGGTAGTCGTCGGTGTATTCCCATTGAGGCCGGTCGGGGTAAACCGCCAATTGCAAACGCTGAACAAACCCGTCGTTTTCGTGCCCAGTGGCTGCTTGTAGATACCCTAAGAGTTTAGCAGGTTGAATCCCACCAAACAGTGACACACATAGCGTTTTTACGTGAATTGTTCCCCGCCCGATTCGATCTACGGTTTTCGCGCCGTTGCCGTTCCAACCTTCCAAATAAAACGCCCGATCCTCCTCTCGCCCGGCGCGGTCCCATCCGGCCAGTAGGCCAACCAGTTCATCGCGCCAAACCAATAGACCGGCTGGATTCTCGTTCAAGAGTTCGGCCAACTTCTCAACCGTCGCGTCATTAGCAACAAAGCGTCGTTCGGCGGGTTTCACTGGCGCTTCGGGGAAGGCAACCGGATTGTTAACAGACTTACCCTTTAGCCGCTCCTGTTCCTGCGCTTGGTAGACCTTTCTTTGAGCTTCATAACTCAGCAACTGAGCCTCGTACTGCTGTTGTTGGCCCTCGAACTCGGCTCGCGACTCGGCCATGAGCCGGTACAGCGGCTTGAACACTTCGGCAATAGACGGGGTCTTCATTGCGCTTGGGCCGGCGACAACCGCCCCCCACAAATTAGGTACTATGGTCCAGTCGTCACGGGTCTTAGGCTTGATGGCCAACCGGGTCCCTACCAACGCGGATACCATAACCACGGCACCAGATGCAACAAAGTCCAGCGGGCATTTCATCCGGTTGGCAATATCCATCAGCCAGAGCCGAAACGGTTCGGGAATCATATCGGGAGTTACCGGCAAAACCGGCAAAAGGGCCGTATGTAACGGTCGGGGCGTTTTCCACTCGGTTGTCTTCTGCCCCGTGCGGGCGTCGGCGGTGGTGCCAGTGGTTTGTGGCTCCCAGGTCTTGCCCATAGCTTCCTCGCAACGGCGGAAGAACGTGCCAATGGTAACGCTACCGTTCCGGTTCCGTAGCAGTTCGGTAAATTTGGTGTCACTCTGCTGATAATCGTACTTGGCGTTGATCCGGCTAACCTCATGAAAGTAGGTGCGGCCCTCGTCGCCTAAGCTGGTCAACGAAAGGCCAATTTCTACCCAAGCCTCGTAGGTGTCTGTCAAGTCAACCCGTCCACGCTGCAAGCGGCTAACGCAGTCTATGAGTAGTCGGCGGGTTTTGTCCTCGACCGATACGGCGGCTGCGTATCGTTCGTTCGGTTCGGTGCTCGGTGGCTGCTCGACCGCCGGCGGATTATGGTACTCCTCTATCAACGGCATTGCTTCGCTGTTGAAGTTGTAATAGGCGTCGGGGTCGAACGGAAGAAAGCATAGCCGGTCAACGTTCTTGCCGCTGGGGTCAATTTGTGCTTTCACCCCTCTTGGCACGTCCTGCTTACGAGTAAGTCCGTAGTTGTCGTGCAGGTAATCAGACAACTGAGAAAAAAATGCTTTGTGCTCGTCGGGCTGCCGAAGGTCGGTCTTGACAACCCATTTGACGCCACTACCCGATGGACTGACAAAAAGCACGTGGGTATGCTCATCATCACGCAGTTGTGCCTTGAGTGTTGCAACTTCGTTGACCGTCAACCCGTCGATGTCCATGCAAATAAGGCAGCTGTGCGTTTGCAAATGCTCTGCCTTTTTGCCTCCATTGAACGTGCCAGACCAGGTTACGCCGTAGAAATGGCCCGGTTCAACTAATCGCCCCTGCTCGTCTTGTCTCCCTGCCTTGAAAACTTTAGCTTCCTCTCCATCAGCCAGAGATCGCAGGTGTTCGGTTGATGCTTTAAACTTCGTTGAGGTAACCGTCCTAAGTACGTCCTCAACCGTAAAGTTTCCTTTGTACGACGTTGGGCTGACGCTGGCGTAGACAGACACTTTAGGCAACATAGCGCCGGCCCTCCCTCGCCTTTTTGAGTCGGTTAGCCCAGTTGCGAGCGGGCGTTAATCCCGAATCCGTTTCGTCGCGGTCCGCTGGCCACGTGGTTTTCAGCGTTTCGGGGCAGATAGAAACTTCATGATCGAAGTCAGATAGTACAGCTTCGATAGACGCAAAAAATGGTGTTTCGCTTCGATGGTTGTAGGCATTTATCGAAGAATAAACCGCATACATCTTAGGCACGTTGGGGTTACTAAGCCCTTCATTACGAAGGACGTAAAAATGACCACCCTTGCCGACAAACGAAGTCGGCAAATGATTACTTTTGTGCATAGCCTTTGGGTTTACGGCGGGTGAGGATCAATCATCCGCCAGTGGGAGTGATTAAGCCGACTGCTTGCCTGTGGCTTCCCGTAGCCACAGGCGCAGGCGGTCGAGGTCTTGGACGACGTGCAGGAGACTGTTAGTTTCGACGGGAATCTTCGACTCGCAACAATCCCGCTTCATCTTTACAACCCTAATCTGGGTTTTGCCAATCTCGGCCCGAAGCACAATGCCGAAGTCCAGCACGTTGATGCTCCATATTGCGCCACCCATCTCTTGTATTGCGAGCGAAATCGCATAGAGAGTCATCATGCTGGCTGCCCTCCTTTCTTTTCGTATTTACACTTACCGCGAGAAGTGCATTTGGTAGGGAAGTTTAGCAAACGTTCGGCTCTGCGTTGGTCGACAAGGCGGCAGAGGTGTTGTAAGGCCGTGGTCATGCCTCCACCCCTCCTTTCTTTAGGTCGGCAACAATCTCCTGCCAGATGTAGTACTTGCGGTTTCCTAAGTGGTAGCCTTTAATTACCCCTTTCTTCTCCCAAGCCCAAGCGGTCGGCTTTGTGATGTCAAGTCGCCTACAAAGCTCTTCGGGCGATATAGGTTCCTGTGGCGAAGGAGAAGACGCTGGGGGTGAGTAATTGTGCTTTACGGCTATGCTGGCCGCTTCAATCATCATTGTCCGCAACTGGTCGGCGGACATTAATACCATCTCCATGTTGTCGCGTTGGTTTGCGTTAAACATGGGGGCAAGTTGGGCGGTTGGATCAGGTTGCAAGTGCGAATGATGCACAAATGCACAGTTCGCACGATTTGCACTAATTAGGGAGAAGTGCTAAGAAAGCGTCCTTTTTCTCTTTGGGTGCTCCATTACTAAACATGCGAGCGTCTTTACCTAAGTTAAGGTTGACGAAGTAGGCATTCAGCAATTGTACTAACTGTTTGCGGTTGCCCAGGTAAGCTATTTTAGGCTTCTTCATCGTTTCCATCCGTTCAATCCAAGCAACAAAGAAGCCTTTGTCTTTTTGGCCACCGGTCCAATTTAACCCTTCTCCCAATATTGGCTTCTCAGGCCGGCATTTACGTAATGCATCAACGCACATGGAGATGTCTTCCGGTCTGTAAAATAATTCTTCAAACGAGTTGTAGGGTGCTTGATCTTTACGGGGTGGAGGAATATTTTCCGAAGATGAATTGTTTGTATTGCCCTCATCTGTCGAAGGTGGGGGCGTAGCGTTATTCAGTTTTAACCGGGTATTAGTTGCGCGGTTTACTTCCTGCTTCGCCGTAGCGATTAGTCGTTGCAGTTTTTCTTGTACGTCTGCCGTGACGCGCTCAAAAGGGCTGTGTTCTTGAAAGCGAAAATCTTCATCCACCTCGTCCGAGGATACCACCTCAGCATCTGTGTCAAGGAAATCTTGGCAAAGCCTATCCAATTCGATTGCGGGTTGGAGCAGTTGTGTCTCTAACACATTGCAGTAGTGCCTCCACTGTGTCGTATCATGGCCAATATCTTCCCATTTCGTCTTTATCTCGGTTCTGATTTTGCTATACTTTTGCAGCACCTCGCGCGCGGTGGCCCAATTCTTGATGAAATCAGTCGCCACCTGGTCGTTGGTCGTGGCGAAGATGAAGCACTGCGTCGCAGCTTTGATGAGCAAACCGAACTCGTTGGCGGCTGTCTTGGTTATCATCGCGTCTCAGTAACGATTTTAAGCCTGCTCCGGTGTTCCAGATCGAGGGCAGGCTTTTTGTGTATTAACTGGCAATGGTGAAGGCTGTCCCCTGCAACTGTTTTTGCCAGTGCAGGGCCATTACTTTGGCGTGTTGCTCCCGATCCAGCTTGATATAGCGCATGAACGCTTTCTCGGTCCGGTGGCCGGTGATCTGCATGATGGTCAGCGCCGGAACGCCCAGCAGATACATATTGGTCGCAAAACTTCTGCGGGCGGTGTGGGTGGAGACCATCCGCCACTTTTCCAACGTCTTGGTAACCCGCTTACCCCCTTTCGTTTGCGCCTTGCTTTCCCGGCTGTCCATTCCCGCTAACTGACAAACTTCTTTGATGTAGTCGTTCATCTTCTGGTTGGAGATGCTTCGGGGCAGGGCACCATTGTACTTTTGCAGCATGGTCGTTACGACCTCGTGGCAGGGGATGACTACCTTATCGGCCGTCTTCTGCTGCTCGATGCGGATAAGCCCGTTTTTGATGTATTCAGGCCGTAGATTGGTCAAATCCGAGAAACGTAAGCCCGTGTAGCATCCGACAAGGAACAGGTCTCTAACGCGCTCTAACCGCTCCGTTTTGGATAAGTCCAGTTCGCGTAGCTGCTGTAGCTCCGGCTCACTCAAATAAATGTTGTCCGCGTCTTCCTTAACAACTTTGAATTTTCGGCTCCGGTAATCTTGTCTGACGCTGATACCCCGCGCCGATGCATCATTCAAGAACACCTTCAACGTCTGTAAGTACTTGCCGACGTTGTTGGTAGCAAAGCCTTTGGTTGAGGTCAGATAAGCCGTGAACGCGTCGTAGAAATCCAGGTCAATCGTATCGAAGTCAATCCGACGTTTATACGAATTGGCAAATTCGCGCAGCACCTTCAAGACCGTCTCGTACTTCTGGATCGTCCGGCGCTCGACGTGCTTGCCGGTTTCGATATTGACCCGGTTCGGGGCGACTTCGATGAAGTCAGCAATGAATGTAAACAAGGCGGGTTCGGTCGGCTCAACGGGCGCATCCTCGACCACCGGTTTCAGGTACGCGTCGATCCGATCCCGCACGTTCTCTTTGGTTAACGCCGAGCGGTCGGCTTTCAGCTTCGTAATAATGCTGTTGATCGCCGTCTCGGTGCGGTCAAGGTAACCGTTGATCTGGTCTTTATCGGTGGCATCGACTACATTTTTAACCCGGTTAATCTTTGTGTTCCAGTGGGCGGGCAGTACCTTGAAGCCCGTACCAATGTTAATCCGCTCGTTATTGAACCGCACGGCGCAAGTTACTGGCGTTGGTTTCTTGGCTTTAGGGTCTCGCAGAAGATACGTAACGGGGCTGTTGGTGGTGCGGGGCATAGTCCGTGCTGGTTTATTCCGTACACCAAAGGTAGCGTAGTGTACGGAACCGTGTACGGAATGGTTTAATTTATTTTAATTCGGATTTATCCTAATTAATACATTTAGATGCCTGAAACGTAGTAAATAGTTAAGTACGACCGTTTTTGTGGCTTTTAACGGACGGTATTGATAAGAACGAATTAAGCGGGTTAAAGTCCAGCTCCCGCTACTCAGGAAAAAGCCACTGAAGTTCAGTGGCTTTTTCATTTTTAATTTATCTTGTCAGCGATTCTCTGTTTGCCGCAGTGGTAAACGTAACAGAGCAGTTTTTCACGTACCGACTCGTACACTTAGCAACACCATGTCTGACATTCTACTGCTGATTACGACTATCGTTTCGCTACTGACCCTGCCAAAGCCGGAGAAGACATACCCCATTGGTCAAATTAAAGCCAACGGGAAGGAGGTGCTATTTTGGCTCTATGACGAAACGCCCAATCACAAAGGTAGTTTTATGAAACTCGCCAATGCTGGCTACTGGGATACGCTGACGTTTAACCGGGTTATCAACAACTTCGTTGCGCAAGGCGGTTGCCCCGACACGCCGGCGGGCTTTGCCGATTCGCCGTATCTGCTCAAACCGGAATTTAGCCCCACGATTCGACACATTTATGGGGCTGTCGGGGCGGGTCGTGACAATAACCCGGGTAAGCTATCGGCGGGTTGCCAGTTTTACATTGTGCAGAACAGAAACGGATTAGCCCGTCTGGATGACAACTACACGGTGTTTGGTCAGGTGTTCAAAGGCATGGACGTGGTTGACGCGATGGTTGCGGTCGAAACGGATTCAACGGATACGCCCCGTTCACCGATTAAGTTGGATGTGAATATTATCCGCCTGACGGCTTCCGAACTTAGAAAGTTGGGCTACTCTGTCAAATGATGCGGTTCGAGACTGGTTACTCCCAAACGCAATCCGCTCCCGCCAGTCCTGTCGGGAGCGGATTGCGTTTGGGGGATCAGGGCGATCCTAACTTAATTCTGCTTTAAACTTGCTGGGTTTTTAAGCAAGCTCTTGCGCACTTTATCGGCCGCGGCTAAATCCGTCAACGTAATGTTTGCTCGTTGACGCATGGTCGGCGAAGCCGTTAGCAACTCGGTAGCGATTTGAATCAGCAAAGCCGCCGTAGCCGGGCCATTCGCCTTACGACGGGTCGACGACGTCGCGGTGGAAGAAGAACCGGAAAGGGTTTTACTGGTTATGTAGGTGGATTCCATTCGGGCTGTTCGCTGTTGTTTACGTTCTATTATAGAACGAAGTTAAGCCCAATTTCCTCTCAAAATAGGTTTGTTTTTCGCGTGTTTTAGCAACTATTTAACCGTTTATTCACCCATAATTTGTCGCTGACAACCGCCTAACGGCTGGAATTAGAAGTTAATACACGATCGTTTTATTGCCGTTCATCAACTGGCTCCTTTGCCTTCGCCCAACTTCTGAAAACGACTTCAGCGTAGACTTTCCACAACTTCGTAGGTCGCGTTGATTCGGTAGACGGGCGTTTCCCGGTCGCGCGAAGCGACGATTAATTCGATACCATCGGCGTGCGGCCGGAACAAGTCCCAAACGATTTGGGGCGAATTGTTTTGCTTTGACAGGTGCGCTAAAAACACGTGGCTCATGTGGGCGGGTCGGTGCGCCCTGAACAGCGTTAGCGCCTGCTCGTTCGATAAATGACCTTGACCACCCCGAATTCGCTGTTTCAATGGATACGGATAACGGCCGTATTCCAGCAACTGCGCATCGTAGTTAGCCTCTAAAAAAGCCGCGTGACACTGGCCGAAGTGCTCAATTAAATTCTGGCAAGGCAAGCCAATATCGGTAAACACGCCCACCTTCGTGTCCCGGTGAGCGATTAAAAAACTGTGCGGGTCGGCCGCGTCGTGCTGTTTGGAAAAAGCCGTAACGCAAAGACCGCCGACCCAAACCGACTCCCCGCTGGACAACGGGCGGGTTGAAACGCCCGGCAGCGCCAAGCCGGACTGCCGCAGGGTTTTGGGTGTGATATAAACCGGTACTTGGTATTTTTTGGCTATGCGCGGAATGCCCCGAATGTGGTCGCTGTGTTCATGCGACACAAAGATGGCTTTCACCCGGTCGATCGACAGCCCCAGCCGGGCCATGCGGGTTTCGGTTTCGCGGCAGGAGATACCCGCATCGACCAGAATTGCTTCCTGCTCATTACCGACGTAATAGCAGTTGCCGTTGCTGCCCGAATTTAAAGACGTAACAAAGAGCGACATGGAAGGCGAATGGACCGCTACGGACAGCGGTGAAATAAGGCTTGTCTTTTATAAACGCAAACCGGAGAATGCGGTTCCCATGTGGGTCCGCCGGAGGGTTCATTTTGGCGTTTGCTCTTCGGGTTTGAGCGTGCCGCGGGCAATGGGTTCCGGCTTCGACTTGGGCGTCGTAAACCGCAACAGCGTCGCCGTTGGAAACTCCACCTTGGGCGATTTGATAATGACTAATTGGTACGACCGGGTGCCGATGATCAGGTTGTAGTACGTCATGCCCGGCCCGGACTCCTGGGCAAGGCCCCAATTAGCGACGGGTTCTTTCGCCAACAATGTTACGTCTTCGTCCGACAAGGCAGCGAAGGCCGTGTCGGGCAGGAAGCGTTTGTCGGTAACGCCCTGGATGACCGAAACGACCGACGGCGGAGTCGCCGTTGCCGGTTTAGTCTGGGCAACGGCCGAAGCGCTTAACAGAAACCAAAGTAAAAAAGATAAAGCGTTAACGTTCATCGTAACGTTGGCGATTGTGTGACTTCAATAACGTTAAACCTTGCTTTCGGGATACATCTTTTTATGCTGAGTGCGTAGCGTTGCGTACTGCTCGTTGGTCAGGATAGCCCGGTAGTTGTGCACTTTCTCGGTTTCGACGGCAATTGCCAACACGCGCAACTTTTGCCGGTTCATACCCGACGCTTTCAGCTTTTTGACCCCTTCGTTATACTTCACCGTTGCGTCGGTGATTAGTTGCCGGGCTTTGGGCAACTGCTGCTCGGTCAGCTTAAGCCGTTGTTTGTCGGCCTTCAGGGCCGAGTTGACGATCATGCCGACTGTGACGCCGTTGTTGAGAAACACAAACTTCTCGGATTCAACCGATTTGTTTTGCGCCAACACGGCTGGGGGCGAACTACTCAGTAGTAAGAGAAAGGCGGTCAGATTGAATAAGATTTTTGTCATACGAAAAAGGGTTAGGAAGCAGACTGGTCCAGTTTGAACTTGGCGAATATACTGTTCTTTTCGTTCGGTGGACTGCGGCTCGTCGGCCGAATGGCCCGCCGAAGAAGTCAAAACAGGTTCGACGTGACGCGCTGAGAAAACACGTTGCGTAATTGTAAGCAGCGTTGCTCGGTGCCGAAAGTGCGCAGTGTTAGGAAGACTACGAACTTATTTTATGAAATAATGTACGGTTTAAGTCGTTTCTATTTCAAAAGTAAGTATCTTACAGCACAGTTAGTAATAGGCTCGATAAGATGCCTGTTTTTGTTTCACTTCCGCTGACCGATTCGTTACCACTGCTTCGGTTTGTTTACTTCCTATTCCTGTGGCCATGAACGAACTAAACCACAAGGATAGTAGCTATGAGCAACTACCCGTTAATAAAGCGTTGGAAGTAATTCGTGGCAAGTGGCGTCTCGCCATTATTTTGTTGGTGGGCCAACATACGCTTCGGTACACCGAATTAAGGGACATGCTGCCGACAGTCAGCGAGAAAGTGCTGGCTGATGAGCTGAAAGCGTTGTCTACGTTAGGCGTATTGAGCCGAAAGGCGTATGCTGAAGTGCCGCCACGAGTCGAGTATGCCCTAACGGAGCAAGGCTTGCTGGCCTTACCCGTGCTTATCCAACTAAAAGAAGTTGGACAAATTTTTCTGCCGACGACTGATACCAGTCGCAATTAATTAACCCATGGTCTCAACCGTAAAATTCACCAACATTCAGCGGTCGCAATTCTTTGCGACTGTCCGAAAGCGCGTTGACGCGTACTTCACCGAGCAAAATCTTTCGCCCAATGCGAACCGGGCGATGTGGACGAAAGCCATCTTCTTTCTGATGGGTTACACCTTGTTGTACGGGTTGATTTTATCCAATCAGTTTGGTACTTGGACCACGCTGGGTATGGCGATGTTGTTAGGCGCGTTTGCCGCTTTTATCGGCTTCAACGTGGCACACGACGCGGTGCATGGCTCGTTTTCCCGGTACAACTGGGTGAACCGGTTGCTGGGCTACAGCTTTTACTTGTTGGGGGGTAGTCCCTACGTATGGCGAATTACTCACAACATCGTTCACCACACGTATACCAACATACCGGGCCACGACGAAGACATTGAGGTAGCACCCGGTCTGATTCGGTTAGACCCCGCCGACGAAAGCCGTCCGTGGCAGAAGTATCAGCATCTATACGCCTTTCCACTGTACGGATTAACGTCGTTATCGTGGGTGTTCCGAAAGGATTACTTTAAGATGTTCAAGGAAAAGATTGGTCAGTACGATAACTCCAGTCATGCGCAGCAGGAATACGTAAAATTATTCGTAACAAAAGCTGCGTATTATACTTTGTTTCTGGTCGTTCCAATGCTGGTGCTCGATCTGGCTTGGTGGCAGGTACTGGTTGGTTTCGTGGCCATGCACATCGTTGAAGGGCTGGTACTGGGCTTGGTGTTCCAGTTGGCCCACGTGGTCGAAGGTACGTCGTTTCCGGTGCCGACGCCGGGCGGCAACATTGAAGAAGCCTGGGCCGTTCATCAACTACGGACGACCGCCAACTTCGCTCCCCGCAGTGCAATAGCCGCTTTCTTCTGTGGCGGCCTGAACCGGCAGATTGAACACCACCTGTTTCCCAAAGTTTGTCACATTCACTACCCCGCCATTACGGCTATTGTAAAACGCACAGCCGAGGAACATAACCTGCCCTACTTGGAAAGTCCTACGTTCTTTTCCGCCCTCCGCTCGCATTATCGGTTCTTAAAACGAATGGGAGCGACTCAACCAAGCGTTCAGACCGCCCCGGATTCCGTTGATTTGATGGGAACCAAGTCAGCAATGGTCTGACCTGGTCTGCTTAGTAAACAAATTGAGCTTGACGCTGTTACGTCTTCACTATTATACAGGGCTATGAAAACAATCATTCGTTTTATAAACGCGCTCGAAATGCCGTTCCGGGCAACGGACATCGGCGCTTATTTGGCCCCTCTGTTCCGACCGATGGTCACCGAGCAGTATCGCTTGCACCCTATCTGCGTTGTGCCTGGACAGGCTCGTCCGTTGTTTACCTGTTTAGACGGTGCGCAGCGTGGGCGAACCGAACTACAATGACGACGCCCACAACGGATGAGCAGCTTCAGTCGAGTCGAAGTCGGCTTCATCAACTTTTCGACTCGAATGTATTTGATCGAAATCACCCAGACGACGGCACCTGCGAACGAGCCTTCGGCGAAGTAATCCGCCTGCTGGACGATCTGCTTCAGGAGTCAGAAGCGTCCGGCGGGCGCATTGATTTTACAAAGGAAGTCGGCGTACATGGTAAAATACAGGACGTTACGTCGCTGGTGAGCCATTTACGAGCCGGCGTTCAGACTGCATCTGACACATCTGCTTCGGTTAACACCAATCGGTTCAACTGTTATTTCGGTGCTGGAACCGGCTATTTTGCCAATGGCGCTTTCTTTACCGCCGATTACGACAATGAGGTGGCGTTTTTCGTCGACGACCAGCGCATTTACCTCAATCGGCACATGAAGCGAGCCACGCAGGAAGCCGAAGCGTACTTATCTTCAGCCTCGTTGCCAACGACCAAGCTGTAGCACCTTAGTACCACCAATGGTTTCGCTACTCCTCCGCTACGTTGCCCGCGCCCAGTTCGGCGAATAACGTCTGCCAGTACTGCGTTACGGTGGGGTTGTTTTCTCTAACCGACGCGTTTGGCTCAAAGGGCAGAATCATCGTGATGTCGGGGCTACCGATGGCATAGCGTTTGAGTTTTTCAGCGTCGGCTTTGGCCCACTCGTCGGCTTGGGCGTTGTCGCGTGGGGGCGTTTTTTGAAAGTCGCGCCGACCGGGGCCGTTGACGCTTTCAATCATGTCGCTCAGGTAATACACCTTCACGGTCGCGCCCGATTCGTTGGCCTTGGTAAGCACGGGCAGACTGGCCCAAATGTCGGTTTCCTGACTCGACGCGCCCGTATTCTGCGCTACTAATTGTTGCAACACCCGCTGCCGTATCTGGGCTTTTTCCCGCGTTAAGGTCAGTCCAAACTCCGTCTCGGCGGCTTCTCGGTCGGTGGGACTGGCACCGCTGACGTCTTCCATTTCGGTGCGGACCGTTACGTTTAGGGCACGGGCTTTCGAAGTATTTTCGTGAATGAAGTACACGTCTAACCGGTCGCCTTTCTGCCGAATGTTCTGCTCGATGATGTCGTTGATAGCCTGCTGATACTTCTGGGCTACGAACGCCTTGTTGACATTGACGCTGCGGGTTTTGTCCAAGAAGATAAGCGTGTACGTCGGCTCGTCGGTTTGCGCGGGCTTGTCGGTTGAGGAAGAACAGGCGGTTAGGGCAAGAATGGCAAAGAATAGGATTGCTCGCATGGTGCGGTTTCATCAGTTTAGTAGCTCCGCTCGTAACGTACTGTCGGTGGGGGCGTTGTGGTTCCAATAATCGGACTGCGTAGTTTTGGTTAAAACGGCCCGCGAGGTTAGTAAGTTGTCTTTGCTTTTGTAGGTTTCTTCCCACCCAACGATGCGGTGGGGAAACGGACCTTCAAAGACAATCATCAGCGTCCGGCCATCGGTGGGGTACTCCACGGTGTACGATTTGAGTGATTTACCCGGATACAAGACGCCTGCGTAATCATCTAACTTCGCGTTGGCGGGTAGTGGTTCGAGCCGCTTGTGACGCAGCCGGGCGCTTATTGTACCCGAAATCAGGCGGATATCGCCGGTCGGTAGTTGGTCGGGAGCCAGCCGGATGCGGTTCCAGAGTTCATCTTCGAGCGTGGCCATGTCTACCTTATACGCTTCGTCGACCTCCTGCTCAAAATAGGATTTGCCCTGCACCTGGTAGCCGGTGTTCTGGTAATTCAGTTGCAGGTAGCTATGCCCGCACCACTCCTGCCCCGATGTGCTGACTTTTAGCGTGTTGGCAGAAGTAGACGAATGGATGGGCGTAAAAACAGAGGTATACAGCGAATAATCGTAAATACCTGTCACGAATTTTTTGATGAGGTTCGTCTTCAAAACCGGTACTGATTTGTCCCGACTTGCTTCCGTTTCAGACTTTACCTGTTTATCGGTCCGAAAATCTTCGGTCACGAAAATGAGCACCACTTCGCCGGGGTTCAACGCGCCGTACTGCGCTTGTTTCAACGCGTAGTGATTTAGCTCGGCCTTACCGCTGAACCAGTAGCCGGCAAAGCCGGTCGGCAGCGGAGCGGGCTTGGCGGTGGCAGTGGCCGGCTGCTGAAAGACCGTCGCCTTCATCGCGAAGGCGAACACGACGGCGAGCGCCAATACGATGAGCAGGAAATTCTTTTGAATAAACATGGGGAACCTTGTCTTACAACTTTCTTGAGCGGCTAAACTAATTCAGCCGCTCGGGGAAGTTGGCGCAAAAGTCCGGTAGTTTCGCTTATCTTACAACTGTTTACCAACCTGATTGACTCACTCATGCGTTTACGACTACTGCTCATCGGTTTACTGGTAACGGCCGTTGGCCATCTCACCCTTGCCCAGGTTCTCAAAGCCCCAGCCCGCGCCGAGGGCGACGGCCCGCATAACCAACTCATTGTCCGGGGCGTTACGCTCGTTAACAGCACCGGTGCGCCCCCCGTCGGTCCGGTAGACATTGT
Organism: uncultured Spirosoma sp.; assembly: GCA_964249775.1. Lineage (GTDB taxonomy): Bacteria > Bacteroidota > Bacteroidia > Cytophagales > Spirosomataceae > Spirosoma. The sequence continues at coordinate 17,332 of CAXUEB010000063.1, forward strand.
GGTGGTTAAGAACCGGATCACTCAGATTAAGCAGGTGGGGTACCCTGGCGTACCGATTGATCCCAAAAACCGTCCGCAGGCGGCACCGGGCGACAAAGAACTGAACTGCGAAGGCATGTACCTCATGCCGGGTTTCGTGGATATGCACGGGCACATCGGCGGGCAGGCGCAGGGAGCCGGGGCCGAATACGTGTTTAAACTTTGGCTGGGCCACGGCATCACCACCATCCGCGACCCAAGTTGCGGCAACGGCTTGGACTGGGTGCTCGAACACCGGGCTAAGAGCAATCGCAACGAAATCACCGCTCCGCGCATTCTGGCCTATACGGTGTTTGGGCAGGGGGCCAAAGAACCGATCAGTACGCCCGAGCAGGCCCGCGCCTGGGTTGGGCAGAATGCCAAACGCGGAGCCGACGGCATTAAGTTTTTTGGGGCCGAACCCAACATCTTTCGGGCGGCCTTAGCCGAAAACAAAAAACTGGGCCTGCGGTCGGCCTGCCACCATGCGCAGTTGGAAGTGGCGCGCATGAACGTGCTGGCCACCGCCAAAGCGGGCCTGACCAGCATGGAGCACTGGTACGGCCTACCCGAGGCCTTATTTGAAGACAAAACCATTCAGAACTACCCCGCCGATTACAACTACAACAACGAGCAGAATCGCTTTGAGGAAGCTGGCAACCTCTGGCTCCAGGCTGCCAAGCCCGGTACCGCCCGCTGGAACGCCGTGCTGGATTCGCTGATCCGGCTGGACTTTACGCTCGACCCGACGTTTAACATCTACGAGGCCAACCGCGAGCTGATGCTTGCCCGGCGCGCCGAATGGCACGACGACTACACGCTACCGAGCTTATGGCGATTCTACGGGCCGAGTCGCATTTCCCACGGGTCGTACTGGCACAACTGGGGCACGGAGCAGGAGGTAGCCTGGAAACGCAACTACCAGCTTTGGATGCAGTTCATCAACGAATACAAAAACCGGGGCGGGCGGGTGACGACCGGCTCTGATTCGGGCTTCATCTACCAGTTGTACGGGTTTGCTTACATCCGCGAACTCGAACTGCTGCGCGAAGCCGGCTTTCACCCGCTCGAAGTGATCCGGGCCGCCACGATTAAAGGAGCCGAAGCCCTCGGACTGGCCGACCAGATTGGCTCAGTGGAAGTAGGTAAACTGGCTGATTTTGTCATCATCGACCAGAATCCTTTAGCTAATCTTAAAGTGCTTTATGGAACGGGCGCGATTCATTTAAATCAGAAGAACGAGGTCGAGCGTGTTGGGGGCGTTACGTACACCGTCAAAGACGGCATTGTCTACGACGCCAAAAAGCTCCTCGCCGACGTGCGGAAAATCGTTGCCGAAGCCAAGCAAAAAGAAAACTTTGAGATCACTCAACCCGGCCTGCCAGCCAAAGCAGCCCAGGCCGGGGGTAGTGGTAAGCAGTGAAATTAGGCAATTACCTTCGTTGATCTGGTTACTTAAGTGCTCGATAAAAAGCGCTTAACCGACCGTATAGTAAACATTCTACAAATAGGGTGTAATACCCTATTCATCATAAGTAAATCTGATAGTTTCTGCACCATCTTTATGGCAATTCATACGCATGCTTTAGTTTACTAACCCAATTGACTATGTTAAACGCTCTACAAAAGTGCCGGTTGATGACGCTCGTCGTTGGCCTTCTGCTCACCATTCCTTTTTTAGGGCTGGGGCAAAATACAATCAAGGAAGCGGCTCGGGCGGCTAAACTCACCACCGACCTGTTACTCATCCAGCTTAAAGCGGAAGGAAAAACCGCGAATCTCCGGCAGGCGGCCCCGGCTACGGATGGTTTAGTTAAAGAAGACCGGACTGTAGTGGTGAACGGTATGATAGCCATCGAGGCTATATCCGTTGGCGATGATGCTCAGTCGTTATTACGGAACCTACAGGCGTTGGGCCTGACCGACGGCGTAGCGTACAGCCGATTAGTGTTTGGGTATCTTCCCGTTGCAAAGTTAGGAGAACTCAAGGATGTATCTAATCTGCGGGTGGCGCGGCCGTTTGAGAAACCTATAAACAACGTCGGTAGAGTAACCTCGCAGGGTGATCGGTCGCTACGCGCCGACGTCGCTCGTCAGTTGTATAACGTAACGGGGGCCGGTACCAAAGTGGGTGTTCTTTCCGACTCGTATAACGCACTGGGCGGAGCCGCGGCTGGTGTTGCGTCCGGCGATTTACCGGCCAATGTTCAAATCGTAGAGGACCTATCCGGCGCAGGCCTTATTGACGAAGGCCGGGCAATGATCGAAATCGTCCACGACGTAGCACCCGGCGCCGATCTGGCGTTTGCGACGGCGTTTACGGGGCAAGCCGGTTTTGCCAACAACATCATCCGGTTAGCTGATGCGGGTTGTAGCGTAATCGTTGACGACGTTTTTTATTTCGAGGAGCCGTTTCTTCAGGATGGTACGGTTGCGCAGGCCGTCAATCAGGTCGCCCAGCGGGGCGTGGCTTATTTCTCGTCGGCCGGCAACAGCGCCCGCAACTCGTACCAAAGCTCGTTCGTTAATTCAGGTAGACTGCCACCCACCACGCCAGCTTCAGCCAGCATTGTTTCGGGCGTGGCCCATGACTTTGGGGGCGGAGTTGTTTTGCAGCGGTTTCGCGTTCCGCCGAGGGGTACCATCAACCTGGTTTTCCAGTGGGCCAATCCGTTTGCGTCGGTGAGCGGAGGAGCTGGCGCTCAGACCGATATGGACGTCTTAGTGTATATCAACGGCGTATTGCAGCCCCAATTCTCCAGTTTAAGAGACAACATAGGGGGCGATCCAGTTGAACGGATCGGCACACTGACCAATAATTCGACCACCACCGCCGTCGAATTGTCAATTGCCTTATTGAAATACAGTGGTCCTGACCCGGCCCTGATCAAGTGGGTGAACTTTGGTAATGCCACCCCGCTCGACTTCGTCACCAACAGCAGCACCACCGTCGGTCACGCCAACGCCGAAGGAGCCATTGCGGTAGCGGCTGCCCGGTATAACACCACGCCCCCGTTTAACACGACGTTAGCGGCTCCCATCGTTGAAGGTTTCTCGTCGGCGGGTGGAACGCCCATTCTGTTCGATATAGCTGGTAATCCAGTTTCGCCCATTGTACGGCAAAAGCCGGAGATTACCGCGCCCAACGGCGGCAACAACACGTTTTTCGGGGCTGATTTTGAAGGCGACGGCTTTCCAAACTTCTTTGGTACGTCGGCCTCGGCTCCCCACGCGGCTGCGGTCGGGGCGCTTCTTCGCCAACGCGCCGGCAACACGTATTCAGTAGGACTTCTGCGGGATCGTCTGCAATCAACGGCCATCGACATGGACGACCCACTAACAACGGGTTTCGACACGGGCTTCGACTTCCGAACCGGTTACGGTTTCATCCAAGCCGACCGGGCGCTAAATTTTGCCCGCGACCCGCTGGCGCTGATCCAGCCAACGTACAATTGCTCGACGGGCGAAATTACGTTTAACACGACCGGGGGCGACGGAACGCCTATCACATACAGCGCGGTGGGCGTCCAGCG
>CAXUEB010000064.1:0-19727 GCA_964249775.1 uncultured Spirosoma sp.
CTGCACGACTGGAGCCATTCGGTTTAACGTCAGCGGAGGTACCGGTGCGCCTATTACGTACACGGCCGTGGGCGTCCAGCGCAGCTCGCCTACCAGCAACACCGGTTTTATCGAGCCGGGCCTGCGGGCCGATCCCAAACCCATTGTCATCACCGCCACGCAAGCAGGCATTACAGTGAGCTATACGTTTGATTTCGCGGCCTACTGCGCCAGAGCCAGAATAGCGGCCGTCGAGCCGAGTAGTACTCTGGACGTGAAAATTCTGGGTAATCCAAGCGCCAACGAATGGGCCGATGTGGAGATTCGGGGTGCGGAGAACCAACGCTTGCAACTTCGGTTGAGCAACGGCATGGGCGCACTGACCAACGAGCAAGCACTGGAAACGGCGGGCAGCGTCGAGCGCTACCGAATTCAATTAGGCCGGACGCCGGGTCTGTATCTGTTGCAAATCAGCACCCCAACCCAGACCAAGACGGTGAAGATTATTCGGCAGCAGTAAGCGCTCAATAGGTTGTAGAATAGACAAAGCCGCCCCCAGATTGGGGCGGCTTTGTTGCTTGAATTTGTTTCATAAATCGCTTAGCGAAATTAATTTTTTCTGGATGATTTCTAAGTCAAGTGCTCGTGCTACAACAACCCCCTGCTTATTTAGCAACAAATAGGTTGGAAAGGCAGTGATGTTGTACTGCGTGTTAACGTCTCCTTTATCAGCTTTAAGTTCAGAAACTTGTATCCAAGGTAAATGATTGCTGTTAATTGTACGAATCCATTGACCTTTATCAGAGGCAAACTCAGCCGCAACACCGATGAGCACTATCTTGTCTTTGTATTGTTCGCTCAAGGCCTTAAGTTTAGGAAAAGCCTTTAAGCAAGGGCTACACCAATGACCCCAAAAGTCGAGCAACACGTATTTTCCGCTAAAGGAAGCCAACGAAACAAGCTGACCTGAGGTGTCCGGTAAGGCGAAAATTGGAGCTTTGCGACCAACAACGGGCTGATTCTCTAATATAGTAATACGCTGCCTAACTTGCTTACCTTGTAAACTGGCCTGAACGGTGGGTGATAAGCCTTGTAGTAGATGTCGGTACAAATCAGTTGGCTGACTGTTACGAATAAGCGTTTCCCAATAAAGCAGATAGGCACTTGTACGAGCATTGGGGTGCTGTCTGATAAACCCGATAATAGCTTGTTGCTGCTGTTCAGTTAGTAAAGTAGCTACGGAATCAGACTGTCCTTTCTTCTTGTCTTCAAAAGCCCAGTCAATAGTTTGATTGTACTTTGTAAGAATGCCATTCTCCAGACTTCCCGTTATGATTAATTTATAGGGTTTATCTATTTCACCCCGTACCGTGATAACACCTGGCTCATACCAGAACGAAGTGTAGCGTGGGCGGTTGATGCGCAGACTTATCAGTCCGTCGTCACTCGGTTGGGGAGCGTACACAAACTGATCTTGTTTAGCCCAAACCGTGTCCGACTTATTTACCCCGTTTTGTTGATACGCAAAGACTACTGGTCGATTCCCTAATCCTTTAATGTATCCTTTCAACTTGTTGGGCTGGGCACTAACTGGCCAAACAAACGCTGTACTTAAAATTAAATAAAGAACACAGTCGTGAAGAAGGAGTCGTTTCGTCATCATTGTTAGTGCCTATTTTTATATTGCTGCGCGGCCGTTTGTGCTAATTGTTTTACAGAGAGATAAACGAGTGCTTATCTACCAATTTAGCACGGTTGTATTCATAATGAATGGGTGGCCACCAACCAACAAGACCGGCCGTATCAGTAGCTGCTTTAGGCTGAATGATAAAGCGTCTCGGTTGGCCGTTGTCAATACGGAAAGAAACCTTTAGCGTGTTGGTTTCGCCACTCCATGTCGAATCTGTTTCGCTCTTCTGTACCCGAAGCCGAATCGGTGTTTCCCATCGACTTACATCAGAAAGTTCTACCTCATCGTTGCTAACCTGCCTTACCGCAACAGCTTTGCGCGTCAAGGTTGCCTGTTCTCCCTCAATTCTTCGGGTTGGAAATTGACCATTGTAGATACCGGTCAGGAAGCGCAGAGATGGCTGTAAGCCAGGAACTGAGCGGTAAACAGACACGGCCTAAACTCTACCGATGGAGACCAAGTAAAGAAAAACAAGTCCGGCTGCTCACTAAAGGGCATCCCCCGTGTTCGTGTAATGCGAAAATCGATGGGCTTGTTCGCTTGTACAACAGCATCTAGATCGTATCGCTGATTAGGCACTTCTTGAACAGTATCGCTATTTACCATCACGTCCAATGTATACGGAACCATCAAACCGTAGACGGAAGCAATGCTGATCCGGCGCGTGCCTATACGCTTGATGAGAAGTTGTCCATCGGGCATTACGATGCCACCGGAATGGATGTTACCCGTGTAAACGCCTTCAATGAGTGAAGCTGGGTCTTGTGCAAGCAGATTCACTGTTAGGGTAGGCCGAACAGACGTCGGCACGACAACACTTGGCTCGGACCTTTGACAACTAATCAAAACAGATAAAAGCAATACAAAGACAAGCGGTCTTCCTGTTTTATTGTTCATGATTTAGGCGATCTTGTAACGAACGATAATTGTTGCCAATCAATAAGATCAGCCTTAGCGGTTAATGGACGCATGAATTAGCTACAGCTCAACCAAAGATATTTGTTCTTTACGGCCAAGTAAGGTGTATATTAAATAAGCGCTGGTCAAACGCCCAGTCGAGACATCTGCACCGGGCGTTTGGTCGAAACTCACTGCTTGTTACTATCCACGACTAACCGCTGCTCGCGGTTGGCGACTTCCCAGGCGGTGTAGAATACCAGCCGGGCGCTGCGTTCGGCTAAGTTGAAGTCAATCTTTTCGACGTCGTCGGTGGGGCGGTGGTAGTCGGCGTGCAGGCCGTTGAAGTAAAAAACGATGGGAATTTTGTGCTTGGCGAAGTTGTAGTGGTCCGAGCGGTAATAAATTTTCTGCGGGTCCTGCGGGTCGTTGTACTTATAATCAAGCTCCATCTTGACGGATTTCGCGTTGGCAGCCTCGCTGATCTTGTGCAGATCCGACGACAGCTTGTCTGAGCCAATCACGTAAATGTAATTATCCGACTTGCCCTGATGCAGGTCGTCGACCCGGCCGACCATGTCGATGTTCAGGTCGCAAACCGTGTTTGCGAGCGGTAATACGGGGTCCATGTCGGCGTAGTATTCCGAACCCAGCAAGCCTTTTTCTTCGCCCGTGACGGTCAGAAACAAGATCGACCGGCGCGGCCCGTTGCCGGCGGCTTTGGCCCGCGCAAAGGCCTGCGCCAGTTCCAGCACCGATACTGTACCCGAACCGTCGTCGTTGGCTCCGTTGTTGACTTGCCCGTCGGCTCCGATGCCGATGTGGTCGTAGTGCGACGAGATAATGAGCACTTCATCTTTTTTATCGGTGCCTTCGAGGTAGCCCAAGACGTTCGACGACTGAATCTGCTCATCAGTACGTTCGGCCTTCACGCCAACCGTGCCTGACAGGGACGACGACACGGGTTTGGCCGCCTGCGCCAGTTGATCGGTGGCTTGTTTGAGCGTCGCGGCCGGCGTGTTGAGCAGCGTAGCCGCCATGTCGGACGAAATCAGAAAGATGCCCGTCGAGCCAATGTTTTCGGTGCCGGGTTTGAGACCAATGCGGTTGAACCGCCCCTGTAAAGCACTCCGCTGCGACACTACCTGCCGGAAGGCGTCCGCCGACTCGGCCGAAACGATAAAAATCTGGGCCGCGCCTTTCTGCTTCGCCAGGATACTTTTGGCCCGCCAGCCGTTCGGCCCCGACCACTTCGATGCTTCGCCAAAGCGGGGCTTGCCGGCCGCTGTTTTGGGTTCGCCTTCGAGCATCACGACCGCTTTTCCCCGCACGTCGCGTCCGGCGTAATCGTCGTAGGCCGCGGCCGTGGAGTCGCTGATGCCGTAGCCAACGAACACGGTTTCGTAGCTCGTCTCGGTCGGTAAGCTCAGCAAACCGTTCGTGACGAAGTCTTTCAGGTATTCGTAGCGTTTGCCGGCCGCACTGACGTAAAACTCACCCCATTTTTTCTGATACAGCGTAAACACCTGCTGGTAGCCAGTTTTACCGTCGGCCATCTTCACGATGGGGGCCAGGCCGTTAAGGGCAAACTGCCCAGCAATGTATTCGGCGGCTTTGCGCTGCCCACGCGTGCCGGTTTCGCGGCCTTCCATGTCGTCGGCCGCCAGAATACTCAGGTGCTTATTGAGGTCAGCCGCCGTAATGGTTTCGGCGTAAGGTTGCTGGGCGTGGCTCAGCAGCGGCAAACTCAACAGTCCGGCCGCCAGAGTTGATTGAAAATAATTCATTAACGGTTAGTTGTACATTCTTCTGAAAAACACAACGAATAACGCACACAAAGTGCTATCTGACCGCATGGTTAGGCCAATTTTTTACGTTACCTGCTACGATACGGGCGGTACGGCTCGGGGCTGGTAATTGCCCGACGCTTTTTTCCGGTGCCGAATAAGGATGGGGATGACTAAGAAACTAAAGCTGCTCAGCAACAGCGTAAAACCCGTCTGAACGGCGTGTAGAAACGTCGTGACCGCAACGCTCAGCGGTTTGGTCAGGCCGTACTGCACCAGCACCCGACTGACAAAGAAGTGATACGTACCCAGACCGCCCTGCGTTGGAACGGCTAAGCCGCTCAAGGCACTAACGGTCAGAATGGTTAAGGCCGCCGATGGGGGCAGCGAAACGGTCTGCGGAGACGCAAAGAACAGAACGTAGGTGGTTAGGTAAGCAAATACGTAGCCGGCAAAGGTCAACCCCATAAACAGCCCCGGCTGCCGGAGTTTTCGGATGGCCAGAAAACCCTCGCCAACGCTGCGGCCAACGGCTGCTACCCGACGAACGAACCGGTGCTGCCGTACGGACTTGGTTTGAAGCAACGCATACAGCACGCCCAAACCAACCAAGCCGCCCAAACCAACGATCAGAACGATGGTGCCCGGTCGCCGGGTCAGCAAGGGCAATAGTGAGTTGCTGATGAACTGCCCAATGCGCCGAAATTCAAGCAGTAGCGTAAGCCCGGTCAGCAAGCCCATCATCAGCAGATCAATCACGCGTTCGGCCACCACGGACCCAATGCCCTGCGCCAGCGGAACGTCGTCGGTGCGCTGAAGGGTGCCGCAGCGGGTTAGTTCGCCGGCTCCGGGCGCGATCATACTGGCCAGCGTTCCGGCCAAAACGGCGACGGTCGCCCGGAACAGAGAAGGGTGGTAGTTCAGGGCTTGCAAGGTCAGCAACCAGCGGGCCGCCCGGACAACGTTTTGCAACACAATCAAGATGCCCGCCAGCAACAGATACCGGTAATCGGCCCCCCGAAACTGCCCGGCAATCTCATTGAGGGACGTGTCTTTCAGCGCGTACACCAACAGCGCAACGGCCAGACCAACGGGTAAAATCAGCTTGATAAACGGCTTCATGACGAGAAAGGGGCAAACGAACGCAAGATAATCAGGCAAAGGCGGGTTTATGGTACGGAATTTGGAGCGGACACGGCAAAGCCTTAATTTTGGTTAGAATCTGTACGCAATAAGTGGGCCTTTCGGGCATTCCGGGTTTGTGGGTAACATGAAGACTGCACTGCGCATACTGGTTATCGTTCCCTGTTATAACGAGCAGGAAGCCATTTCGGGCGTCGTTGCGGACATCAACCGGGCAAGCGCCCTGAATGGACTGCCGCTCGACGTGCTGGCCGTGAACGACTGCTCGACCGATAACACTTTGGACGTGATTCGACGGTTGGATTGCTTGTACCTCGATCTGCCCGTCAACTTAGGCATCGGCGGGGCCATGCAGGCCGGTTACCGGTACGCACTCCGGCAGGACTACGACATTGCGGTGCAGATGGACGGCGACGGACAACACCCCGCCAATCAACTCATGAAGGTCGTTCAGCCGCTGTTGGACGACCGGGCCGACGTGGTCATCGGGTCGCGATTTCTGGAGCGGGTCGGCTTTCAGTCGTCGGCCGTCCGGCGCATGGGCATCCGGTATTTTCGCTGGCTAAACAAGCAACTCATTCGCCGAACCATTCACGACAGTACGTCCGGTTTTCGGGCGTTCAACCGAAAAACAATCGCAATTGTCAGTCGGTATTATCCCGACGAGTACCCCGAACCCGAAGCTATTGTGCAGTTTGGTCTCAACCGGTTACGGATTCTGGAAGTACCGGTGGTGATGCGCGAACGGCAAGGCGGCACTTCGTCGATTACCCTAATTCGGTCGCTGTACTACATGTTTAAAGTCACGATGGGCACGTTGTTCGTTTATATCCGACTCCGTAAAATTTGAGGCTGTCATGGAATCGCTACCCGTAACCATTCAGGTCCTAAGCCTTCTGGGGGCGCTGAGCTTTATGCTCTTCATCGCGCGGCTGATCGTGAAGGGTCGTCTGCGGGAAGAATACTCGTTTATCTGGATCGCCTGCACGGTGATTCTGGTGATCTTCTCGGTTTGGCGCAGAGGACTAACCGAAATTTCTCTGCTGCTGGGCGTGTATTACCCGCCGTCGCTGATCTTTCTGGTGGGTTTGTTTGCGGTTATTCTTTTCCTGGTTCACCTGTCGGTTGTAATTTCCAAGATGCAGCAGTCTATCAAAAATCTGACGCACGAAGTGGCTTTTCTCAAAAAAGAATTGGCCGACCGGCGGGAAGCTGATGCCTACGCCGTTGACAAACCAGCATCAACCTCTTCCTTGGTTTAGTCCGGCCAGTTGCGCGTTGCCGGCCGTTTTAAGCCAACCCTCTACTCGATCGTTCTCCGTATTCTCATGTCTAAAAAACGAAAAGCGGTTCCCGCGGGCCAACCGGTCCGGCCGGTCGCGACCGCTCCTTCCTCCCAACCCGTCGCGCCTACTTTAAGAACCACCCCGCCTGCGCCAATCTCCAAACCCGCGTTGCCCACGGAGTCGGAGCGACCGTTTGAACTGATTCGCTTCGACCGACGAGTGAAGTGGCTGATTGGTGGCGTGATTGGCCTGTTCATTCTGCTGACGTTGGCCAAAATCCACAACTCTTCTATTCCGTACTGGAATCAGGTTATACCCGACGGTTCTGATCCGAAACGGGGTTTGGTCGCCGGTACACCCCGCGCGATTCGGATGGATGAATGGGCGGCTATGGTGCCCTTCGAGTTGTCGCAGATTAACAACGGCTTTCCGCTGGAGAATCCGGCCATTGGGGGCCAACAGCCGGGCTTGGTGGTGTACTTGCCCGTCAAGCACTTTGTGATGCTGTTCCGCCCTAATTTCTGGGGCCTGTTTTTTTTGGATGCCGAGCGCGGCTTTGCCTGGAACAGCAGTTTTTACCCGGTGCTCACCTTCCTGACCTTGTCGCTGCTGTTTCTGATTCTAACCCGTAATCAGTTCTGGTTATCGGTGCTGGGGGCGTTCTGGCTGATTTTTTCGCCGGGCATCGCGTGGTGGTCGTTTTCGCCCCTGACGCACGTCTTTTCCGGTTCGCTGATCCTGATTGCTTCGTTTTACATCTTCTACGCCCAGCGTCCGCAAACGCTGCTATGGGCCGGTGCCTTGTTTGTCTGGGCGATGATTACGTTTGTCTTGAACTTGTACCCCCCGTATCAAGTGCCGTTCGGCTACCTGCTGATTCTCCTGTTGATTGGCTTTTTGTGGCGACACTACCGCAAAGAAATTCTGTTCAGTCACCTGGGACCGAAAATAGCGACCCTGGCCGTAGCGGGCGCTGCGATTGGGGCCATCGCCTACGCGTACTACCTCGACGCCAAGCCCACCATCGACGCCATGACCAACACGGTGTATCCGGGCAAGCGCAGCGAGACGGGCGGTACGGGCTTCATTGCCAACTGGCTGTCCGAATACTATTCGGGTTGGTTTATCACCGATCAGAAGTTACCCGGAACCTGGCTCAACGTCTGCGAGTTGTCGCACGCCGTCACGTTCATGCCCGTCATTGGCGTATCACTGGCCGTTTATTTCTTCCGCAAAAAAACGTTCGATCCGCTGCTGACGCTGGTGGGGGCGTACTCCATTCTGCTGCTGGTCTGGATTCAAGTCGGTTTTCCAGAGTTTCTGGCGAAAGCGACGCTGCTCAACATCTGCCCGCCCCGGCGGGTGCAGGTGCCCCTGGGCATCGTCAACGTAACGCTGGCGGTGCTGTACCTGGCCTACATCCGCGATAAAGTGGTTTCGGTACCCAAAGCGCTGAAAACAACGCTCATCGTCGCGGTGGTTGGTTTCATGATTACGGCGGCTTTGGTCAATCTGCGCGACGCGATGGGCTTTTACAAAGGGTATCAGTTGGTCGTGCCGACGTTGTTTTTTCTGGCGCTCAACCTGCTGCTGCTGCCTATCTTTTCGGTGCGGCATAAGGAAATCTGGGTGGGTTCCCTAATGGCCCTGTTTACACTGCCGAACTTAGGCATCAACCCGGTGTCGAAGGGATTGTCGCCGATTACAGAACACGCCTTGTACCAGAAGATTCGCGAGATTCACCTCCAGGACCCCAAAGCCCGCTGGACAGTAATTGGTAGTCAATACATTACGTACCTGGTAACCGCCACGGGCGTCAACCAACTCAGCGGTATCAAGTTTATTCCCGACTACAAAACCATGCGGGTCCTCGACCCAACGGCGAAGCGCGACTCCGCGTATAACCGCTACGCGCACACCGTCTACGCTTCGTTCGTCGACGGGCGGGATTCAACCATCATCGTCAATCAGTTTGAAGACGGCTACACCGTGGGCGTCGATCCGTGTTCGCCCAAATTGCGGAAATTAAACGCCAAATACTTCCTGTTCGAGAAGACGCCCCAGCCGGTCGAAGTGCGGTGCATGACGCCGGTGACCACCTTGGGTAGCATCAGCATTTACAAACGTAACGACTTCTAACGCCCGCTTTGGCCCGCCCGAAGTGCCCTAACGACTGGCTTTGGGCAGGTTCAACTTCTGTTATGACGAAAGATACCATTGGCGCGGATTTGTACGAAGCGAAGGCGCAGACCTATTACACCAGCGTTCGCACGGACCTGGTAAGCTTGTTGCCTAAACAACCCAATCTGCGCATTCTCGAGATTGGAGCCGGCGGGGGCGATACGCTCGTGTTTATCAAAAAACAGCAATTGGCGGCCGAGGTGGTGGGCGTTGACGTGTTTGACTTGCCCGGCACGAATCAGCACCATCCGCTGATTGACCGGTTCATCGTCGCCGACATCCAGGCAAGCGATCTCGATTACCCCGCCGGTTACTTCGACGTTATTCTGTGCGGTGACGTAGTCGAGCATCTGGTCGATCCTTGGGCGGTAATCAAAAAGCTGTCGGCGCATCTGAAGACCGGTGGCCTGTTTGTGATTAGCACGCCTAACTTCCGGCATTTGACTAACTTCGTCACAATCTACCTCGGGGGGGATTTCCGGTACAATCCCGATGGTGACCTGCTCGACAAAACGCACCTGCGGTTTTTTTGCAAGAAAAACATCGCCGATTTGGTCAACACGGCGGAGTTGCGTTTTGAGTCCATCGCCCCCATCATCGCCTTCCGGGATTACCAGCCCCGGTTCTTCGTGCGGCTGTTCAATACGCTGACCGGTCGGTTGTTTGAACAGTTCATTGTGTCCCAGTACGTAGTCGTCGGCCAGCGACGCTAACCGGCGTTGAGTGGCCCCAGCCGACCGCGCAGGGCGTCGGCCAAGGCCTTGACGACCAAGCGAAGCCGGCGCGGCTTCTGATCCTCGAATAAGCAAATCTTCGCGGTTTCTACGGCAATGGTCGTGGCAGCCGTCACGATGTAGCGGGGAAACGTCCGGCCGTGCAGCCGGGCCACGACGAAGCTGTTGCGAATCAGGTAATAATTACGGACGGGGCTGTGGCTGACGTACGTCAGCCTGGTCAACGGGATGCGCTTTGGCGCCCCCAACTCATGCGTCAAATACAGGTTGGGCAGTTCAATGACGCGGTAGCCGCGCGCGTTCAATCGCAGATTATACTCGTGATCGACCACGTCAATAAACAGGTCGTCGCGGAACGGACCGACCCGTTCATACGCTCGCAAACTCAGTAGGTTACCCGATGTCATGGTCGTCAGCACGGGACGGGGCGTTTGATTGCCATCGGAGCGCGCCGGAGGAGCCGTCGTCAGCACGTGCTTCGGCGATACAAGGCCGACCGAACCGGCCGGAACCGTCGTCAGGTAGCGGAGCATGGTTTGGACCAGATCGGCGGGTGCCCGGCTGTCGTCGTCCATCGTCAGCAAGTGGGCAAACCCATCGTTGATAGCCCGCCGGGCGGCCGTGTTTAAGGCGGTAGCCATGCCCACATTTTGCGGAAAATGCCAATAAACAACGGACGCATCGTCGCAAAACGCGGCAAGTGCCCACTCGGTTGAGACCGGCGAGTTGTCAATTATGTACAGGTTTTGAACCTGACGGCGGTAGGCGTTCAGGTTTTCGAGGCAATCGGGCGGGCTGTTGTACAACACCACCACGGCCGCCACCGCGTCCCGCGCCGGTGCGTTATCGGCGGCCGAACTCACGGGAAGACCGAGTTAGCCGTGGTCAGCGGCTGACCGAGCAGGTCGCCGTACACTTGACTGTGCGACGCAATCATGGCTTCGTTGGTAAAGCGACGAACCGGTTCTGGACGGCCTTTCCCCTGACGGAAGGCCACAATGCCGTTTGCCAACGCCCGGCTGTCGGCGGGGTCAACCAGGACGACGTGGCCACTTACTACCTCCGGAATGGAATCGGCCGTTGTGGCCACCACCCCTTTCGCCAGCAGGCAGGCTTCGATGGCTGCGTAGCCGAAGCCTTCGGCCAGCGACGGGATAATTACGCAGTCGACGCTTTGAATGTAGGCAAACAAATTAGCCCGCGCTTGTTTGTCCAGGACCTCAACCGAACGGCCTACGTTGAATGAATCGAGCCGGTGCACGAGCGTATCGCGCAACGAAATGAAATTGGGAGCCGACGGCCAGATAAAGACGAAGCGGGCGTTGGGTAAGGTGGCAACGACCTCAGGAACCGCATCAACCAAATAATCAAACCCCTTCGAGATGCCCGGCCGACCAAACCCCAACAGCACGTAGTCCGTGTCCGACCAGCCTTGTGCGCGTCGGAAGGCCGCCCGCTCGGCTTCGCTCAGCCGAAACGCTTCCATGTCGGCATAAGCGACACCGGGGTAGATGCGCCGGGCCGGGGCCGACGGAACGAGCCGCTGGTAGTTGCGCAACGTGCTGTCGGAGATGCAGATGACCTGATCAAACCGAAACCGGAGCAGCAACCGCTCCATCAGCCGGAGCAGCGTTGCTTTGAGCCGACTTTGCCCGCTTAGCCGATACCACTTTTTGTCCCATACCTCATAGATGGTCAGGATTGTCCGGCGGCCCGTCAGCTTGCCCGCCAGCCAGGCTGGGGGCACGGAGTTGAAGGTAGCCGTGTGCACCAGATCGTGTTGGCGAGCCAGTGTAATGGCTTTAAACAAAGCCAGGAACGTAAAGAAATACCGTTGGGCGAAAGCTGGCACGCGCTGCCGCACGATGCGCACGCCGTTGTGTTTTTCCTCGTCGCGGTAGTCGGGGAAGTTTCTGGGCGTTAAAACCGTGACCGTGTGGCCTTCGGCTACCATACCTTCCGCCAACTGCTGAAACAGCAACTCGGCCCCGCCGATGTGCGGATAATAGTTATCGACAATGTAAAGAATCTTCATAGAATCGAGCCGTTCGTTACATCGGCTTTTTAATCAGCGACTGCATCGACCAAAGCGCCTGGAATGTTTGGCGAAACAAGGGTCTGAGCACCCGCGCCTGCGGACCATTCAACGCCCAGACGATCAGAGACGACCACATCGGCTGGCGAGCGATCTGTTGTTCGACCTGCCGGATGCCCCGCATAGACTTTTCAACCGAAATGTTGCCCCGAATCGACCAAAAAAGTGCCACCAGCAACCACCGCCTGGCCTGAAACAGTCGCCATTCCTTCACAACCGGGTGATTCGGTGCCAACACCGGCGACTGTTCGGCGATGGTGCATAGTTTGGCCGTGTCACCAATGAATTCCAGGAAGCGGTCGTCGCTTGTTTTTCCGTCGATGGCGGTCCAGTAGCGCACTTTACCGAGGGGTTTGTCTAAGTAAAAGACGTTGCCCAGTTCGTGCAGACTAAATACGATGGCCACGTCGAAGGCGAAAATAAGGTCGCCCGCGAGCAGATGGCGGACGCGGTCGTAAGCGCTCCGACGCATCATCAGCGACGGAAAAAAGCCCAGCAACGGCCGCACCTTTAGCAGTTCCAGCAACGATTCCCCGGCAGACCGGTAGCCCGTCGGTTTGCGGTGGTAGAAAAACCGGATCTTGTCCAGATCGTAGTGTTCAACGCATTCCAGTTCGGCGTAGGCAAACGCAACGTCCGGTCGTTCAGCGACGTTCTCTACCATCGATTGAACAAAATCCGGGCACAGGTAATCGTCGGAGCACAAAAATATCAGGTAATCACCCGTCGCCTGATCGCCCGCGAATTGAAAATTCTGAGCCATTGGCAGAAACCGGTCCGGCTTTCGGACCTGCAACCGGGGATCATTGATCGTCGCCAAGTAAGCCGGTACGTCATTGGTCGAGTGGTTGTCGGATACAACGACCTCAAGGTGGGCGTACGTTTGGGCCAACGCGCTGTCGAGAGCTTCGCGCAAGTATTGAATCTTCTGGTTATACACCGGAATGATAATGCTGACGAGCGGCTGAACCGGCGTGGCGGTTGGTAAATCAGGCATTGAGTATGGCTTTTAGTTTAGTCGAGTCACCCCAGAACGCCATCGGTTCGTAATCGGGGTATGGATAATACCCTAAATTTAACGTAATCTGCGCATCCTTACCGCGTAAATAATCTTCTACCAGCCGCCGGACGGAGGTGGGTTGCCCGCTGCAACAGTTAACAACGCCCACGCCGTGGTAATGCGTCGCCAGCCGGCACAGATAACGCGCTACGTCCGTCACAGGCAGGTAATCGCGCAGTTGCTCGCCCCCCGACATCTTAAATTCAGGTTCGCCCGCCCGAACAGCCCGTTCCAGCAAGGGTAAGAGCGCGTTCGGGTTTTGGCCGTCGCCGTGCAAGTAAAACAGCCGCGCCCAGGTTAGCTCGAACGGCTGCTCGGCTTTGAGGGCTTCCAGCATTCGCCGGAGCGTATCTTTGGCCAAGGCGTAGGGGTTAGCGGGCTGCGTGGGTAGGTCTTCGGATAAACAACCGTTCTGCATCCCGTATTCAAAACACGTACCGGTTACGGTGAGGTGGTGCAAACCGTTCTGCACCAGATTTTTCAAGAACAGGTACTGCGGAAACAGGTTCTGATCGAAGTGGAACGTGGCTTTGTAGTTGGGTAGACCCTGCCAGGCCAAGTGGATTAGCGCGTCGGGCCGACCAAAGAAGTCGTATAAATCCTGCGCGTCACCCGCCAGGGGCAATTGGTACGGTACGAATTCCACCCGCTTGAACCAGTCGAAGTGGGCGGCTTTGGCCGAATCGGTACCCGTTGCCACGACCGCGTGGCCGTCCGTCAGCAGTTGCCGAACGACGTGCCCGCCCACGAAACCCGTTGCGCCCGTGACCAATATCTTCATAGCACCCGCACGTCAGGAATTGGTACGACAAACTGCCCGCCCCACTCACGAATGTACGCCAGTTGCCCCGTGATTTCTTCCCGCAGGTTCCAGGGCAGAATCAAAACGTAGTCGGGTTTGTGTTCGCGCAGGACGTGTTCGGACACCACCGGCACGTGGCTGGCGGGTAAGAATTTACCTTGTTTGGCCGGGTTCGCGTCCACCACAAAATCGAGCAGGTCATTTTTCACGCCACAATAATTCAACAGCGTGTTGCCCTTGGCGGCTGCGCCGTAAGCCGCGACGGTCCTACCCGCCCGTTTCTGTTCAATGAGGAAGTTGAGCAGATCGAGCTTTACGCGCAGCGCGCGCTGGCCGAAGCCTTCGTAATAAGTCAGTGTCGTTAGGCCGGCGTCGGCTTCTTTTTTGAGCAGCCGTTCAACATTCGGCGCGATGGGCAGTGCGTCGTTGGTCGCGTGTTTGGCGTAGATGCGCAATGAACCACCGTGCGTTGGTAGCTCGTCCACGTCGAACAGAATCAAGCCCTGCGCGGCAAAGATTTGGCGGACCGTATGAAACGACAAGTACGAAAAATGCTCGTGGTAGATGGTGTCGAACTGGTTCTGCTCAATGAAGTTCAGCAGGTGCGGAAACTCCATCGTGATAACGCCCGACGGTTTGAGCACGAGCGCCATGCCCGCCACAAAATCGACGATATCCGGTACGTGCGCCAAGACGTTATTGCCCAGCAGTAAGTCGGCCTGCGTGCCCTGACTGACTAACTCGCGGGCCAGTTGCGTGCCGAAGAAGCGCGTAATTGTTTGCACTCCTTTCTCAATAGCCACGGCCGCTGTGTTGGCCGTCGGTTCGATGCCCAGCACGGGCACCTGCTTTTCGACAAAGTATTGCAGCAAATACCCGTCGTTGGACGCCAGTTCAATGACCTGCGATTCGCCGTTCAGGCCAAACCGTTCGGTCATGGCGTCGACGTAGCGTTTGGCGTGGGCCAGCCAACTGGTCGAGAACGACGAGAAGTAGACGTACTCGTTGTCGAAAATGGCGTCCGACTTTTTGTACTCGTCAATCTGCACCAGAAAGCAATTGGCGCAGGTATAAACTTTCAGCGGGTAGAACGTCTCCGGCTCGTTCAACTGCCCGGCGGTCAAAAACGAGTTCGACGCGGGCGAATTGGCCAAGTCAATAAAGACGTGCTCCAGGGGCGTTTGGCAAAAGCGGCAGTTCATAAGTCTTAGTTGTTACGCAGCGATACGCAGAGGAGACACAGAGATACACTGAGAAATTAATAAAAAACCTTTGTGCATCTTCGCGTCTCCTCTGCGTATCGCTGGGTAACAGGTTTTCATGGACGCAATCCAATAAACGATTCATCTAAGGGCGCATGATTCGCGTCGCGTTCGGATACGTCCGTGACGGGCAGTGGCCACGGAATGCCCACGCGCGGATCGTCATACCGAACGGCTCCTTCTTGGTCCGGCGCGTAAGCGTCGCTGTGGCAATACACCAACTGGCAATCGGTCGTCAGCGTTTGAAAACCGTGCGCAAAGCCTTTTGGAATATACAGCATCTGCCCGTTTTCGGCGGACAGCTCGGTTCCAAACCATTCTAAAAACGTCGGCGAACCGGCCCGCAAGTCCACAATTACATCAAACACCCGACCGGCCACGCAACGCACCAGCTTGATTTCAGCGTGGGGTGGGTACTGAAAATGCAGCCCCCGCACGGCTCCGGTTTGGCGCGTCAGCGAATGGTTCATCTGCACCCACTCGGCCGCGTGCCCGATTTGGGCGAACGCCTGCTGGTCATACGTCCGCATGAACCAGCCCCGGCTGTCCTGCCGGGGCAACGGCGTCACGAGGTACGCGCCGGAAAGGAACGTTTCGGTAAACGTCATCGCGTCCAGATCCGGTTAGCGGCCCGCGCCTGCTCTACGTAAGCGGTGAGGTCGTCGGCGGTCAGCAGTTGCCCTTGTTCGTAGAACGTTCGATACCAATCAACCGTCCGTTCGATGGCGGTTTCGGTGTTCCAAACCGGAAACCAACCCAATGTCTCGTGCGCATTGGTACAATCAAGCCGCAGCAAGTGCGCTTCGTGCGGGTTGCGGTCCGACGGTTGTTCGTCGGCCGCAATGGCGTTCCAACGACTTCTTGCCTGTTCGACTACGGCCCGCACCGGCAAGACATCATCCGGTTCTGGACCAAAATTCCAGCCGGTAGCCGCCGATACGTCGCCCATCAGGAGCCGCTGACCCACCAACAAATACCCTGATAACGGTTCGAGCACGTGCTGCCACGGCCGCACGGCTTCTGGGCTGCGAATGATAACCTGCTCGCCCGAAACGCTGCCCCGAACGAGATCGGGAATGAGCCGATCGGCGGCCCAGTCGCCCCCGCCAATGACGTTACCCGCCCGAACGCTGGCCACCAATGTCGAGTGCGCCCGACCGTATTGCGCCGGCCCAAAAAATGAGTTGCGGTAACTGCTAACGACCAGTTCGGCCGCGCCCTTCGACATACTGTACGGATCGTAGCCGCCCATCCGGTCGGCTTCCGTCAGCGGTCGGCCGTCCTCCGGATTTTCGTAACATTTATCGCTTGTCACCACCACCACCGCCCGCACCGAAGGCGTTTGTCGGACGCAGTCCAGCACCTTCGCCGTACCCAGAATGTTCGTCTCGACTGTTTCGAGCGGCTGTTGGTACGACTGCCTGACCAGCGGCTGCGCGGCCAGGTGGATCAATACGTCAGGCTGGTGCCGGGCAAAAACGCTTTGCATTCGCGCCAGGTCGTTGATGTCGCCTTCCTCGTGTATGATAGACAAATTGAGCAACTGCCAGTGGCTCGGTTCAGTCGGCGTGGGCAGTGAATAGCCCACGACTGTGGCCCCTAACTCGTGCAGCCAATAAGCCAGCCACGAGCCTTTGAACCCCGTGTGTCCCGTCAGCAGGACGGTCTTACCCCGGTAGCTGCCGCTGAAAAGCCCCGACCTACTTACCAAATTTTCCATTCGGCGGTGCCGTTGTTCCAGGCGGTTTCAAGTTCGAGCTTATCCCGCAGCGTATCCATCGGCTTCCAGAAACCGTTGTGTTTGAACGCCATCAGTTCGCCCTCAGCTGCGAGCGTTTCCATTGGGTAGCGCTCCCAGGTTGTATCGTCGCCGGCAATGTAGCCAAACACGTCGGGCTGGCACACGAAAAAACCGCCGTTAATCCAGGCTCCGTCGCCCTTGGGTTTTTCCAGAAACGAGCGCACGCCGTCCGTCTCGCTCACGTCCAACGCACCAAACCGCGCCGACGGCTGCACGGCCGTTAGCGTACAGCGTTTGCCGTGCGCCCGGTGAAAGTTGACCAGCTCGGTGAGGTTAATGTTGCCCACGCCGTCGCCGTAGGTTAAGAGAAACGGCTCGTCGCCGATGTGGTGCCGAACGCGTCGGATGCGGCCACCGGTCATGCTGTCTTTACCCGTATCGACGAGCGTAATCTTCCACGGCTCGGCCTGCGAGTCGTGCGTATGAATCTGATTCGTGCATAGATCAATCGTGACGTCGGATTGGTGCAGGAAGTAGTTGGCGAAGTATTCCTTGATAATGTATCCTTTGTACCCCAAGCAAACAACGAAGTCGTTAAAGCCGTGGGCCGAGTAAATTTTCATAATGTGCCACAGAATGGGCATCCCGCCGATCTCGACCATTGGTTTGGGCCGGACAACGGTTTCTTCGCTCAGGCGGGTGCCCAAGCCCCCGGCCAGAATAATAACCTTCATGACTATGGGTTAAGGTGGTTATGAACCACAAGTTAAATGGCCCACCGGCAAATATCGTGCAAGGTTTTTAAGGTACGTACTTTTTGGCGCGTTCCTCGGGTTGGTCAGTCCCGAACGCGTGGGTTTAGTCTAAACATTGACCGCCCAAAATTGCACGTTTTGACGTAGTTTTGAGTTTTCAACGAAACAATGTGGGCTTCCGCGGCATGAAACTGACTCTTCAACAAACCGACTTATTTGAACACCGTCACCACGGCGACCCGGCCGAAGCAGACTATCCCGAAATGCTCCAAACGATTAGCGGGGCCGGCTATCCGGTGGAATCCGTTGACGCGTTGATTGAACAAACCGTGCCGGCGGCCATCCGACTGACCCATCCGCTTAACCTGCCCGCGCCAAAGTCGGAAGGGCAGTTTCTGACCGACTTCAAGAAGCTGGCTGCTCAAAACAAAGTTTTTAAATCGTATATCGGTACGGGCTATTACGATACGCTGACGCCGAACGTTATCCTGCGGAATATTTTAGAAAACCCGGCCTGGTACACGGCCTACACGCCGTATCAGGCCGAGATCGCCCAGGGCCGGCTCGAAGCGCTGCTGAATTTCCAAACGGTCGTCGCCGATCTGACGGGCCTGCCCATTGCCAACGCGTCACTCTTAGACGAAGCCACGGCAGCCGCCGAAGCCATGACGATGTTGTACGGGCAGCGGTCGGCCGCCAAGAAGGGAGCCAACGCCATTTTTGTCTCCGAGCGCTGCCACCCGCAAACTATCGACGTGGTGCGCACCCGCGCGACGCCCCTCAACATTGACGTCATTGTCGGCGATCACCGCACCGCCGATTTGACCAACAACGCCATTTTCGCGCTCTTGCTCCAGTACCCGGCGTCGGACGGTGAGGTGTTCGACTACACCGACCTGATCGCGACGGCGCACGAACTAAACATTAATGTAGCCGTTGCCGCCGATTTGTTGGCCCTGACGCTGCTGACCCCACCGGGCGAAATGGGTGCGGACGTGGTTGTTGGTTCGGCGCAGCGGTTCGGCGTGCCGATGGGCTACGGTGGTCCGCACGCGGCTTTTTTCGCCACCCGTGACGCGTTCAAGCGGCAGATTCCGGGCCGGATCATCGGCGTATCGGTCGACGCGCAGGGCAACCCGGCGCTCCGCATGGCGCTCCAAACCCGTGAACAGCATATCCGGCGCGAAAAAGCTACGTCTAATATCTGCACGGCGCAGGTCTTGCTGGCCGTCATGGCGGGCAGCTACGCCGTTTACCACGGTCCGCAGCGGCTCCGGGCGATCGCCGAGCAGGTACATGGGCTGACAAAAGTGTTCGCTACGGCGCTGCGTTGGGGCGGGTACGACTTGAAAATAGAACAGTATTTCGACACCATCACGGTTCGGGTAGACGACATTGAATCGCTGAAGAAATCGGCGCGGGCGGCTCAGGTGAACCTGCGTTACTTAGCCGACGGGCAGCACGTGGGCGTGTCGTTCGACGAAACCAAGACACTCCACGACGTAACGGAACTGCTGGCGGTTTTCAATGTCAAGGCCGATATCGATGCCATTTTGGCGGAGCTGACCATCACGTGGCCGGAGCGGCTCGTGCGGCAGTCCGAGTACCTGACGCACCCGGTGTTTAACACGCACCACACCGAGCACGAGATGCTGCGATACCTGAAGTCGTTGGATGAAAAAGATTTGTCGCTCGTCCACTCGATGATTCCGCTCGGCAGTTGCACCATGAAACTAAACGCCACGGCCGAGATGATTCCCGTCACCTGGCCGGAATTCGGCAAAATACACCCGTTTGCGCCGAAAGATCAGACGATGGGTTATCAGCAATTGTTCAGCGACCTGAACGACTGGCTGTGCGAAATTACCGGTTTCGCGGCCATGTCGCTGCAACCCAATTCGGGCGCGCAGGGTGAGTACGCGGGTCTGATGGTGATTCGGGCGTACCACGAAAGCCGGAACGACCATCACCGCAATATCGCGCTCATTCCCCAATCGGCGCACGGCACCAACCCCGCCAGCGCGGTGATGGCGGGTATGAAGGTTGTTATTGTGAAGTGCGACGAGCGGGGTAACATTGACGTAGCCGATCTGCGCGCCAAAGCCGAGCAGCACGCCGGAGATCTGTCGTGTCTGATGGTGACGTACCCCTCAACGCACGGCGTGTTTGAAGAAAGCATCAACGAAATCTGCGATGTTATTCATCAGCACGGCGGGCAAGTGTACATGGACGGCGCGAACATGAACGCCCAGGTAGGTCTGACTTCACCGGCGGCCATCGGCGCGGACGTTTGCCACCTGAACCTCCATAAAACG
>CAXUEB010000064.1:19737-20598 GCA_964249775.1 uncultured Spirosoma sp.
CGTCGCCGAGCAGTTGGTGCCGTTCTTGCCGGGGCACGTTGACTTGGCCGCGCCAAAGACGGGCGAAGGCTTGCAGGTTGAAGGCCGTGGAGCCGTATCGGCGGCTCCCTACGGTTCCGCCAGCATCCTGACCATTTCCTACGCGTACATTGCCATGATGGGTGGGGAAGGGCTAACGAACGCCACCAAACGGGCCATTCTGAACGCTAACTACATCAAAGCGCGGTTGGACAGTCATTATCCAACGCTGTATACTGGTAAGAATGGCCACTCCGCCCACGAGATGATTATCGACTGCCGCCCGTTCAAACAGTCGGTAGGCGTTGAGGTAGAGGACATCGCCAAGCGGCTGATGGACTACGGCTTCCACGCGCCGACCGTATCGTTCCCCGTTGCCGGTACGATGATGATTGAGCCGACCGAGTCTGAGTCGAAAGCGGAACTCGACCGCTTCTGCGACGCCATGATCGCGATTCGTCAGGAAATCCGCGAACTGGAAACCGGCGAAGCCGACCGCGTCAACAACGTCCTGAAGAATGCACCCCATACGGCTGCCGTTGTCTTATCCGATGGCTGGAACCGGCCGTACAGCCGCGAGAAAGCCGTGTTTCCCCTACCGTACGTTCGCGCCCGCAAGTTCTGGCCGAGCGTGAGCCGCGTCGATTCAGCCTACGGCGACCGAAACTTGGTCTGCTCGTGCGTCCCGACTGACGCTTACGCGACGGAGGTTGCTGAAGAAGCGAGTATGGCGCAGCAGGCGTAATAGGAGGCAAGCGTATTGATTAGAACTAAGAAGGGGGGGCGCGGGGTGGGCCGCCCCGACTTTGTATTACAACAAAAAACAAACCGTAGGCAACAAAA
>CAXUEB010000065.1:0-20315 GCA_964249775.1 uncultured Spirosoma sp.
GTTTCTCGGGGGCGACCCGCTCGTCACCGAAGGCTTTAACGGTCGGCAACCCCTTTTCGTGGATGGCTCGGACATTCCGGCCCTGACCGACTACGACGACGACGGCGACCTGGACGTGCTGACGTTTTCTAACAACGGCGGTGGCGACTTCATGACGTTTCAGCAAAACATGAGTGTTGAACGAACGGGTAATAAAGGTGGTCTGGATTTCAAACGCGTGGGTTTGTGCTGGGGCCACTTTCAGAAAAGCTACTGCAACGATTTTATCTTTGGTGTGCAGTGCGAGGATGAGCCAGGCAAAGCCCAGCCCAATCCACGCGGAGCCAGACCCATGCACTCGGGCAACGCCATTTCCGTTATCGACACCGACGGCGACGGCCGCAAAGATCTGCTGTTTGGCTTCGTGACGTGTTCAAACGTGGCGCGCCTGCGCAACGGCGGCCCGAACGACGCCAACGCCAACTTCGTGAGCTTCGACACCTTGTTTCCGGCGCAAAAACCCATTCTGTTCCCGGCTTTTCCGGCGACGTTCTGGGAAGACGTCGACGGCGACGGGCAGAAGGATTTGCTGGCCTCGCCCAATGTGACGGTCAATACGAATCGCGCGTTCGACTTTCGGGCCACGAACTGGTTCTACAAAAACGTCGGCACGAATCAGAAGCCGGATTTTCAGTTCGTGCAGCCCGATTTTCTGCAAAGCGAGATGCTCGACCTCGGCGAGAACGCGGCCCCGGCCTTGGCGGACCTGGACGGCGACAACGACTTGGACCTGCTGGTCGGCTTCGGGGGCGTCGGCACGGGCGCGAATTACCGCGCCGGTTTATGGCACTTCGAGAACCGGGGCACGCCGACGAATCCAGCCTTGGCCTTGGTGACGACCGATTACCTCGGCCTTATGCAAGCCCAATCGCTTACGCTGACCAACACCATGCCCCAATTTGCCGATGTAGACGCCAACGGCAGCGTGGATTTGGTCTTAACCGGCCTCCGCAACCAGGCTCAGGAAATCCGGGTGTTGTTCAACGCGGCTCCCCGCGGGGCGGCCGTTCGCTACGAGCTTGTCGGAGCGACGCGCTGGCCAACGCCCGACCGAATGGGTTTCCTCGACCGGCTGACCGTGGCCGACGTGGACCGCGACGGCCGGATGGACGTACTGGTGGGTAAGCACTTAGGGGTGATCGAGTACTTCCGCAACGCGGGCACGGCGCAAACCCCCGTCTGGCAACTCCAAAACCAAAATTTTGGCAATCTGCCAACCGATCAGTACCGGGACAACACCCCGACGTTGGTGGTCGCCGATCTGAACGGCGACCGGAAGGCCGAGTTAGTGTCGGCCACGCAGCGCGGTCAGGTTGTGTTGTACCAGTTTCCCGACCGGCCCGACCAGGCGCTAACGGTGGTTGATTCGTTGCCGGAGTTGGGGCGGCCGGGCGTTCATCTAACGGCCGCCGTCGGCGATCTCGACGGTGACCAACTCCCCGATCTGCTGCTCGGTACGGCCAACGGCGGGCTCCGCTACCTGAAAAATACGGCCCAAAAAATCGTGGTAACGGGCGTGCTGGAAGAAGCAACGCGGCCGTGGGTGTTTCCAAATCCCACCGATCGCTACGTAACCGTGCGCCTACCCCAGACCGGCCGCGTTGATCTGCTGACCGTGTCGGGCCAGGGCGTGCGACCCGCGCAACGCGTACCCGCCAACACCGAGACGCTACTGGATTTGGGCAGCCTGCCCAATGGTACGTACCTGCTCCGGCTCACCATCGACGGCCAACCCGCGCGGGTTGAGAAGGTCGTTGTCTGGAAATGAGACAAAACCCCGGCCGGTGGTTTATCGTTTAGGGTTCGTGGTTGGTTGACCACACACCTTAAACGATAAACCACAAACCGTTATGGAAAATACCAACAACTCCGATCAGCAGCGCGTCGACCAGAACTCGGGCGGACCGCTCGAAGGCATGTCGCCCCAGAACACAAATATGCCCGAAGACACTTACGAAGAAGACGTTGTGTCTTACGCTGGTTTGGGCGTCAACAACCAGCCCGACGTGATGAATCCGGGCGACGAAGAAGCCACGGACACGCTGCTTTACACCGACACGGCGACGGCGCGTCACGCCACCGACCAAGTGTCAAACGCCGAAGACTTAGACGACATGCCCGAGGATTTGCTCGACGACGACCTGTCGGACGATGACTTAGACGCCGAAATCACGGAACTCGCCGAAGACGAGGACAGCGAGCGGTTATAAGCAAAAGGGGAGCAAGTTATAGAAGGGTGTAAGTACTTGTATCAGCTACTTACACCCTTCTACACCTTACTCCTCTTTTACCTCACCAACGTCACCGTGCCTTGGTAGCGGTGCGTCAGGCCGTCGATGAACTGAACGCGCAGCTTGAACGGATAAACGCCCCCGTTGGCCAGCGCGCCCTGGTACATGCCGTTCCAGCCAAACGACGAGTCGGACGCGGGTACGTTTTGTTTGCAGAAAATAACCTCACCCCAGCGGTCATAGATGGTTAGCTCGGTGATCTGCTGAACGCAGGGAGTGCCCGGTATGAAAAACACGTCGTTGACACCGTCTCCGTTCGGCGTGAACGCGTTCGGTGCTTGAATAACGCACGAGCCGACCGACACAAGTACCGACGCGGTTTTCTGACAGCCGGTCGTCAGATTATCGACCGTTAGCGTGTACTGAACCGAGTTGGTGGGTTTAGCCGACGTTGCCGCGCAGGTTGCGCAGGACAGGTCCTGGGGCGGATTCCAGCGGAATTGGTACGCATCGCCCGCCGGCACCACGGCCCGCAGTTGGACGCTGTCGCCCGGACTAATCAGCGTATCGCGGCTCAGCGACAGGGTAAATGACTGAACTGTCACCCGCGTTGTCACCAAGCTGTCGCACTGACCGGGCCGGCTGATGCGCTGCGTGTACGTACCGGACGTTTTGAACACGGTATCGCCCACGGTCAGGCTTTGCCCTTCGCACATCGACAAGTTTTGAACGCTCCGGGCCAGTGGCCGAACGGTCAGCGTCGTGCGGACGAGGCTGTCGCAGCGCCCGGCTCCGCGCTTGATGGGCGTCAGGTACGTGCCCGCCCGCCGGTAGGTCGAGTCACCCACCGTCAGGCTCTCACCCGCGCAAATAGTTGCGGTGTGGGCGGTGGGTACGGGCGTCGGCGGAACCTTGAGCACGTGGTCGAACTGCAACTGGCAGCTTTCATTCAAACTGGAAAACGGCGTAACCTTCACCGAATACTTCGCTGCGTCCACGGGTTTGACCTGAATGGTGGACGTCGTCTCGCCGGTGTTCCAGACGTAAGACGCGAAGCCTTCGGGGGCACGCAGGGTTATGGTCTGATCGACACCGGGGCAAAATTGGTCGGCCGTGATTTCGGCTTTCAAACACTGCGCGTCGAAGTAGGCGTAACCAAAGTGGCGTTGTTCCGTACAGCCGTGCGCCGTTACCTCGATGGAAATGGTTTGTCCGACGTAGTTGCGCAGGTCAACCGCGCCGGTGGTCCAGTTGCGATACCGAATGTCGCCCTGATTGTTAAAGCCGCTGAGGGTGCCGGCGGCCGTCACGTGGTAGTAGCTGCACGCGATGGTTTGGCCCGCCAAGTTCCTGATGTTTAAGATAAAGGCCGGCTTCTGAAACGAATCGTGATCGCTATCCTGCAAAACAACGGCGAATTTGTACTGAAACAGCGTGTTGTCGGGCGTGACGGCGTAGGTCGTTTTAATGCGGTCGAAGGTGTGCCCGCGGGCGGTGTTGCCGATGCGGATGGAGTGCGTACTGCCGGGGGCCACCATCGGTATGCGCGCGGTCGTCACGATGGGGTCGTTGCCGTCCCGGACGGAGGTAACGTAGTGCCGATTCCCAACCGTTCCGGTAACTTCGCCCTGCAAAACGGGCCGCCGATTAACGTCGGTAACTTCGCCGTTGGTCAGCACCCAGCCGCGCGTGGTGCCCTGGTCAAAACCTAAGTTGCTGCAATCTACTTGTTGACCGTAGCTTGCGTGTAAAATAAATAGCCAGAAGCCCAGCAGTTTGTAGAGGTTTCTCATGCCCAATCCGTTTTGGTCCGTCGCGAGTTAGTTTAGTGGCCAATACGCACGGCCCGGAGTCGCTGTTGCAACCGGCTGCCGTTGGATTGGTATCTTTTTCGCGTTCCATCCGCTAACTTTCGCCCTGATTCATCCAACGACCCATTCCGGGGGCAGTTGCCCCAGAACGGTCCGTGCCGCTATGCAGACCAACCCCATGCCTGTTGCCGATTCGACAACCGAACGGATTACCGTCTTTGAAAGCCGCTACGCCACCTCGCCCGCCGAGGTAAAAGGCATGGACACCGACCAACTTCGGGAAAATTTCTTGATTGATAAGCTCTTCGTGGCCGGTCAGGTACGGTGGGTGCTGTCTTTTTTTGACCGCTACCTGACGGGTGGCATCATGCCGACGGCGGACGCCATTGCCCTACAAGCCCCGGAAAACTTGAAGGCTCAGTACTTTCTGGAACGGCGCGAATTGGGCATGATTAACGTTGGTGGAGCGGGCCGGGTCGTGGCCGACGGAGTAAGTTTCGATCTGAACTACAAAGAAGCCCTCTACATCGGTCAGGGCACGCAGGACGTGCAGTTCAGCTCACTCGACGCCAACGCACCGGCCAAATTTTACCTGAACTCAACGCCGGCGCATCACGCCTACCCCAGTCGCAAGGTCTCGCGGGCGGAAGCCGACGTGGTCGAAATGGGCAGTTCCCAGACGGCTAATCACCGGTTCATCAACAAACTGCTCGTCAACAGCGTCCTGCCGACCTGCCAGTTGCAGATGGGCATGACCGAGTTGCAGGTAGGTAGTGTCTGGAACACCATGCCCGCTCATACGCACGACCGGCGCATGGAAGTGTATTTTTACTTTGAAGTACCCGAAGGGCAGGGCGTGTGTCACTTCATGGGAGAGCCGCAGGAAACGCGTCATATCTGGATGCAGAACGAGCAGGCGGTCATCTCGCCCAACTGGTCAATTCATTCGGGAGCCGGTACGTCGAACTACACCTTTATTTGGGGTATGGCCGGCGAAAACCTCGACTACGGCGATATGGATTTCGCACCCATTCCCACCTTGCGGTAATTCTTGTAGCTCTGGCACCGCAACGGCGGCCCGGTCTTGCCGGAGCAGCGCGCGTCAGCAACGGGCGCAACATGACTGACGCGCGCTGCTCCGACAGGAGTGTCGGAGCTACAGACGAGCGACAACTACCGTTCACCAAAACAGTTTACTACCTCCTTTCAATGACCTCCGTTCTCAATACCTTTTCATTAGTTGGCAAAACGGCGCTGGTAACCGGCTGTAAGCGCGGCATCGGCAAGGCGATGGCCGAAGCATTAGCCGAAGCCGGGGCCGACACGCCGATGATGTCGGCCAACCTCGAACCCGAAGGCAGCGCCGTGGCCAAAGCCGTTGAAGCGCTGGGTCGCCGGTTCTTTGCGTATCAGGCGGATTTTGGGAACCGGGCTGCTTTGTACGCGTTCATCGAACAAGTCAAGAACGATCACCCGGTTATTGACATTCTGGTCAACAACGCCGGCACGATTCTGCGCAAACCGGCCGCCGAACACCCCGACGAGTACTGGGACGAGGTTATCGCTGTCAATCAGACAGCGCCGTTTCTCTTAACGCGCGAGATTGGCCGCGACATGGTGGCGCGAGGGAGGGGCAAAGTCATTTTCACGGCCTCGCTGCTGACCTTTCAGGGTGGTATCAACGTGCCGGGTTACGCAGCCAGCAAAGGCGCGATAGGCAGCTTGGTCAAAGCGTTTGCCAACGAGTGGGGCGGGCAGGGCGTTAACGTCAACGCCCTTGCGCCCGGCTACATCTCGACCGACAACACCGAAGCCCTGCGCGCCGACCCCGTCCGCAGCCAATCCATTCTGGGCCGCATTCCCGCCGGTCGCTGGGGTGAACCCGACGATTTCAAAGGACCAATCGTGTTTCTGGCGTCGGAAGCGGCCAACTACGTACACGGCACCATCCTGACCGTTGATGGTGGGTGGATGGGGCGTTGAGCGTACCCGGCAACGTACCGTAATGCCGTATTACCAGTTCATCAGGCTGGCCGGAATCTTGTTTTTCAGACTATCCAGACCCGGCCCTTCCCGGTGAACACTCACCTTGTCCCGCTCAAACCCCAAGATCGGATAAGAACCTTTTTCCGTGGACGGTCGGTGAGCCGTAATGAACAGGTCGATGCCCCGCGCTTCGGCGAACACGACGGCCTTTTCGTACTCGACAATCGAGCCGTCCGGGTCGCCACTCACGTTGCAACTGGTGCACAACGGGGCGCAGTAGTTCTGGCCGTTCCAGATGGCTTCGGGCGCGTACGACTCGAACGACGATTCGATGCGTTGGAACAGCGTAGCGAACGGCCCCGGCGGTAGCAACAAGCCCTGATGCGTACCGTTGCGAATGGTTTTCGACTGAAAGGCTTCATTGCGAAACGGTAGCCGGATAAACGAACCGTTCAGCGGCCGGTAGTGCCCAACCCGGTTGAACTCGCGCGGCAGGCTGTCCCGGCTGGCCTGCGCGATAAACTTGCCTAACGAGCCGATGGCCGTGCCGTAATTCTTACCCGACAGGCGGGTTTTCAGGCCGTCTAACTGCTCGGCCCCGACCGCCGTTGGGGCCGCCATCAAGACAAACACCGTGGGGAACTGCACCAAGATCGGGCGTTGGTGAATAGCCTCGACGGCCAAATTTAGGGTGCGAGCTTGATTAATAGAAACCGTTTTCATGGGTGTGGTTTAGTTTAGCTGCATCAGCAGCCGACCGGCCTGGGGAATGACGGGCCGAATGCCCAGATTCGTCAGCAATGCGTACGCACTGGCCGTAGCCGCGCTCACAACGGGCAGCCCAAAACGGGCTTCGGCTTCTTCGATCACGGCGAGGGACGGCATCTGTACGCAGGCCGAAATCACCAGCGCGTCCGACCCCGTAAGATCCATCGACCCCGCAATGTCGATCAGGTGGCGCGGGTCTAAGCGTCCCACCTTTACGTTGTCCGCCACCGCCAGCGAGTGCGTTTGCCGAACGTCAATGCCAAATTCCCGAATCGTCCCGGCCACCCGCTCAGTCAGTTCGGGTTTGTAGGGCGCGATCATCGTAACGGTCCGGGCGTTGAGTGCCCGCAGCGCCGTAACGAGGGCACCCGCGCTGGTAATCACCGACGGCGCTGCACCATTAGCCTGCGCCTGATTGGACAAATTCGCTTCGGTCGACAAAACGCTTTGTTTGCCGCCGTACATGGCAGCCACTAAACAGGCATACATGATGCTGTCGACCTGCGCGTCGCAGAGCGTATCGACCGCTTCGCCGGCGGCATCGTTCATGCGTTGCAGCGCTTCGGGCGTTACGTGCAGCAGCCGGACCCGCGCCGAATGAAAGCTGAACGTCGGGCCGTTGCCCGGCTGCTGCCGCTCTAACAACTGGGGAATCTCAGTTTCCATCGTCACGTTGGAACTGGGCACAATCATTCCGATGCGGTACGATGCTTTCGTAGGAGTAGCGTTTGTCATCAGTTAAGGGTTTAGGACGTTTCTTGAACCACCTAATTGGACCTAAAAACGATGACAAAGCAAGCAGGATTAAGCGAGTTGAAAACGAGGAGAAACGCCCAATGTATAAGCGTATAAATACTTGACTTACAGATTTATATAAACAAGTTTCGAGAATAGATTGAGCTAATTAGTTGCGGGTCGGCTGTACTTGTAGAGACGTTCAATTGTATAGATGAGTCGAATGATGAACGATAGACAAAATGGACTATTTGGATAATTTCTACACAAGACCACAAATAGTTACTTAACCTTTGTAATTTTCGGAACTCAGCTATGCTATCGAACATTGATCTCCCCAAAAGTGAGGAGTACCGAACCGGTACCGAGTATGAACCATTGACTTTTTATATAGAGTCATTGGTAGAGAGCACTCGGTTGGACCTACTTTTAGGCTACTTTAGTTCGTCGGCCATTCGTGTATTAGCGGTTGGGTTCGCCAAGTTTATCAGCAATGGCGGGCAGGTTAAGTTCAAAGGTTCGTGTAACTTCACCGCTTCGGGTTTGCTGGAAAACTTAGAGGAATTAGACGTAAAAATCTCTTGGAAGGCGGACAGCGATGCGTTTGCCCTCTACGAGCAGGAATACGAACAACTGTTTGCCGGAACCGCTGACCACGCCGAACTGATTCCGTTTGCCGACATCGAAGCCGTGATTGTGCGCGAATACGGTGGCAAAGACTTAGACGAGTTGCTAACGAGCGAACAGCAGCTAATTGCTCAACAGGCCAAGCAGATACCAAGTCAAACCCACCAGAAAGCTGTTCAAAAAATCTTGCAGAAGATCGAAACCTACCTTACTGCACCCCGCTTCCCGTACGAGAGCGGCCCGCGCCCGTATCAGCAGGAAGCCTACCAAAATTGGCTCACGAACGACTGTCGGGGCATCTTTGCAATGGCGACCGGCACGGGTAAAACCATTACGTCGCTCAACTGCGTCCTGAACGAGTATCAGAAAACGGGGCATTATCAGACGGTTATTCTGGTGCCGACAACGGTGTTGGTCGAGCAGTGGACCCACGAGGCTCGCAAATTCAACTTTCGCGAAATCATAACCGTCTCGTCCAAGTCGGCTGGGTGGCAAGCTGAGTTAGGCCGCATTACGACTCAACTTAGTTTTGGCGTGGCTACGTCATTTGTGATAATCGTGACGTATAAATTATTTGCCAAATCGCAGTTTCAAACGTACTTCAGACGACTGCCGCCCACCACAATTTTACTGGCCGACGAAGCGCACAACATTGCGTCGCCCACCGTCGCCAAACTGCTCGGCAGTATTCACCTGACCAAGCGCATCGGGCTGTCAGCTACGCCCAAACGGGCCTACGATCCCGAAGGATCCGCGCAGATGGACGCCTTCTTCAATGAGTCGGAAGACCGGCCGTACACCTACAGTTTTTCGATGGAGCGGGCCATTGACGAGGGCATTCTTTGCCCGTATTATTACTACCCCCTTATCGTTAGCTTGACGCCCGACGAGATGGTGGCCTACGCCGAAATTTCGGCCAAACTCGCCAAACTTTCAGCCCGCGCCAAGAGCGACGATACAGCCTCGAAGGCGGTCGAAATGCTCCTAATGCAGCGTAAACGCATTATTCATAAAGCACAGAATAAGCTGACAGCGTTTGAGGATATTTTGAACGACATCATCGTCCGGCGCGGCCAAATCGACTATACGCTGGTGTACGCGCCCGAAGGTTTTTACGCCGATACCGAGATTGACGATGAAACCTTCCCCGACCTAACCGACGAGAACCGTATCATCGACTTTTACGCGTCTATTGTCCGGCGCGTATCGCCCACAACCACCATCACACAGTACACGAGCGACTCCGCCGATAAAGACGTGGTGCTGAAACAGTTTGAGCAGGGTCAAATCAACGCCTTGCTGTCGATGAAATGTTTAGACGAAGGCGTCGATATTCCGCGCACGGAGCAGGCTATTTTCTGTTCGAGTACGGGTAATCCCCGGCAGTTCATTCAACGACGCGGCCGTATTCTGCGGCAACACCGCGATAAAGGGTTCGCCTATATCTACGACATGGTGGTTGTGCCCCGCACCCACCCGAACAGCCCGCACTTTCAGTTGGAGCGGAATTTGGTACGTAAAGAACTCGAACGGGTCGTTCACTTCGCGTTCATGGCCACCAACAAGTACGAAGCTACGAACGTATTTCGCGAGGTATGCGACGCGTACCAACTCAATTTAGACACGATTCACCAAGACCTGCTTGCCTAAACCATGACCCAACTCGACCTTGTGAAGTCCTTTCTGGAAGACAAAGAAATTCAGGAGAAGTACGACCTTACGTCCGATGAGGTAGCGAAGATGACCATGACGAGCGAATACAACCCCAACGCGCAGGTACTGGTAAGCCTGATTCGCCAAATGGTGAACGTAGTCGAAGACTCCGGTACGACCGTCAATTTGGCGGCTTCCCGCCTGAATGCTCACCTCGAAAATGCTCTCCGTTAACCATGCTCATTACTAAAATCAGCATTAGCAATTTTTTGTGCTACTACGGCTCTGATAATAAGTTTGATTTCGTGGAAGGGCTAAACATCGTGTTGGGCGCCAACGGCTACGGCAAGTCGAAACTGTACGATGCGTTCCAGTGGGTGTTCAGCGACGGCATTACGGATACGGCCCCCCGTGCTACGCCGGGTGGACTGAAACTGACCAGCGTGGTCAAAGGCGAGTTGGTTTCGGAAAAAGCCAAAGCGGAATGCGCCGTTGGGGAAAGCGTCGAAACGAGCGTGATGGTTGAAGTAGCACAACCCCGCAACGGCTATCCGGATTCGCCGAAGAAATATCAATTGGTCAGGACGTACCGCATCCGGCGAACCGACGATAAATCGTGGGTAGAGCCGGGCAAGAGTCTATTTCAGATACTGGAATTTGATATTGTCTCGTACAAACCCGTTCCCGAGGACAAACACGATGAAGTGCTCGAACGCCTGATTCCGGTGGATGTGCGGCCTTACGTATGGTTTCAGGGCGAACGCGGCATTAATAATCTAATCGACACGTCGAGCAACGGCTCATTACGTAATGTCATTAAACGCCTATCCGACATTGACCGTTGGGACAAGTATATTCAGGTGGCCGAAAAAGCGTATGATACGGCTCGTAACGAATTCGATCAAAAATTAAAAAAGTCTGAAAAGAATCAAGATTCGATCAATAAGTTGCAGACTGAACAGCGGTTGCTGGAGCAGCAGGTACGGCAATTAGAGCAACAGATAACCAACGCGTCGCAGAATCAGCAGGAGGCACAGGAGAAAAAAGACGCCTTGTTAGCCAGTATCGAGTTTGCCGAAACGATAAACAAACTTACGCAGACCCGCAACCGCGCCGAAGCCGCTTACACGACCGCCGTAAAGCAGTCGGATGCATTCGATGAAGGACTGAGCCGAAAACTGTTTGCCGACAATTGGGTGCTGTTGGGTATGTCGTCGCTCGTTAACAAGTTCGAGGAGAAGTTGGACGCTTACGACGATGCGATCAATATGCGCAAGGCGGTCGCCAACTTGACCAAAAAGGAAAACGAAAAGCTACAAATTCGGCTACCCGATAACGTACCGGAACCCATGTACGTCCGTATGATGCTCGATGAGGAGCATTGTCGGGTCTGCGACCGACCGGCCCCGAAAGGCAGCGATGCCTATACCGCCATTGCCTCGTTACTGCTGTCGGAGCCGGAAATCATTCAGCCCGAGCGTCCCCGCAAGAATCTGAAATCATTTTTCCGGCAGTTTTATACCAATGGGTTAGGCATGAAAAGCAGCATCGACAGCATTAACCAACGGGTGCAGCAGTCGATACAGGAACAAAATACCGGGCGGGACCGGGTGCGGGCGTTGAAGGACGAACTCGAAGCCAAATCCCCCCATTAACACCCCATGGCGCATTTCACGGAGCAATTGAGCGGCCTGACCAACGCCCGCGACATTGTCAATTCGATGAACGGGGCAGTAGCCGATATCCAGAAGTTCGAGGGTGACTTAGTCAGCGACCGGAACAAAAAGAAACAGAAGGAAGACCGGCTGAAGGAAATTAACGACGAATTAAGTAAACTTTCGGAGGGGCAGGTACCGGCGCACTTGACCCAAAAGAAGTCTATTCTGTTCGATCTTGCCGAGTTGGCCAAGCGCGTAAAGAAAACGAAGTATCAGGAGTTAGTGCAGCAACTTGAAAACACGGCCAACGAACATTACCGGAACATCAACGCACCCACCGGCGCGTTCTACGGTGTTATTCGTTTCGTGGAAACAGCCGACGGGGGCTACCGACCAGCAATCATTGACAACGACGGGCGCGAGGTAGGCAACCTCAATACGTCGCTCGTGAGTTCGCTGAAACTGTCGATTATCATGGCGATTGTGTCGGCTAACAAAACTCGCAATTACGCGTCGTTTTACCCCTTGATTTCGGACGCGCCCGTGTCTGATTTCGACGTAGTGAAGGCCATGACATTCTTCAAAGAAACGGCCAATACGTTCCGGCAGAGCATCGTGATTGTGAAAGAACTGTTGGTGGAAGACCCCGACCGGATTGGCCGCTACAAACCCGACCTTCCCCGGCTCCACGAACTCCAAACTGACCTGCAAGCCACCGGTAAAACTATGAACGTGTATCAGTTGGATATGCCGGATGGTGTGTCGAACGCATTCCGTACCGAGATTGAGGTTACTATTCAAAAAGTAAACAGCTAAACGCTACCCCACCATCCATGCCCTTACATGAGTAAACAGGCAAGCCAATACGACAAAATATTACGTGAAAATCTGGAAGCTATAATTCCAGGTTTAATGGAAAATGTACTCGGCATCCAGGTCGTTAGGTCCGAAGAGCTTCCTGATGATGTTCAACACACCAAAGAGCGCAAGCCCGACGTGCTGAAGAAAATAACCGACAATCAGGGCAGCACCTACGTGTTGCAGATTGAGTTTCAAGTCGCTGACGAACCCGAAATGGTGTACCGCATGGCTGAGTATTACATCATGCTGGAACGGAAGTACCAGTTACCAATTCGTCAGTTCGTTGTCTTCCTTGGCTCGGCGGCTCCGCAGATGCCAACCCGGCTCGACCGGGCAAATCTGACGTTTAACTTCCCGCTAATCGCCTTTGCGGATCTTGATTACCGGCCGTTTATACGCTCGGCCCGACCCGAGGAAGTGCTGCTCAGCATTTTGGCGGATTTCGGTAGCGATAACGTCGAAATGATATTGCAGCAAATTATCAGACGGGTAGAGGAAACGAGCAGTGGGGATTTTTCGTTGAAAAGGCACTTCAACCAATTGCGCGTGTTCGCACAATTGCGTAACTTAGGAATTAAACTTAAAGCAGCTATGGACAGCATCATGCCTTTTATTAAGCCGGAGAATGATGTTCTTTACCTGATAGGTGAAGAGAAAGGTCAGGAAAAAGCCGAAGAACGCATTGTTCGGAATCTACTGACCGAAACAGACATGCCCGTTGAGCGCATAGCCAAGCTTGCCGGAGTCTCTGATGAGTTTGTGGAGCAGGTCCGGCAGAAAACGACCAATAAATAGCCCGCACTTCTCAGCAAACAAGTTCTGTACACCCTACATGCCCAATCTATTCGAGCGCTTCGACAAGAAGACCCCGCATTACCCCAACCGCTTTCGGGATCTCATCGACCGGCTCTCGCGCAAACGGGCCTTCGACACCTCGACGGGCACCGAGGAAGAGAAGTTTTCGCAGGGCAAGATTTTCGCCAACTAACGCTTCACCACATTCCGTACTCCACCACTCGGATTAGCTACGTCGCCGACGTAACGCGGAATGATGTGGATACTGGCATGGGCGAATTTCTGACCGGCTGCCGGGCCGATGTTCAAACCAACCGTGAATCCATCCGGCGAGTACCATTCCTGCAATGATTCCCGCACTTTATTGGCGACCTGCCAGCACTCGTTTTGCTCCGATAACGGCAAGTCAAAGAAGTTGGCAACGTGCTTTTTCGGCGTAACCAGCGCATGACCCTTGCTAACTGGATAACCGTCCAAAACGGCGTAAGTAAGAGCCGTTTCAGTCAGTAATTCCAGTTTAGGCTTAGGTGAGCAAAACGGGCATTTCGTCGGCTCAACGGCGAGTTGGTTGAAGTGCTGATACTCGTAAAACTCTGTGTTCTCGTTTCGGTAGATCGAGGAAAACGGCAATTTTACGTCGCATTGATAAACGGGTTTACCGTGTAGCTGGTGCGTTCGGAAACCATCACGGGTAATATCCCGACGCACCGAGAAGTAGGCCCGACCGGTTGGTTTCAGTAAGCGCGAAACGTTCATCATTACGTCGGTTTGCTCGTCAGGAAATAGCACGTTCAGCACATAAAAGCAAACGATGGTATCGAACGTACCGGCTGGTAGATCAGGCGAATGGTACGGGTCATAGCCGTATGCATCAAAGCCTTTTACCCGTAAGAACCGCACATCCTGGCCGTAACCGCATCCGTAATCCAACACCCGGCCTTGCAGTAACTTCCGCTCATGCAGCATCCGAATTGGAAGTGAAGGCGTATCGCGCTGTTTGGCGGTCAAGTAACTGTACGTATTTTGTGGGTTCAAGATTTGTAGATGAAAGGGTAAGCGAAGCCCATATTCTTGGCGGTTTGAAGCTGCGGAAAAATGGCTCGTTCTAACCCGTCTTTAAACCATTTATAAGGCTGTCTCATGATACCATCCAAACTCTGCCCAAAGAGCGCAAAATAATCTGCGAGCAATCTACCATTTCCCTGCTTCGCGTGAAAATGGAACGCATCAAACTGTAGTTGAGCGTATTTCTCAAAATAAAGCGTCTCTAATGGTAGTGCATTGTTCTTAGCCGAGTTAACGGACTTTGGGGTTGGAATAAGGTTCCAAAGTTGGTCATGCACTACGTAAGACCAAGGTAAGAAGTGGTCTAAACTGATGTTCTGCTTGGTAATAAGCTGGCCGGAATAGATGCACGTTAATTCTGGATGCGCTTGTAAATAGGATTTCCAGAACGGTTCAGCCAACTTAAAATCCCGGTCGCTACGTTTAAACAATTTATCAGGCAAGCCAACTACAGTTGGGTTATTTTTCTGCAAAAATTTTAACAGATGCCAATAAGTGTAACCACGTAAAATAGCTTGGTGCTTCTGTAAATATTCTTTCCATACAGTGTTAAGCTCGATAGAGCCGTGTGAAAAGCGATACATTACGCGATTAGGCTCGACAGCAAAAAGGTTATTACTAACCTGAATAACAGCCTTTTTGACATTGTCGCTCTTGTCCTCAACCGTAATTTCTTCGTCTAAAAACGGACGTAAAAATCGGTATGGCACGTATCTCAGCCGTGCATCGACCATTTTAGAAACTGTGGCTAAATCCTCTATTATGAGCTTAGCTTTTAATTGCTCAAAAAGGGTAGATGAGTTCTTACTATGGTCAACCGTCATCCGCTTCGACACGAAATCAGATATAGGTTTAAATCCATCCTGATTACCGAACGATAATTTAAAGTAATCGAGCGGATACCAGACACCAGCTACCATCCGTAAAGCAATATCGTTCAACGAAATAATACTTTGATTCTTTTCTTTGAGATCGTCCAAAATAGACAACAGCCAATAGAATTTATATGAATTAGTTCTGTCTGCAAAAACACGGGCAAGCCGCGAAATATCTAACTCGCTACTTTCTGGTAATTCCATATATCAAATAAAACAAGTCGCACATCCTTCGCCTTCCGCATCGCCAAGGATGTCTAACAGATACGGAGATTTTGACTTTTGGGCGTTGCGGTTCGTCCGCTTAATGTATTCCTCCTTGATTGCCTGCATCCGGGCCGGTTGCACCATCGCTTCGAGGGTTTCGTCGTCGTTCCAAGTGTAGCCGTCTTTCTCGTAGGCCATTGCCTGCGCAAATCGGTCGGGGTGCTGCTCGTATAGCCAAATCCACTCGATTTTCTGTTGATAGAAACAGAAGTAACAGCCCGACCGACTCCGTGAGTACTGCCCCTGCTTTCCGTTTACGGCAAAGTCGAGCTTGTTGTAGTAGGCCGGTACGCCCACGCCACTGTCTTCGAGTAGCCGGAAAATATCGGCGCGCACCAACACCTCGTCGTTGTCCAACAGCGGAAAGTCCGTTTCCCCGGCCAACGGGTAAGCCGTCTGCTTCAGAAAGACAAACACCAACGCGTTGAACAGCCGTGTATCGAGGTCGAGCAGCAGGTTCAATTTTTGCGCCTGCGGAAAGCTGAACGAAATGGGCTTGTTCAGCACCTCGGCAAAGCGGTCGTTGGGCCGGGCGGGCGCAAGGGCCGCGTACAGGTCAGCCACGGCTGCCGCGTTCGGGTTCGCCAGCACCTTGTTCACTACGTCCTCGCTCCAGATGTTTTTGCGGAACGGAAAAATTGATTGAATATTGGTCTTCTTCGAGATGTAGCCTTCCCGGTCTTCGTCGCCCCGGATACCGACGTAAGAGATTACCGGGTCGGTGCCAACGAACTTTTCAAACGGTTCGAGTTTCAGCTTTTTCGTGCACCACCGCGACTGCGACGACGGTAGAAAGCCGCCGTACAGCTTCAGGTAGTGGTCGAAGGGGTCTTGCGTGCTTTGGGCCGCGGCCTGTAGGCGTTTGATGGGCTTACCCAAATACACCTCTAAGTTGTCGATCAGTTGGTACGTCTCGGCCAACTCCTTACCCGTGTCACAGGTGTAGTACTCGATGTCGAGCTGGGGATAGCGTTGACGCATATAAATGGCCAAGGCGGCACTGTCTTTGCCGCCCGATATACCAAGTACGTGTCTGACGCGGGTCATTTGGATAATACTTTAAGTGGATTTATACGGGCCTAACAAAATCAAATCCTCTTTTCAGCCATAGACTACGGCATTGGAACGATTTATGGCCGGAAAACGACAGTTTATTTGGTTCAAAGACAAGCATTACGGAGACAATCAAGCCGGGTAAACTGACCCAAATTTACAAGTTTTCGGCGTTGCAACCGGATAGAAATTGCGATAGCGGAACGGACAACAGGTTAAATTTACCAAATCACTTCTATGGTGTCCCGGTAGCGGCTGAACTTCTCATCGGCTGAGATTGCTGGCATTTGTTCGGCTAAAGCCGTGGCTAAAATTAACCGATCAAAAGGATCGCGGTGGTCTGGGTGAAGCGGAATGAGGTCGTAGGCTGCGATGTGTCTAACTGTTACTGGCAGCAGTGCAAAACCGTCTTTCTTGAGTTGTTTAACAAGGTCGTCCGTTGTGACAGGTAGTTCCGGCAGTTTGCCAGTCTTTTGCTTAATCGCGATCTCCAATAGACTGGTAATGCTAACGTATACGGCATCCGCCTGTAGGATACGGCGAACGCTCAGTGACAACTTCTCTGGACTAACAAGTGCCCAAACAAGAATTTGTGTGTCAATCAAATAGGCCATCACATATAATCCGCAAGGTCGTCAAGTGGTTCGTTAAAGTTGTCGGGTAGCTTGTACTTTCCAGCCCAACTACCTAACCGAACCCCTTTTCCAATACGCTCAGACTCAACAGTAGCTTCCAGAAACGTCACAATAACTTCCGTTCGCTCCTGCACGGGGGGCGTTTCGTGCCAGGTGATTTGGCCATTTTCATACGTGCCTCTAATTGCGGTCAGCATAATTGGCGAGGGTTTGGGTAAAGATACCACTTTACGTGTCTCCTGACGTAGCCGCCCGCTGAATGTCCCGGTGCATTCGGCTGGGTTCTTCGTCTGGGTAATGGGGTCTCGTGTTTGTTTGCTTATTTTGGCTACCGAAGTCAACCCCACTTCTATGTTGTTTTACAAAATAATCCTTGTCACGCTGCTTCAGTTTAGTATGATCACATCCGGTTTCGGCCAGTCAGGTACGTCTGATTCGCTGTTTGTCCGGCAGCACTACACCAAGCTCGACCGGCAAATTCCTATGCGCGACGGCATTAAACTCTACACGCTGATTTACGTGCCGACCGACGCGCGTGCTGCTAACCGATACCCCATCCTGATGAACCGGACGCCCTATTCGGCTGGTCCGTACGGCGAGGATAAATACCCGAAGAAGGGACCGGGCATGAGCCGGG
The DNA here is from genome assembly GCA_964249775.1 of uncultured Spirosoma sp. Classification (GTDB taxonomy): domain Bacteria; phylum Bacteroidota; class Bacteroidia; order Cytophagales; family Spirosomataceae; genus Spirosoma. The sequence continues at coordinate 17,697 of CAXUEB010000065.1, forward strand.
AACTGTCGCGGGACGGGTACATTTTTGTTTATCAGGACGTGCGGGGGCGTTACATGAGCGAAGGCAATTTTGAGGAAATGACGCCGAATCAATCGGGTGAAGTGGCGCAATTGACGGCGGCCGGTCGACCAAGAGCGGGCAAACCACGGGGGCGGCAAAAAGGCCTTAGAAATCTTAGTTCCGTTGGGCCGATCGATGAAAGCACCGATGCGTATGATACCATTGAATGGCTGCTCAAGAACCTACCCAATCACAACGGCCGCGTCGGGCTGATGGGCATTTCGTATCCCGGCTTTTACGCGTCGGCGGCCTTGCCCAACGCGCACCCGGCCTTGAAAGCGGTGTCGCCCCAAGCCCCCGTGACGGACGAGTTCATCGGCGACGACGCCCGGCACAACGGCGCGTTTTTTCTGCTCGACAACTTTTCGTTCATGAACTACTTCGACGCGCCCCGGTCTGGGAAGACCCGCACAGGACCGGTTGAAGACTACGAGGAACTGTTTACCTGGAAGCCGACCGACGCGTACCAATTCTTTCTGAATTTGGGGCCAATCAAAAACGCCAACGGGCCGCAGTATTTCAACAATAAGGCGAAAGTTTGGAACGAGTACCTCGAACACGACACCTACGACGCTTACTGGCAAAGCCGCAACATCCGCCCGCACTTGAAAGACATCCGACCCGCGACGCTGATCGTCGGTGGCTGGTTCGACGCCGAGGATTTGTTTGGGGCGCTGCGGACCTACGAAGCCATTGAGAAACAATCCAGTAATCGCAATAATCTGGTGATGGGGCCGTGGACGCACGGGGCCTGGGCGCGTGACGACTGGAGTCAGTTCGGGCCGCTCCGGTTCGGGCAGAACACGGCCAAGTTTTACCGCGACAGTCTGGAAAGTCGATTCTTTGCGTATCATCTGAAAGAGAAAGGAACGTTCAGTCCGGCCGAAGCGACGGTTTTCGACACTGGCACGAACCAATGGAAAACGTTTAATACGTGGCCGCCCAAAGCCGCGCAGTCGCGGACGTTTTCTTTCGCGCCGGATGGGCAATTGAAAACGGTAAACCCACAAGCTCAAAACGCCTTTGCTGAATACGTCAGCGATCCGGCTAAGCCCGTGCCGTACACGGAAGGCATCCACGCCCGGCGCAACAACGAGTACATGGTTGAGGATCAGCGGTTCGCGGCCCGCCGGCCCGACGTGGTGGTGTTCAAGAGCGAACCGCTGACCGAGGATTTAATCGTGGTTGGGCCGATCAACGCCAGACTCTTTGCGTCGACGACGGGCACCGACGCCGATTTCATTGTCAAAGTCATTGACGTTTTGCCAGATACGGCGAAAATCCTAAACGCGCCAAACACGCGGGGTAGCCAACTGGCCAACTACCAGCAATTGGTGCGGGCCGAGGTCCTGCGGGGTAAGTTTCGCAACTCGTTCGAGAAGCCCGAACCGTTCAAACCGGGCGAGGTGACGCCGGTAAACCTGCAACTGCCCGACGTGATGCATACCTTCAAGCGCGGCCACCGGCTGATGGTGCAGGTGCAGCACACGTGGTTTCCCTTAGTCGACCGCAATACGCAGCAGTTCATGAACATCGCCACCGCCGAAGCCGCCGATTTTAAGAAGGCAACGATGCGGCTTTACCATGACGCGGCTTATCCGTCGCGGATTGAGTTGATGGTGCTGAACCAGCCGTAGCCAGGCTACTCATCACAGAATTATTTTGTAAATTTGGTATTCATTTGTCGTCACCGATGACCACCGCCAAAACTGCCCTTCGCGAACCAACCGACTACCTTAAACGCTACTACGGCTACGACCGCTTCCGGCCCATGCAGGAAGACATTATCCGGTCGGTGGTAGGCGGGCGCGATACGGTGGTGCTGATGCCAACGGGGGGCGGTAAATCCGTGTGTTTTCAGATTCCGGCCTTGATGCTGCCCGGCCTGACGGTGGTCGTCTCGCCCCTGATTGCCCTGATGAAGGATCAGGTCGAAGCCCTGCACCTGAACGGCGTTCCGGCGGCCTACTACAACAGCACGCAGACGGGTCGCGAACAGCGTCAGATTGAGGATGATTGCGTCCGGGGCAAGTTGAAACTGCTGTACGTATCACCCGAAAAACTTTTGTCTGAATCGTTTTTTGCGTTTCTTAAACGGGCCAACGTTTCCTTGTTCGCCATCGACGAAGCGCACTGCATCTCGTCGTGGGGCCACGATTTCCGGCCGGAGTATACGCAGTTGCACATCCTGAAGCAGCAGTTTCCCACCGTCCCGACGATTGCCCTGACGGCTACCGCCGACAAACTGACCCGCCACGATATTGCCACCCGGCTCGGCATGAACGACCCGGCGGTGTTTATCTCGTCGTTCAACCGCCAGAACCTGAGCCTGCAGGTATTGCCCGGTCAGAATCGCATTGGGCAAATTATCCGGCTGCTTCAGCAGAAACCCGATACGTCGGGGATTATTTATTGCCTCAGCCGCAAATCGACCGAATCGTTGGCGGCCAAGTTGCAGGAGAAAGGCTTTGGCGCGGCTTTCTACCACGCGGGTATGGACCCCGCCGAGCGGTCCAAGACCCAGGAAGCGTTTCTGCGCGACGACGTGCGGATCATGTG
>CAXUEB010000066.1:0-19787 GCA_964249775.1 uncultured Spirosoma sp.
GCAACCATTTCGATGGCTTTGTTCATGTTGTCGACCGACAGGTGTTCGCCACACAAACTCAGAAAATGCTTGGTGCGACCCGTAATCACAATTTCGGACCGCGCTTTTGAGACGAACCGCACCGTATCGCCGATCAGGTAGCGCCACGCCCCGGAGCAGGTCGACAGCAGCAGGGCGTATTCCCGGCCTTCTTCGACTTCGTCGATCATCAGCGTCTGCGGGTTGTCGGCGAGGTCGCCGTCGGGCGAGAAGTTATCGTCGGTGAACGGAATGAACTCGAAAAACAGGCCGTTGTTGAGCACCAGTTCCATACCTTCGGCGTTCGGGTGGCTCTGGTAGGCAATAAAGCCTTCCGACGCGAGGTACGTCTCGATGTACGTAATGGGGTGGGCCAGTAGCTTCTCAAAGCCCGCCCGGTACGGCTCGAACGACACGCCCCCGTGGCAAAACACCATCAGGTTCGGCCAGATGTCGTGGATGGTCTGGACGTTGTAGTGCGCGATGATTTTCTCCATCAGCAACTGAATCCAGGCCGGCACGCCCACCACGTAGCCAATGTCCCAACGGGCGGCTTGCTCGGTAATCTCGTCTAATTTCAACGTCCAGTCGCGTTCCTGGGCAATTGCGCGGCCGGGTTTGTAAAACCGCTCGAACCAAAGCGGAATCTTGCTGGCGGTGATGCCGCTCAAATCGCCTTCGTAGTGGTCCCCGCTAACTTTGAGGTCCGTGCTGCCGCCCAGCATCAGGCAGCCCTTTTCGTAGAGCGTCGGCGGTAGGTTTTGGTAACGGCCCAGCGTTAGAATCTGCCGAACGCCCGTCCGCTGAATCGCCTTGTACATGGCCTTCGTAACCGGAATGTACTTAGAAGCCGCTTCCGACGTGCCCGAACTAAGCGCGAAATACTTGACTTTGCCTGGCCAGGCCACGTCTTTTTCGCCCGCCAGCGACCGTTTCCACCAGCGGTCAAACATCCGGTTGTAGTCGTGGATGGGAACGGACCGCTTAAACTGGGTGTAAAAGGCCTTGCCCGAACCAAACTCGGCCGCGCTCAGCAGCTCGTCAAAGTGATACGTCCGGCCGAAATCCGTTAACCGAGCTTTGCCAATAAGTTTACGAAACGCCTTGCGCTGCTGCCTGAACGTATTCGGTTTCCGACGCTGCACGACGTTTGTCAATCGAATGCCGTTCTTGAGCATACTGCCTAATAGGGCCATGATCGGTTTGCCGGTTTATAGGTTGTGGTAAACGGACGCATTCGTAACGCGCCTGCGTCAGTCCGTTCTGTATCGTAAACGATTATAGGTTCCAGTTCGTCAGCTCGTCCATCATCTTGTACGCCGTCAGGTCGTACTGACAGGGAACAACGGAGGTGTAATTCTGCGATAGGGCGTATTCGTCGGTGTCTTCGGCGTGGGTGTCGAAATTAACAAAATCGCCCGCCAGCCAGAAATACCGGCGGCCGTTGGGGTCGCGCCGTTCGTCAAACACTTCCTGCCATTTGGCGTTGGCTTGTCGGCAGATGCGAATGCCCCGGAGCGGTTCGGTGGTGCGGGCCGGAAAGTTGACGTTCAGGGCCGTGCCGCGGGTCAGGCCCCGGTCAAGTACGGCGCGGGCAATGCTTAGAATGTGCTCGTGGGTATGCGAAAAGTCGGGTTGGCGCGTAAAATCACCGAGCGAAAAGCCGATGGCTGGAATGCCTTCGATGGCCGCTTCGATGGCCGCCGACATTGTTCCGGAGTACAGAATGCTGATGGATGAGTTGCTGCCGTGGTTGATGCCGCTGACCACTAAATCGGGGGCACGGTCTTTGAGAACGTGGTGTTTAGCTAACTTTACGCAGTCGGCCGGCGTACCCGAACACTCGTAAGCTGGCACGTCGCCGTAGAGATCGGATGGATACAGCCGCAGCGGATTGGCAATGGTGATGGCGTGGCCCATGCCCGATTGGGGACTGTTGGGCGCTACGACGACGACCGTACCGAGTTGCTTCATTAACTCGACCAACGTGCGAATGCCGTGGGCCGTGATGCCGTCGTCGTTGGTTACTAAAATCAGGGGTTTCTGCTCCGCCATAGGGAATCTAAACGCATTGTCGGTTTGTGCCGCAAACCTACGAAAATACGCTCGGACTGCCCCTATCAACGGCTCGCCCCAATCCGGTAGCAACCCGTGCCCAGCACACGTAAACGCTAAATTCAAGTATGTTTTTGATTGATCTTCACCTCGACCTTGCGCTCAACGTGCTCGAATACAACCGTGACTACCGGCTGCCCGTCGCGGTTATCCGCCAGTCGGAACGGGGCATGAACGATAAAATCGACCGCGCCAATAACGTTGTTTCGCTGCCCGACCTGCGCCGGGGTAACGTCGGTCTGGTCGTGGCGACCCAAATCGCCCGCGTCAACCCAGCGGCTGGTCAACCGACGGGTGCGGTCTTACCCGGAGCTTTCCTTCCGGCGGCCAGTTGGAACTCACCGGCGCAGGCGTGGGCGACGACGCAGGCGCAGCGGGCTTGGTACGAAGCCATGAGCGAAACCGGCGACATGATTCAGATTACCAACCGGGCCGCGTTGGACGCGCACGTCGCCCGCTGGTTGGATAAAGACGAACCAGACGAAACCAAGCCCGTGGGGTATATGCTCAGCTTAGAAGGGGCCGATTCGCTGATTGATCTGTCGTACGTCGAGCGGGCGTACGCTTACGGTTTGCGGGCGATTGGACCGGCGCATTACAGCAGCGGCCGGTACGCACCCGGTACGGGTTTGTCGGGGCCACTGACTGCCCAGGGCCGCGAGCTGCTGCGCGAAATGGACCGGCTGGGCATGATTCTGGACGTGACGCACCTGACCGATACCGGTTTCGACGAGGCCTTGGCTATCTACCAAGGTCCTGTCTGGGCCAGTCATCACAACTGCCGGGCGTTGGTGCCCCACCAGCGGCAACTAACCGATAGACAGATTAAGCAACTGATTGAGCGCGGAGCCGTCATTGGTGGATGCTTCGACGCGTGGATGATGAAACCCGGCTTTACGCAGCGCGTCAGTAACCCCGCTGATTTTGACGTGCGCATCGAAACCATCGTGGACCACTACGACCACATTTGCCAGATCGCCGGCAGCGCCCAACACTGCGCCGTTGGCTCCGACCTCGACGGCACCTTCGGCCGCGAGCAATCGCCCACCGACCTCGACACTATTGCCGACCTGCAAACGCTCCAGGACCGGTTAGCCAACCGGGGCTACGTACCCGACGACATCGCGGCTATCTTCCACGGCAACGCCCTGCGGTTTTTGCGGGAAGCGTTGTGAGTTAGGTTTGGAATTTAAACGATTACACCAGTTCCGGCTTTTGCCCGCGTTGACTAACGTACCCTTGCATGGGGGTGTAGCCGACCGATTGTTTGCCGTAGTAGCCCGTGCCGTCGTAGGGGCGCAGGTCGGGGTCAGTTTTGCAGGCGTCGGTGCCGGTGCCGCCGTGCTCGTCACCGCAGGCTTCGCAGAGCGTATCGTGGTTGTTGCAGGCCGGGCTGGCGCAGTTGATGAGCCGGCTGGTGGGCATACCGCAGCGGTAACAGGTCGAAACGATTGTTGGGTTTACCTGGTTGACGGAGACCGTCAGGCGGTTGTCGAATACGTAACATTCCCCCTCAAAATCGGCTCCCCCAACTTCCATGCCGTACTTGATGATGCCGCCGTGCAGTTGATACACGTTCGCAAATCCCCGCGCCAAAAGGTAAGCCGATGCCTTTTCGCACTTAATGCCGCCCGTGCAGTACGTAATGATTTTTTTATCTTTTAGGTGGGCAATTTCGTCGACGTGGTCGGGTAGTTCGCGCAGGTTTTCCATGTCGAACGTAATGGCTCCCTTAAACTTGCCGACCGCGTGTTCGTAGTTCGAGCGCATGTCAACCAGCACCACGTCAGAATCGTCTTTCATCCGCCGAAAGTCGTCGGGTTCGAGGTGAATCCCCGTTTGCCGGCGCGGGTCGACCGGCAGGTCCGAATGGACAATCTCGTTCTTGAGCCGGACGTGGAGCTTCTGGAAGGCGTGTTCGTCGGCCTGGTCAACTTTAAAATCGATGCTGGCAAACCGCGGATCGGCGTGCAAGGCGGCCATGTACGCAGCACAGTCAGCCGCCAAACCCGAGACCGTGCCGTTCAGTCCCTCGGCCGCCACAATGACGCGGCCCAGCAGGTTGAGTCGTAAACAAAGCCGGTGGTGCTCGTCGCGGTATTGAGCGGAATCCGCAATTGGTGCGTAGGTGTAGTACAGAATGATGCGGTACGGTTTCATACCACAAAATTAAACGAAAACAGTCATTCCTCGCCAGTCGTTAGTGAATCGTCGGGGCTGGTTGACGACACCGTTAACGACCGATCTGACGATTGACGAACGACAATTCATGCACATCGCCATCACGGGAAACATTGGAGCCGGCAAGACCACGCTGGCCGAGCACTTAGCCGATCACTACGGCTGGGAGATTTTGTACGAAGCCGTTGATAACAATCCGTATCTATCGGACTTCTACGGGGACATGCCCCGCTGGGCCTTCAACCTACAAGTTTATTTTTTGAATAGTCGGTTCGCGCAGATCAAAACGATTCGGACGATTCAGGAAGCAAACGAAGCCGGCTCCGGGCCGTCCCGGACGGTCATTCAGGATCGGACGATTTACGAAGACGCGGCCATTTTTGCCCGTAACCTGCACCAAAGTCGTTTGATGAGCGAGCGCGATTACCAAACCTACTACGATCTATTCGAGAATATGGTGAGTCTGGTACGCCCGCCCGACCTAATGATTTACCTACGCGCTGGTTTGCCTAAATTGCGCGAACAGATTCAGAAGCGGGGCCGTCCGTTTGAGCAGACCATCAGCGACGATTACCTCAGCAGTCTCAACCGGCTCTACGAAGCATTCGTCGGCGACTATCAATCCGGCGACCTGCTTATTCTGGATACGGACACGTTTGATTACGTAGAACGGACCGAGGACTTTATTCACATCGTCGGGCTGATTGACGAGCGAGTGGCCGTACGTAACCAAACAAGGGTTACATAGGGCCGTTACCTCACTTTTCAGGCCGTATGTACGATAATTGTGGCTTATTAGATTGATTTAGACTTTATTTGACTATCTCATTGAAATTTAGTGGCTTACTGAGTTAAAAAAGATGACTTAACGGACAACTCATCGTCACAGTCATACCGTCCTAACTATAAATTAACCGTACCATTAACCAGATGATTACGTTTGGCCAATACAACACCCTGAACGCGCTCAGCGCTACGCGCCAATGTGTGACCGTTGATCAACTTTGCGCGCAGACGCAGTTCCAGCAAATGATGGTCCGCTATTACATCGCTGCGTTGCTCAACAGTGGTCTGATTACGGCCAGCGACGTTGACGACGATTCAGTCTGTTATGAGTTAACCGAGGCTGGCGTCAATTGTCTTGACGAATACGAACGTTATAATCCCGAACTAACCATCAGGCGCTCCATTAATCAGCTACGGGGCACGGAGGTGCTGGATCAGCGAATGCTGTTTTAAGCTAACAACCGCGTGAAAAGGGGCCGAATCGGCCCTTTTTTTGTAGGTTAATAAACCGGACGGCGCTACGTTGAGGATGCTTGCTAAGGGCGTCAAGGCGTTGGTAAATTTTGGGTTTCATCCCTGAACAGTTGTTTATTTTTCTTCTACACGACCGGCCCGTCCGCGGCCAATTAGTCAGCCGGTTAAAACGGATTCCAATCAATCTCCGGTCACACGTGGGTTGACCCGTTAGCTCCGAAGCGGGCGATGTAATCGGCCAAAACCCGTGGAGCCATCCATAAGCAGTAAACCTATTTGCTGGATAGACACACACTGGAAACAGCCGGAGCCGGTTCCCGGCGATTACTACGGTGTAGTCTACAAAGGTGGATTTGTGCTGCCAATTTTAGCGATTGCGCTGATAGAATTCCTCCTTTGGTGGTTCTTACGAAAACGCAAGTGAGAATTTGCTGAGAAGCGGAATTAAGCGAAGTTTAAAGCTACTATAAATTGCTATTGGTAACAATATTGGGAGCCGTTAAGCCGGTAACATACAATGGTAATCAAGCAAGACAATCCACCAACGGTCAGTAAGATGTGAATGACTCCCAAGCGGACCTGCTCAACATCAACTATCAGGAGGGGCGTCAGCGAATCATGTTGCAACTCGATAGCAATCAATACACTAATTAGCTGACTGGACTGCCTACCGGTAGACCGACTACCAGGAGTCTATAACGCACGGCACAAGGCGCAAAATTGACGCAGACAATCCTGTTGGCACTTCGCACATGCTTCGCATCAAAATAACTTCGGATAACGGCTTGCGACCTAATTCCGAAAACTCCGCCTTCGTTAGTTCGACCTCGACCGATAGGCTGTACAGGTTTCCGCTACCTTCCGCCTTAACCCATTGATCGGGTTTACGGATTGCAGTACCGTCCGCGAATCTTAACGTAACGCCTTTCGTGTCGTCGGGGGTGCTTAACGAACCTTTTACGATGCTGACCTTGTAGGTAGTATCCGCGCCCGAGACAGACTTGCCCACCATTAGGTTGATGATGCCCGTATCGTCAGCCTGCGTAAAGTCAATGCTGCCAACACCCCAATAGGTAACGGCATTGCTGGCAGGGTCTTTTACCCGCTGCACGGATTGGCTTTGAATGAGTTGTTGGCAGTCCTGGGCCTGGGTTGCTCCAAAGGCAAGAGCCGCGAAAAGCCATACGATAAAACAAAAAGCTAATTTCATGCTCGGAACGATGTAAACCAACGCGTAAACTGCCAAACAAAAAAGTACTTACCACTAAAGATAAGTTTTTAATTTACAGTTAATTAAATGACCACGGGGAGACCCGAATTCCCATGCCGGTAAAACACAATGGTAACAGAACAGCACAAATCAACGACCAATACGCCAAGCGACCCGCAATTAGGTACGCTCGGCGACCGGATGTACTCCGCCGGAGTCGGTGAGTTTGTCGCCGTAGAAAACGACTTTGAGCCACCCGTCTTCGAGGAGGAATACGTGGACGTTCCCGGCGAAGTATTGCCCGGCGACAAACTGCGGCTGTCCAACACGCCCGACGCCATGCCGGAATTGATCGCGGCCCTGCGTAAGATGCGCGGTATGATACAAGCCGAATTAGGCGAAGCCATCGGCTATCCTGCCCCCGTCATTGGCAACATCGAGCAGGGACGGCGTAAGCTGGGACTAAAGACGCTGGGCGACATCTTTACTGCCCTGGGTGGTGAACTACACATCGAGTTCCGCCAGAAGTGAAGTAGCCTAACGCCTATTGTGTTGAGAATAAGTACCTGATAATCCAGCGACTTCCTTTGTAAAATCCTGTTGAAAGTGCATTCTTGTGGAAAGTACAAGTTACGGTGGGTACCGAATGACCGGCGCGACGCGTTCCGGTCATTTTTGTTTGTGATTTCATCAAGACAACGCCCAAGTTTGGGTTAACTGTCTCGTTAACGTCGCTAACTGGTCGTAGTTAAGCGGTTTCGTTAAAAATGCATCGGCTCCTAACTCCAAACAACGCTTGCGGTCGGCTGCATCCGACGAAGTGGTTAACATCACAACGGGCAAATCAGCAAAACCAGGCGTACTGCGTAACGCTTTGAGCGTTTCAAACCCATTTTGGCGGGTCATGTTGATGTCTAATAGAATCAGCCGGGGCCGTTCGTCAAACTCGATCAGTTCGAGTTGAGGTAGTAACTCGTCGCCGTCGTTGAGCGCCAAGACGTTGATAGAAGCCTTACCAAACGCCGAATGAATCAGCATTTGGTCGTCTTCGTCGTCGTCAACGACCCAAACGGTTGGGGTAGTAGCCAGCATCGAATGGTGAAGAAGATGAAGTGACATAGCGAGTACGAACAAGTCAGTAGGCTTTGTTATCTACTGATTACAACGTATTCAATCGTATAAGACGCTGAGACTCGTAGACCGTTACTGTTGGTGAAGACTTTACGTATAGTATAGGCCGGTCGGTAGATAACGCCCCCTACGAACCAGATAAAATGTTAACACAGAGGGGAACGACTGAAGACGAGTAAAGATAATCAGAACAAAGTAGGAACGCAATCACTTACCTAACTGTCAGCAAGCTAATTAACAGAAGTTTAACCGGGCTTACAACTTGTGGCGTTAGGTTGTAAACTCGGGGATCAGTCGCTTTTACTATTCAGTGGACCCAATTCAGTTTTGGTTACGCTTAACGCTCAACGTATGAAATACTCCGTTTTAGTAGCTGACGATGACGACGATGACTTCGTTTTGTTAGCCGCTCACGTCTACAAATGTCAGCAGGATGTTAGCTTAACCCGCGCCGAGAACGGTGTAGAAGCCACGCAAAAGTTAACCGACGGATTACGGCCGAATTTGATTGTTGTGGATGCTCAGATGCCCTTAATGAACGGCTACGAATTGTTGGTTTGGTTGATGAAGTCGACCACCTAGCGACATATTCCAATCGTAATCTGGACGGGCGAAATGCCGGCCTATGAGATAACACGCTACTATCGGGCGGGGGCAAACTCAGTAATGTTCAAAGAGAACACGCTACAAAGTGTAGAAGCCTTTTGTAAACACTGGTTCGAGTTAGTACAATTGCCCGAACTCGTTTCAACAGAGGAGGATTGAAGCAGTAGTCACTTCCGCAACGTGGTACATCAATGAATCTCGATTTTGTTGTACATAAGGCTGTACCTGACAACAAAAAGCCGATCAACGTTTGAGTTAATCGGCTGATCTAAAGCAATTTATGTGACCACGGGGAGACTCGAACTCCCATGCCTTGCAGCACCACCCCCTCAAGATGGCGTGTCTACCAGTTTCACCACGTGGCCAGAAGACGCAACAACGGACGGTGCCGTCGTTGCGGGTGCAAATATAACCGATCCGTTTTTTGTTGCCAAAGCGCCACCAGATTCTTTTGACTTTTTCGGCGACGATAGCCCAAAATTGACCAGAATTTCGTACTTTTAACCGTCTAAACGCACGTTAAACGCCTACGCATTATGGCACTTGAATTAGTCGGGAAACTCGTCAAAGTATTGCCCGAAGTAACGGGTCAGGGTAAAAATGGCCCTTGGAACAAGCAGGAATTTGTCGTCGAAACGCTCGACAGCCAATACCCCAAGAAAGTATGCATGACGGCTTGGGGCGAGAAAGCCAACGACCTGAAACAGTTTGCCGAAGGCGATACACTGAAAGCGACGTTTAGCCCCGAATCGCGCGAATACAACGAACGCTGGTACACAGAACTGCGGGCCTACCGCATTGAAGTGGCCGAAGGGGGCGATTCGAGCGCGGTTTACTCGGCTCCGGCGGCTCGTCCGGCCCAGTCGCAACCGCAGGCTCGTCCGGCTCAGCAGAGCCAACCCGCCGGAATGCCGTTCAACACGACCTTTGAAGACGAAAGCAACGATTTGCCGTTTTAAGATGTAACCAGTAAGAAGGCGGAAAAGGAAGAAGGTAGCCGGCAACGCGGTATCTTTTTTCTTTTCCGCCTTCTCTGTTCTTTGGCGTGCCCATTTATGGCCCCATTCCATTCGACGCGAAGTCTGCTTCTGACGGTAAGCCTGCTGGTTTGTTTGCTGGGCACCATTGCCCGCGCCCAGCCGGACGTAGGGACGTCGCTGCGCCGGGCCGATTCGTTGTTCGCGGCTGGTCGTCAAACCGGTGCGGTTGCGCTCTACGAGAAGGCCATCGCCAACGGGTACTCAGCCACCGATGCGATGCTGCTTAAACTGGCCGCGGCCTACGAACAACGAGAGGACTGGCCCCGGCTGCTGTATTACTTACAGGTTTATTTCGACCGTCATCCCGACGAAGCGGTGTTGCGCAAAATGAATGACATTGCCCGCGCCAACAACCTCGGCGGTTACGAAACCGACGATCTCAATTATTTCTACCTATTCTATAAGCAGTACAGCCTGTACCTGCTGTTGTTTCTACTCGTTCCGGCGGGCTACGGCTTCGGCGTGTTGCTGGTGAAACAGGTTCGCAAACAACCCATTCCCCAACGGCAAAAATGGGTTATGCTGTTTTACCTGATCGGCATTTTGCTGTTTGCTAACCTGCCCGGGGTGCGGTCGGGCATCACCAGCCGCGACCGGGTGCTGCTCCGGACCGACCCGTCGGCCGCGGCCCCCGTAACGGAAGTGATTGGCCGGGGTCATAAGCTAAACATTCTGGGAAGCCGCGACATCTACATTCGGGTGCTGTGGCGCAACGAACTTTACTACGTCCGGCGGGATAACGTGTGGGTGATCTAAGAAGGAGTGAGGAGTTAGAAGCGAGAAGTCAGGAGCTACTGATGGAATTGCTTTTCCTGACTCGTTATTTCTCACTCCTAACTTCTGACTTCTCACTTCTTTTTTTCAACGGCGAGTTCTTTTCCTTGGCCAGCGTGTTGTAGACCAGCCGATCCATCAGGCCGGGCAGCCACTTATTCAGAAAAACCGTCAGTTTGCCCTGCGTGGTCAAGACGAGGTCACGTTTGCGGGTTTTGACGGCCCGCAGAATATGGTCGGCGCACTCTTCCGCGCTCATCATCGTGCCTTCGTCGCGGACGGTTTCGCCCGTCACCTGACCGTGGGCGTCCAAAGCCGCATACCGGATGTTCGAGGCTGTAAAGCCGGGACAGGCCGTCAGCACGTGCACGCCCGTGTGCAGCAACTCGGTACGCAGGGCTTCTAAAAACCCGTTCATGGCAAACTTGGAGGCCGAATACCCGCTGCGTACCGGCAGACCCCGGTAGCCCGCAATCGACGAAATACCGACGATGTGGCCTTTGGCTCGTTGAATGTGGGGTAGGGCGTAGCGAGTCGCGTACACGGTTCCCATGAAGTTAACGTCCATCAACCGCTGAATAACGGCGGGGTCGGTGTCGATTAGCATAGAACGCATCGTGATGCCCGCGTTGTTGATGAGTCCGTCGAGCCGGCCGTAATGGGCAACCGTTTGCTCAATTAGGCGCTTCACGTCGGCTTCAACGCTCACGTCGGCGGTGAGCGCCAGCACGTCGATACCGGCCCGTTGAAGTTCGGTGCTTACCTGCCCGAGTGCGTCGGCTTTGCGGGCGCAGATGGCCAGTTTAGCCCCGTCGCGGCCAAAAGCAAACGCCAGCGCCCGCCCGATGCCCGACGAAGCGCCGGTAATTAAGAATACTTTGTTCTGCGTCATTACGGCCGCGAAGATAGGGAATCTAGCGGAGCTGACCCGGGTTCGTAGCTCTGGCAATCCTGCCGGAGCAGCCGTAGGCTAAGTTGTAGTTACTGTTGTTCTCTACATCGTTAGCCTGCGGCTGCTCCGGCAGGATTGCCAGAGCTACGAACGAGCTACCTTATCGAATCAGGGTCAGCGGGCCTTTGAACGAACGTTTGGTCGTTTGAATCAGGTAATAATACGTACCGGCCGGGGCGTCGGTACCGAGCCAGCGGAATTTGGGGTCGACCGACGAAAAAACCGAACGACCCCAGCGGTTCTGAATGTCAACGGATTTGAACTGCTCGACGCACGAATTTTCGGGCATGTCGCGCACCGCAAAGTAATCGTTGAGGCCGTCGCCGTTGGGCGTAAACACGTTCGGCACCACAATCTGCGCGTTCACCGACGGGTCTTTTACCCGAAACGTGACGGTCGTTGTGTCGGTATGTTTAGGCTGGCAGGCCCCATCATCGACCACAAAATCAACCACGAAGGTGGCTTCGGCGCGGCCCGCCATCAGTTCACAGGTAGGCTTCCAGGCAAACGGCGATTGCAGGGTAGGCGGTCCGGTTTTGCCGGTGAAGTTCATGCCGACGGTCTGGTAATTGAAGCCCCGGCCGGTGGCCGTCATCCGCAGCGTGTCGCGGTCGGGGTCGTTGCCCAGCACCGTAAACGTACTGCTGCCGGAAGGTAGGTCGGCGGGGCCAACAATCAGGTCAACGATTGGCTGGTTCAGCGTCGTGCGAACGCTGGGCGGTTGGCTGGGTAGCCCTTCGGCCGTCAGGCGCACGGTCACCGTGTCGCGTAGGTTACCGCTGCACCGCGCGTCGGTCACGATGAAATCAACGATGTACTCACCGCGGGTAGCGGCCGAGCAGGGCGGCTTCCACGTAAACGGCCCCGACGCTTTCCCGACGCCCGACACGGTGGAAAAGCTCATGCCCGCCTGCGCCAGCGCAAAGCCCCGCCCGATGGCCTGTACGGTGATGTTGTCATTATTGGGGTCACCGCCGAAGGCCGGGAACGATAGCGATGGGCCGACCGTCACGCGGGTGGCGTTGGTAGCCAGGTTGGTGGTTGCGGCGGGCTTGTCGTTCGGCGCGGCAATGATGTTGAGCCGGATGCTTAGCGTATCGCTCAGGCCCTGCGGACAACCTTCGTCGGTGGCGCGGAGCAGCAGCGTAAAGGGACCGCCGTTGCCTACGCACCGCCCAAAGCAGAATTTGGCTTGGAGCGTATCTTTGCCCGTGCGGGTCAGCAGTTCACCGGGCGTCAGGGTTAGGCCGGGCAGCGACCCGCTCATGTTAATGATCTGGATTCGCTGGTTGGCGTTGGGATCCGTTACAAACAAATTCAAACAGTTCGTATCGCTTTCGGCCAGCGTCAGGACGGTATTTTCCTGATAGAACGTTTTTTGTCCATCGGGCCGGAGTAGCAGCCGGGGCGGGTCGTTGACGGGGCAATCCACCACTTTAAGCTGAAAATCGCGCCGGACGAGGCCAATCAGCCTGCCCCGTCGGTATTCGCCCACTTCGACCGAAAAAACAAACAAGCCCAGCCGGTCGGCCGTCACGCGGAGCAGACCCGTGCGGCTATCGACGGTCAGGGGCTGGGAACCGGGAATTTCGTTGCGTTCGGAAAGGCCGGCTATCCACCGAATCGGCGGGTACGGCCCGGATTGCACGTTCGGTACGCCCCCCCCGCCCGGATTAGGTACGGTCGGCGTACTGAAGCCGTTGTAGGGTGTTACCAAGGTGTACGTCAAGCTATCGCCGTCGGGGTCTTTGGCGCTGAAATCAAACGTAAACGGCCGGTTGATGCAGATATAATCACCTTTGGCTAAGGCAAATAACGGCGACGAGTTGGTATAAGGCGTCGTGCCGGTATAAGGAGCCGGAAACTCCAGATAAAACACCGACCCGGCCCCGCCCGGATTCTGAATGTTGGTAATGGCCGCGTTCCGGCAGCACCGTTCCCAACTCATGTAGTACCCGCCGGCATCGTTGTAGGTCGTGGGAAACGTAACGTCGAGGCTGTACCGAATGAGCCGGGTGCGCAGGTCACCGCGGGAGCAGGTCGGGCTGGTGTAACTAACCAACTGCTCGCTGGTGCGCGGCAGTGTGATCGTGCCCATGGGGGCGTTGTCCCGTTTGCGAAAGATATAAACGGGCACCAATTCATCTTTGGCCCCGACGTTGCCGTAGATGTCGTCGAAGTAAAGATTAAGGTTGACCCGGTGGGAAAAGGTATTACCAGCGGGTAATTTTTGCAATTCGAGTTCGCCCCCGACGATGTGCGTGGCGTAGGCAAGCTGACTGACGGTCAGTAACCAAACGGTTATCCACACGCTCCACCCACGAATACTGTACAAATTGGTCATATAACGAATCCATTAGCAAGTAAGACCGTCCGAAAACGGCTGACTAAATTAGCGTTTTTTTAGGACACAAATGCGAAGAAAGAGTCATAAAGCGCCCGAACGTTTATACGCCGTTTCGATCGACGCCGTTGCAGCCGAAGGAAAGTGCCTCGTCCGCACCGAATCGGGCGTTATTTTCGTGGAAAATCCCACCGGCGGACCAGGTGTCGCGCCCGGCGATGTGGTGGATTTGCGCATTGTCAACAAGAAAAAGCAGTACCGCGAAGCCGTTGCCGAGAACATTCACGAGCGGTCGCCGGTGCGGACGGAACCGTTCTGCGAACACTTCGGCACCTGCGGGGGCTGCAAGTGGCAGCACATTCGCTACGACGAACAACTGCGCTTCAAGCATCAGCAGGTCGTCGATCACCTGACGCGCATCGGTAAGGTTGAACTGCCTACTATCCGCCCCATTTTACCGGCGCACCCCACGCAATACTACCGCAATAAGCTGGAATTTACCTGCGCCGAAGGCCGCTGGGTTACCCAGGCCGAAGCGAACCAATACGACATCATCGACCCGCGGGCGGTGGGCTTCCACGTGCCCGGCCGCTTCGACAAGGTTTTACCCATCCGTCACTGCTACCTCCAGCCTGACCCGTCCAACGCCATCCGGCTGTCGGTAGCCGACTACGCGTTCCGCAACAACCTGACGCTGTATAACCTGAAGGTGCATACCGGCTTCCTCCGAACGCTCATTATCCGCACCGCCGATACGACCGGACAAGTGATGGTGACGGTGCAAGTGGCGCAGGATAAACCCGACCTGCTGGCCGGGCTGATGAACCACCTGCAAACCGAGTTTCCGCAGATTACGTCGCTGAACTACATCCTAAACACCAAGAAGAACGACAGCTACGCCGATCAGGAAGTAGTGAACTGGTCCGGCAAACCCTACATTGAGGAGCGGATGGAGGCCGGGGGCGCGCACCCCTTGGTGTTCCGGGTGGGGGCAAAGTCGTTTTACCAGACCAACGCGCAACAAGCTTATAACCTGTACAAGATAGCCCGCGACTGGGCTGGGCTGACGGGCCGCGAACGGGTCTATGACTTGTATACCGGTACCGGCACCATTGCCTTGTTCGTGGCCCGGCAAGCCGCGGAGGTCGTGGGCGTTGAATACGTCGAAGCATCGGTGGCCGATGCCCGCGTCAACGCCCAAATCAACGGCATCACGAACGCCCAGTTCCACGCGGGCGACATGCGCGCCATTCTAACGGAAGGCTTTTTTAACCAGCACGGCCGCCCCGACGTAGTCATTACCGACCCACCCCGCGCCGGCATGGACGAAGCCGTCGTGCGTCAACTGCTCGCGGCCGCGCCCGACCGCATTGTGTACGTTAGCTGCAACACGGCCACGCAAGCCCGCGACCTGAATTGGTTAGACGAAGGCTACCGCGTCGCCGACGTGCAGCCGGTCGATATGTTTCCGCACACGCACCACGTCGAGAATGTGGTGGTGCTGACGAAAAAGTAATTCTGGCACTCTTGCCGGAGCAGTATGCGTCAGCAATGAACGTAAAAATTGCTGACGCGTGCTGCTCCGGCAAGAGTGCCAGAGCTACGTTAAAACGGCGTTTCCTGACTTGGGTCGGCGTTGCCGAAGTTGGACAGGTTGTTGGCTTTACTCTTGAAGACGCTGCCCGCTGAAGGGGGTGGGGGCAGTTCGCCGGGGCGGTCAAAACTGCTCAGACCATTTACGTCGGGGGCGAATCCTTGCGACGGCACCGGCTCGAAATACGTATCGAGGTCGCAGAATTTAGTGTATTTGTTGATGAACCGGAGCTGGATCGTGTCGAGCGAACCACTCCGGTTTTTGGCGATGATTACTTCGCCAATGCTCGCCGTTGAGTTGCCGGTCTCGCCCTGCGTAATATTGTAATATTCAGGACGATACAGGAAACAAACCATGTCCGCGTCCTGCTCAATCGAACCCGATTCACGTAAGTCCGAGAGCTGCGGTTTCTTGTCGCCCCCGCGTGTTTCAACGGCCCGGCTTAGCTGCGACAGCGCAATGACCGGCACGTTCAACTCCTTGGCTAAGTTCTTTAACGCCCGTGAAATCGACGCAATTTCCTGTTCGCGGTTGCCGCCCCCGCGCCCGGTCGTGTCGCCCGACATCAGTTGCAGGTAGTCGATGACGACCATCTGAATGTCGTGCTGCGCCTTCAGGCGTCGGCATTTGGCCCGCAGTTCCAAAATCGAGAGGGCCGGCGTATCGTCAATAAAGATGGGCGCTTCGGTGAGCCGCTGAATTTTGTGGTGCAACTGCGTCCACTCGTGCGGAGCCAGCGTTCCTTTGCGAATTTTCTCGGAATCAATCTCCGCTTCGGCCGAGATCAACCGGTTCACCAACTGCACCGACGACATTTCCAGCGAGAAAATTGCGACGGGTTTACCGTGGTCAACGGCCGCGTTGCGCAGGGCGCTAACTACAAATGCAGTTTTACCCATCGCTGGCCGCGCGGCTAAGATAATCAATTCGGTCGGCTGCCAGCCCGACGTGACGCGGTCGAGGTTGGTAAAGCCCGACGGCACGCCCGTCAAGCCTTCCTGGTTTTTCTTGGTTTCGAGTTCGTTGAGCGCCATTCGGACAATGGTGCTCATGTCGGCGTAGTTTTTCTTGATGTTTGACTCCGAAATCTTGAACAACTGTTGCTCGGTCCGGTCGAGAAGTTCAAACACGTCGGTGGTGTCTTCGTAGGCGTCGCGCAGAATCACCGACGACATGGTAATGAGCGCCCGCTTGAGGGCCTGCTCGGTAATAATCCGGGCGTGGTATTCAATGTTGGCCGCCGAATTGACCCGGAACGTCAGCTCGGAAACAAAGCCACCCCCGCCCACAATTTCGATCTCACCCGTTTTGCGCAGTTGCTGCGTAACGGTCAGCAAATCAATGGGATCGGAGTTGCTGAATAACGTCAGGATCGCGTTGTAAATTCGCTGATGAGCTTCCTTGTAGAACGTTTCGGGCTTGAGAATGTCGATCACTGACGAGAGCGCGTCCTTCTCGATCATGAGCGCGCCCAACACGGCTTCTTCAAGGTCGAGGGCCTGCGGAGGCAGTTTGCCAAGGCCCGTGTCGAGCCAATGGTTACCGGCTTGCTGACGACCTCCGGCGAAGGCCGACGGCTTGCGAAGATGTTGGTTGGGGCGTGCGTTATTCTCCATGTCTCTTGTGCAAGTTTACGCAATCCGGTCCGCATCTGACAACTCCCCACCGACCCGGCCGGCGAGCCGCGACGCGTAATGTTCTGGTAATGTTGCCGCTACCCGTCAAAAAAATCTCCGCTTTTTTTTGCAACGGTCGAGGGGCAATGCTGCGTATAAATCATGATTAGGCTTACGGGTCTGTTTATCAGCAAAGTAACGGTTCGGTGTTATCTCATTGTCTTTCGTAATCTAAATTTTAGCGCTGAATAAGAAACCAGATCAAACGAATAAATTTTCGATAAACCGTGTTGTAGGAATTGAGAAATCGCTTACTTTTCGGAATCACACTTTAACGCTATTGATCATTTGGTCGAAAAAGTCATTACCCTCGACAATGTCTCGCTCATCGACTTTCTGGGCGTAGAGAACCACAACATTAAGGAAGTGGCCGCTGCGTTTCCAATGAGCAAGATTATCTCGCGCGGCAACGAAATCCGCATTAAAGGCACTACGCCCGAAATCAGCCGCATCAGCACCATTTTGGATTCGCTGCTCGAACACTACCAGCGTTACGGCAAGGTTACGCACGAGAACGTCCAAAACTACCTTAGTCACAGCGGCTTGCCCACGCCCGGCAACGGAAACGGAGCACCACCGGTGGTGCCCGACGACGACGAGGTGCTCGTATACGGCAACCGGGGTGTGGTGGTGCGCGCGAAAACCGACAATCAGAAACGCTTGGTCGAAGCGGCCGATAAGCACGATTTGGTGTTTGCCGTCGGTCCGGCCGGTACGGGTAAGACGTACACCGCCGTGGCCATCGCGGTACGGGCGCTGAAAAACAAAGAAGTTAAGAAAATCATCATTACCCGGCCGGCCGTCGAAGCGGGCGAGAACTTAGGTTTTCTGCCGGGCGATCTAAAGGAAAAGATTGATCCGTACCTGCGCCCGATTTACGACGCGCTGGACGACATGATTCCGGCCGAGAAACTGAAATTTTACGAAGAAAACCGAATTATTGAAATTGCCCCGCTGGCGTATATGCGCGGCCGGACGCTCAACAACGCGTTTATTTTGCTCGACGAAGCGCAAAATACGACGCCGATGCAAATGAAAATGTTTTTGACGCGCATGGGGCCAACCTCGAAGGCCATCATTACCGGCGACCGTTCGCAAATTGACTTGCCCAACAAGCAGAAATCGGGGTTGATCGAGTCGACCGACATTTTGAAGTCCATCAAAGGCATCTCGTTCGTTGAACTCGACGGCCGCGATGTGGTGCGGCACCGACTGGTCCGCGAGATTATTACCGCGTATGAAAAAGCAGGGCAGTAGTTCACGAACGAAAACGGTGCGAACCGGCTGGCGTTGGCTGGCCGGTTCGTTTTTGTGGGCGCTGGCCCACGCGGCCGTGGGTCAGGTACCCGGCCAAGCTGCGCCGGGTCTGGCCGTGCCAGGTCCCGACGGACGGATGCCCGCCCGCTGTGGCATTGTCGCTTACGAGCAGGTCCTGCAACGGCGCAACCCACTCCGCCAGCAGCAGATTGCTGAACTAAACCGGCTTATTGAGCGGGCGCAGGCCAACGGCATGATGCTGCGCCGGGCGGCCGACGTAGTTTACCGCATCCCGATCGTCGTGCACGTCGTGCACAACAACGCATCAAATTCCATTGGCGGGGCCAATAACGTCAACATTTCGGACGAGCAGATTATTTCCCAGATTCAGGTGCTCAACGAAGACTACCGGCGGCAACCCGGTACGAATGGGTACAATGACAATCCCTTAGGAGCCGACGCCGGCATCGAATTTTTCTTGGCCGAAACCGATCCCCAAGGGCAGTCAACCACCGGTATCACGCGACACTATTACCCCAACAAAACAACGTTTAGTACGGACCCCAACAGCGGAGACGACCTGTTGCTGTCGCAGATTGCCTACTGGCCCAGCGACCGCTACCTCAACATCTGGGTAACCCGGCTCAGTGACAATTTTCTGGGCTATACGCAGTTCCCGACGGCCGCGGGCACCTTAACGGGCTTACCGTCCGACACCGACGAACGCGTCGATGGGTCCATTATTGATTACCAGTTCTTTGGACGACAGATTGGTACGGCCCGCGGCACGACCTACGGACACGGCCGGACGGCAACCCACGAAATTGGCCATTGGCTGGGGTTGATTCACCTGAACGGCGATACCCCGTGTGGCGATGATTACGTGGCCGATACGCCCCGAACGGACGACCTTAACCAAACTGTCTATTGCCGGGAAACGTTTTCAACCTGCTCGGGGGCGCGGACCCGCAACCAGATCGAGAACTACATGATGTATTCGCCGGACTTGTGCATGAACCTGTTCACGCAGGGGCAGGTCGATCGAATGCGGGCGGTGCTGGCGCTGAGTCCGCGCCGAGTGCGGCTAATTCAGTCGGTTGAGCCGCTGCCTTCGACCGATGTGTTGACCATCAACGTGTATCCAAACCCGGCCGAGGCCGATCCAACGGTTGAAGTGCGGCTGAAAGGCTCCCAGGCGTTTGCGCTGGCGGTGTTCGACATCAGCGGGCGGCTCCTGCGGGAAACGAGCTATGCCAATTCACCCAGCACACGCGTCACGCTGCCCATCCGCGGGCTGGCGACGGGTATGTATATCGTGCGCGTCAAGACCGACAGCGAAGTTACCAGTCGACGGTTGCTGGTGCGGTAGTTGGCGACGGTCCCGCGGATGGAGTGGTTGCGCTGGTCAACCGCAAGCCACCAACTTAGTTTTACCACCGTATGATTCACGTGTTACCCATTACGAACCCGGCTGACCTGGAAACGGCTTTTGCCATTCGCCGAACCGTTTTTGTCGACGAGCAGCAGGTTTCGGCCGAAGAAGAATACGATGAATTTGAAACGGGCAGTCAGCACTTCTTGGCCCGTATGCCCGACGGAACGCCCTGCGGCACGGCCCGCTGGCGACAT
>CAXUEB010000066.1:19797-20207 GCA_964249775.1 uncultured Spirosoma sp.
ACGGCCATGCCGCTCTACGAGCGCTTCGGCTTCGTGGCTGTCGGGCCGATGTTTGAAGAAGCCGGCATTCAGCACTACAAGATGGTCTTGCCGGAATCGGCCTTTCGTAACCTGGCCTACTCGAAGCCATGAAAGGCCATCCGTTTGTGCGTTACGCGGCTGGGCTGGTCGCGGGCATTGGGCTGTACGGGCTGTTTCCTCGGGCGTACTCGGTACCGATCGTGGCGCTGGTCGTCGGCGGGGGGCTGTTTAGTTGGGGTTTCGTTCGGGTTGCCGGGCAGACGATTAAACCGGTTCAAACGGGGCAGGGTGTGGGCGCGCTGCTGCTGCTGCTGGCCTTAGGCTGGTCAATCACCTACCAGCGAACGGCGGCTAATCGGCCCGACAACCTCCTCCACCGGTCGGATACC
>CAXUEB010000067.1:0-16510 GCA_964249775.1 uncultured Spirosoma sp.
ACATGCTGCCGCTTGACCAGTTAGAAGGTCTACTGGAGCGTTTAGTCCGCGTCCGCGAAAGCATTTTATAGCTCTGACCAACGAAGAGCCGCCCGTCGGGATTAGCGTTAAGTGTTGTTCTAACACGCTGATTCCAACGGGCGGCTCTCTATTTATCCCAAATTTTGGCGGTTTCTTCCCAAACCGGTGGCAGTTGGTCCCATCGATTTTTACCGGTGAGCGCGCGGCTGTTGTTTTGTCCTATCGAACCGGCACAGTGAACGCCGGTCGATGAACGAATCACCTAAACCTGTTTCAACTATGGAACCGCTTGAGATTGTCATCGCCCTGCTCAAATTCTTGTATGACCTCATTCATGGATTCTTCTGCTAACGGCTTCGTTTATCTGCCTTTCCCTAAACCTTACCTAATTATGAAAACTGAGCAAACTCCACTCGCCGATTTTCAGCAGTACATTCGCCGACCCTACTACGTACAACCGTTGGCTGAAGCACCGGGTCAACACTCGTTTGCGACCACGCTCCGGTTGTTCACGGCTGAGTACCCTTTATTTCTGGGGCTAACAATACTATCCGTTGGAATAATGCTGCTGACGGAACGCGTAACGGGTCAGGTCAGCTACGCAACGTTATTGCAACGCGTTAACCAATCGCTGAGCGTATTGATCGTAGCGTTGGTCGTGGCCGTTATGTTGATTGAAACCGCATTCCGGTCTATTCTCCGGCTAACCCCCAACCGGCTGAGCAATCTGGTATCGCTGTTACTCTTAGTTTTGCTTAGTATGTTCTACCGCGACATCAAGGCGGTTACGCATCCGTACGCCGGCCTTTGGCTGTTAGCAATTTGGGCTGTATTGACGTATGGCGTAAGACAGCTTGTTAAACAACAGGTACTTTACTGCCGAATTGAATCGTTCTGGATTAGCAGTTTTCGGTGCATTTTCTACGGCATTGCCATTCTGTACGCGCTACTCCGGGTTAGCAACGCTACCGTTCTGTCGCATTGGCAAATCCTCTTACCGGCTCTGCTCCTACTCCGTTTGTTGACGGGGTTTTATCTGGGGTACGTCCGCATGAAATACGGCTTCTGGTTCGCGGTGGCGGTTCACACGCTCACAATGGCTACGCCAGTACTGCTGGCGCTAACTCGGTTCGTGTAAGGTTAGAGAAGAGAGATGGAAAATACACTGGAAGAACAGCCTGCAGTCAAAAAGCCGCTGAGCACAACGAGTCTTGTTGACCAAATAAAGCAACGGGTACCGCAAGAATATTGGGCTTGGGCGTTGCTACTCATCAGTGTTTGGCTGGTATTTTGGCAAACTCCATTGATGAACGAAGTTGCGGAATTCGTTCAGGGTTTTCTCGCGGGTCTGTTTGAAGACACCACGACGGGCTGGAACGATGGTTATAAAGACAGTATCAAAAACTATACTGTTTATAACTTTATATTGATTCTGTACTGCGTCGGCAGCATTCTGCTGGGTATTTTTGCCTTATTCATGCTATTCGGTGTAGTGGCTCTCGTCGTTCAATTTCACTACCGAGTTTTGTATAAACCCTTGTTTCTCCGCCCCGGAGTCGGCTACTCGCTTCTTTACTTACTTTGGCTTTTCGTATTCTGGCGCTTGCTGATTTTTGTAACAAACGGATTTAAGACCTTAGTTACGGCACAACAGATTACCTACGCTACGGTTATCACTGGAATCTGCGTTGCCTGGGCGTTTGTTCAAAACCTGCGTCAGAATCGGCAAGAGCAATTGGTTTTAGCTCAGCAAAAAATTCAAGCCGAACTCGACGCCCTGAAAGCGCAGGTTAACCCGCACTTTCTGTTTAACGCGCTCAACAACCTCTACGGCACAGCTATCGTGGAAGACAGCCCCCGCACGGCCGAAAGTATTCAGCAACTGTCGGGCATTGTGCGCTACGTGATGGAAGAATCGAAGCTGGAACGCACCGACGTGGCCCGCGAACTGCGGTTCTTAGACGATTACGTCGAGTTGCAGCGAATGCGCATTCCACACCAGGACAACATCGACATTCGGATTAAGACGCACTGGGATGAGCAGCCCGCGCAAATCGTGCCGCTACTACTGAATCCACTGATTGAAAACGCCTTTAAATACGGCATCAGTCTGCAATACCCCTGCCGGGTACACATCGACCTGCGTATTGAAAACGGTGTTCTGCGGTTTCAGACCGAGAACACGTTACTACCCCGAACGCTGCTCGACAAAGGCACCGGCATGGGCGTAGCCAACGTCCGCAAACGCTTAGCCTTGGCGTATCCCGGCCGGCATACGTTTGAGACAACCGAAGGCGACGGCGTTTTTTTGGTAAATTTGACGATTATCTTATACCGATGATTCGATTCCATGAATCAACTGCTGAACCCCAAAGTAGCCGGTAGCTTATACTTGATTGCCGGCATCATTCTGATTCTGGCGCAAGTTTACAAAAGCACCCATACCCGCTCATCAAACTGGGTTATGTACGTACTCGGTGCCAGTTTTATCCTGATGGGCATCGCTCGACTCCGCAGTAAACCGCCCACGAACTAACATGCCTGCCCATCTGCGCTGCATCGCCATTGACGACGAACCCATCGCGCTCGACGTAATCAACGCCCACGCCGGTAAAGTACCGTTCCTGGACCTCCGCCGGACGTTCGTCAACGCCATCGAAGCCCTGACCTACCTCCAAACGGAACCGGTTGACCTGATTTTCTTAGACATCAACATGCCCGACCTAACCGGACTGGATTTTGCGCAGGTCGTGGGCAACAAAAGCTTGATCGTCTTTACGACGGCTTACCCGGAATACGCTTTGCAAGGTTTTGAACTCAGTGCCCTCGATTATCTGCTTAAACCCATTGCGTTCGGGCGGTTCCTGCAAGCGGCCAACAAAGCCTACGAACGGCTTTCGAGTGACGCTAAGAAGTCACCCTACGTTTTTGTAAAGGATGGGTACGATTGGGTACGAATCAACTTGGAAGAGTTGCACTACGTCGAATCGGAAGGTAACTACCTAACCTTTCAGGAAACGGGCAAGAAAACCCTGACGCGCATGACCATCGGCGAAGCCGTCGGTATGCTCCCCACCGATCAGTTCATGCGCGTCCACAAATCGTTTATCGTTGCCCTCGACCGCATCGAAAAAATCGAGCGGCATCAGCTTACCATTGGCAAGGTGCAGGTGCCGCTCAGCGGGTCGTACCGCGATGAGTTGCTGGAACGGGTGAAATAGTACTGGCCAGAACGGACTGGGAAACCGGGTCAGGCTTCAGGTTGTCCAGGTTAAAGTGCAGTCCCCGGTTGTCGCGCCGGGACATGGCCGCTTTGATCACCAAGTACGCTATCTCGATCATGTTACGTAGTTCGCAGATGCGCACCGACACTTTGGATTGCCGGTACAGTTCTTCGTGCTCCAAGTATAGCAGTTCGAGCCGGTCCATTGCCCGTTTCAGGCGTCGGTTCGAGCGGACAATGCCGACGTAATTCGACATAATCGCTTCCAACTCGCGTTGAATCTCCGTAACCAAAATTAACTCCTCAGGATGGCTCGTGCCGGCGTCGTTCCATTCGGGAATGTTATCCAATACAATGGCCCGATCGAGCGTTTCGAGCGTCTTCTGGTACGCCCGGTGGCCAAACACGACGGCTTCGAGCAGCGAATTACTGGCCAGCCGATTTGCCCCGTGCAAACCCGTACAGGCGCATTCGCCCACCGCGTAAAGAAAGTTGATGTTGGTTTGCCCCCACTCGTTGACCCGAACGCCCCCGCACATGTAATGCTGCGCCGGCACGACCGGAATATAATCCTTGCGCAAATCCAGCCCGTACTGCTCGCGGCAATACGCCGTGATGTTAGGAAAATGCTCGACGAAACGGTCGTGGTCGACGTGCGTAACGTCAATAAACACGTGCGGATCGCCGGATTTTTTCATTTCGGAGTCGATGGCGCGGGCCACAATGTCGCGCGGGGCCAGTGACAACCGCGCATCGTAGTGCTCCATGAACTCCTCGCCCTTCATGTTCTTGAGCACCCCGCCAAAACCCCGCACCGCTTCCGATATCAGAAAGTTAGGTTTCTTATCCGGTTCGTAAAGCGCCGTCGGGTGGAACTGAATGAACTCCATGTCTTTGCAGATACCCTTGGCGCGGTACGCCATCGCGATGCCGTCGCCGGTGGCGATGCTGGGGTTAGTCGTGTTCTGGTACACATTGCCGATGCCGCCGGTCGCCAGCAACGTCGTTCGGGCCAGAAACTTTTCGACTTGACCCGTTTGAGTGTTCAGCACGTAAGCACCGTAGCAAACGTTGTCCGTATCGTAGCGGTGCACCGTCTCGCCGAGGTGGTGGCGCGTGATGAGTTCAACGGCGTAGTAGTGCGTAAAAATCTCGATGCTCGGCAACGAATGTGCCTTCTCCAGCAACGCCCGCTCAATTTCGGCCCCGGTGATGTCTTTAAAGTGCAGAATTCGGTAGTCGGAGTGGCCGCCTTCTTTGGCTAAGTCGTAGTCGCTGCCGTCGTGTTCCTTGTCGAAGCGCGTGCCGTAATCAATCAGTTCGCGGATGCGTTCGGGCGCTTCGCGCACGACGATTTCAACAATGGACCGGTCGCTCAGAAAGTCGCCCGCAACCATCGTATCGTCGATGTGCTTCTCGAACGAATCATCTTCCGACCACACGGCCGCAATACCGCCCTGCGCGTACTTGGTGTTGGTTTCGTCGGCCTGCACCTTGGTGATAACGCCAATTCGGACAGCCGGGCTGCGGACGGTTTGGCCCGTATTTTCAAAATGCATCGCCAGTTTAGTGGCGTAACTGAGGCCCGCGATGCCGGAGCCGATGATTAAGAAGTCGAATGGTTGGGGCATGTTCATCAATTAATTCCATACTACCTCAACGGGGTACAACGGAAAGTTAGGGTCTTTGCTCACAACGATCCAATTTTCTACCCGTGCTTGCGCAATGATAAGGCGATCAAATGGATCCTTATGGTGTAAGGATAACGTTTCAACTTGTAAGGCGTGGCTGGCCAAAACCGGTTGTAACGTGGTGTTAACGTTAAACAACTCGTCAACAATAGCCTGCGTTGGTCGACTAATTTTCAGCTTACCAAGGCTCCTTTTGATGGCAATCTTCCAGATACTGGCAACGCTCACGTACAATTCGTTGGTAGGGTTTCTCAACTCAATGAGCGTTGTCAGCCTGAAGTATCTCCTGAAGATTCTTGCGTTGTTCGGGCGGTAACTTTTTTAGGGCCTGAACCAGTTCGTCAAACCCAATCTGAACAGTTAACTCCATGACTTCATACGTCTACCTACTCATCTCCAGCATTCGCGCCACCGACTCGTACGCTTTTACCCGCACGGTTTCCGGCACGATGATTTCTGGCTGTTCGTACAGCATGCAGTTGTACAGTTTTTCGAGCGTGTTCATTTTCATGTACGGGCACTCCGAGCAAGCGCAGGTGTTATTCTGACTCGCCGGGGCCGGAATAATTTTCTTATGCGGTACGGCCTGACGCATCTTGTGCAGGATACCCGCTTCTGTACCCACAATAAACGTTTGCTCCGGGCTGTCGACAACGTACTTCAACAAGGCCGTTGTCGAGCCGACGTAATCCGCCTGACTCAGGATATGCTCCTGACATTCGGGGTGGGCGATGAACTTGGCATCGGGGTATTCAGTGCGCAGTTTTTGCAGCTTTTCGAGCGAAATGTCGATGTGCACAATGCACGCCCCGTCCCACAACACCATGTCGCGGCCCGTTTTCTTCGACACGAAGCGGCCGAGGTTGGCATCCGGCGCAAAGATAATCTTCTGGTCCTGCGGTAAGCTTTCAACAATCTTTAAGGCGTTGGACGACGTCACGATGATGTCGGACAGGGCCTTGATGTCGGCCGAGCAGTTAATGTACGACAGCACAAGGTGATCGGGGTACTGCGCCTTGAAAGCCGCAAACTTGTCGGCCGGAGCGGAATCGGCAAGCGAGCACCCCGCGTTGAGGTCGGGGATAACCACTTTTTTCTGGGGCGACAGAATCTTGGCCGTCTCACCCATGAAATGCACGCCACAGAACACAATCATGTCGGCGGGCGTCGCGGCTGCCTGCTGACTCAAACCTAAGCTATCGCCAATGTAATCGGCCAGGTCCTGAATGGCCCCATCAACGTAGTAGTGAGCCAAAATAACGGCGTTTTTTTCCTGCTTGAGCCGTTTAATTTCGGCTACTAAATCTATATCGTCAGCAACGGGTTCGTTCACGTAACCCACGCGCTGCACGGCTTCGAGTAAGGCTTCCATTCAGTTTCTACCAGGTGGTTTTTCTTATAAACAACAAAGGACGGAAAATTGTCACCACGTGTCGTGTTTAACCGGCATATCAACGACGAAGAACGGCAAACGCTTTAGACTTTCAAACAACGACGGGTAGTTGACGGGTTAATCAGACAAAGCCACCAGCCATGACCGACGACTTTCTGCGGCTTCGGATTACCCAAATCAAACCGGAAATTTACGGTGCCAGCAGCTACTTTCTGGAACCGACGAATGGGCAACCCGTTCCGTACCGCGCCGGGCAGTTTCTAACTTTAATTCTACGGTATAACAGCCACGAAGTTCGCCGGTCTTACTCGCTTAGCTCGGCACCGAGCGAGCCGCTACGTCTGACGATTAAGCGCGTTGAGAACGGCGCAATTTCGCGTTATCTACTCGACACTTTGCGCGTGGGCGACGTACTGACGAGTCTTTATCCGGCCGGACGGTTCACGTTGAACGACGAAGATACCGGCGATCTGGTCTTGCTCGGTGCCGGCAGTGGCATCACGCCCTTGTTCAGTATCTTGAAGCAGGCGCTACGCACTCAACCAAACCGGCGCGTAACGCTGCTGTACAGCAACTCGAACGAACGGAGCATCCTCTTCCGGGATGAATTAGAGGAGTGGCAACGCCAGTTTCCCTACCACTTTCGGCCTATCCACTTGTTGAGCAATCCGTCGGACGACTGGCCGGGCCGACGCGGACGGCTCAACAACGTGATGCTGGAACGGCTGCTGCCGGAGTTGGTTGGCCCATCCGACCGTTCGACGTTGCACTTTTACGTTTGCGGACCGGGCGATTACAGGCGGATGGTGCGATTCACGCTTGTCTTTGGTGGCATCCGGCCGGAACAGATTAAACAGGAAGATTTTGTTATCGAACCCGTTGTCCTGACGCCCCCGCCCGCGCTGGCGGTTGACCGAACGGTGTTGCTCCGCTTACGAAATCGGGGGGTTGAAGCCGGTGGGGCTGAAAACCGCGAGGTTGAGCTTCGGGTGCCTGCTTACAAGTTCATATTGCAGGCGGCTTTAGATGAGGGTATCCAATTGCCTTACAGTTGCCGGGGTGGACGTTGCTCAACCTGCGTGGCGCATTGCCGATCGGGCAGTGTCCACATGATTATCAACGATGTCCTGACCGAACGCGACCTCGCCGAAGGCTGGATACTAACTTGCACCGGCTACCCAGAAAGCGACGGTGTTATCATTGACGTATAAAATTCACAAACCGGCACATTATGACCGTTGCAACGTTGGTTCTGGCGGCCGGCGGCTCAACCCGTCTGGGCCAACCCAAGCAGCTTTTGACGCTGGACGGCCAAACGCTCGTCCGGCGCATCACCGACGTAGCCCTGTCGCTGGCGGTTGGCCCGGTAGTTGTGGTCCTGGGAGCCAATCACGAACGCATCAACGTTGAACTTGACGAACGACCCGTTCAGGTAGTGGTTAACGCCGATTGGCGCGAAGGTATGGCGTCGTCCCTGCGCGCGGGTTTGCTGGCCTTACCCAACGAGTCGGTCGACGCTTTTTTGATTTTATTAACCGATCAGCCCTTGGTTACGGCCGATTTACTCAGGCAACTCATTCATACGCACCAACGAACCGGGCGCGGCATCGTGGCCTGTCGCTACGGCGGTGCAACCGATAACTCAAGCGCGCCCGTTGGCGTTCCGGCCCTGTTTGCCAGCCGGTATAGAACCGAATTCTTGAACTTAGCCGGCGACGTGGGTGCCCGCAAACTGATTCAACAACACGCGGCCGACTGCGCCGAAGTGCCCTTTGCCGAAGCTCTCATTGATTTAGACACGCAGCAGGACGTGGCGAACTGGCAAGCTGGTTTGCCGAAGCAACGCCCATAAACCACGCCTATTTCGTACCTTTGCGTCCGAAATGGCCCGACTGTTAGCACTCGACTACGGCGCAAAGCGCACCGGCATTGCCGTCACCGACCCGCTGCAACTGATTGCATCGGCGCTGGAAACGGTGCCGTCGCACGAGTTGCTTAAATACCTCAACGCCTACGTAACGCGCGAGCCGGTCGAAGCCTTCATTGTTGGGCTGCCCAAGCGGCTCGACGGTACGGACACCGACAACACGCCCCGCGTTCGGAAGTTCGTTGGGCATTTACAGAACGCTTTGCCCGACATTCCCGTTTACTGGCATGATGAGCGCTTTACGTCGGCAATGGCCTTGCAAGCGATGATTGCGGGCGGAAGCAGCAAGAAAGACCGACGCGAAAAGGGCAACATCGACAAAGTCAGCGCGGCCATCATTTTGCAGTCCTATATGGAAAGTAAAAAAGAACGATGAATAATGACCGTTATAGCACGTAGCAATTCATCATCCATCGTTTATTATCGCACCGGCGACCCGGTCATTATTGGAATATGATTCTCCCTATTATTGCTTACGGCGACCCGGTTCTGCGGAAGCGGGCTAAGCATATCGAACCCGGCTCGGTCGACGTCAAGACGTTGAGCGGGAATATGTTTGAGACCATGTACGCAGCTTCGGGCGTTGGCTTAGCGGCTCCGCAGATTGGTCAGAGCATTCGGATGTTTGTCGTAGATGGCGAACCCCTAAACGAAAACGAGCCGGAAGAAGACATTGACAAAAATTTGATTGGCTTCAAGAAAGTATTCATCAATCCGGAAATCATCGAAGAAGCCGGCGAGGACTGGGGCTTTGAAGAAGGCTGTTTGAGTATTCCGGGAATTCGTGGGGAAGTGTTTCGCCCGGAGATTATTGTGATCCGCTACTTCGACACGGATTGGAATCAGCACGAAGAGGAATACGAAGGTATGGCCGCCCGGATTATTCAGCACGAATACGATCACCTCGATGGTAAGCTGTTTACCGATTACCTGCCCACGCTCCGGCGGCAACTCATCAAGAAAAAGTTAGCCGACATTACCAAGGGCAAAACTGACGCCGAGTACCGAATGAAGTTTGTTTCAAAATAATGAGCGGTGAATGTTTAGCTAACGCATTCGTCGCTTATCATTTATCATCGCACCGGCGACCCGGTCATCCTGCATGAACGTTACGCTCGTCCAGCCCAACCTGTTTTGGCACGACCCGGTGGCTAACCGCGCCACGTTGGAAGAGCGCATTTTTAGCTTACCCGAACCAACGGATTTAATTGTCTTGCCCGAGATGTTCACTACGGGTTTTACGATGGACGCCCGCGCCGTCGCCGAGCCGATGAACCTGACCACGTTTCGGTGGCTGAAGCAGATGGCCGCCCAAACCGGGGCCGTCGTGACGGGTAGTTACGTGGTGCAGGAAGGCGGTCGGTTCTACAACCGGCTTATCTGGATGCAGCCCGACGGACAGTTCGACACCTACGATAAGCGCCATTTGTTTCGCATGGCGGGCGAAGATGGGGTGTATACCGCCGGAACGCGCCGAATCAT
This sequence comes from uncultured Spirosoma sp., assembly GCA_964249775.1. Lineage (GTDB taxonomy): Bacteria > Bacteroidota > Bacteroidia > Cytophagales > Spirosomataceae > Spirosoma. The sequence continues at coordinate 9,738 of CAXUEB010000067.1, forward strand.
CAAAGAATGGAAAGGCTGGCGGATTTGCCCCTTAGTTTGCTATGACCTGCGTTTCCCCGTCTGGAGCCGGAATGTCACATTGGATTCTGATTTAACGACGGACTTTGCCTATGATTTGCTGCTGTACATAGCAAACTGGCCGGCCGCCCGGCGCAACGCCTGGAATGTGCTGCTGCAAGCTCGCGCCATCGAAAACTTAAGCTACGTCGTGGGCGTCAACCGCGTTGGCGAAGATGGTAGCTTAAACGGCGAAGGGACGGCTTCCCGGCCGCGCCAACCTTACGCGGGCGAGTCAGCTATCATTGATCCTAAAGGCGAACTTCTGTTTCGGCAAGCCGACACCGAAGTTGTCTATCAGCATACGCTCTCGCTGGGTGAACTCCGGGCGTACCGCGAACGCTTTCCGGCCAATTTAGATGCGGATGCGTTCAGGATTGCGCCGTTGGCGGCTCCTCTGTCGTCAGGGCAACAGTAAGCCGGTTGCGGACCACATTGTTACTAAACGGCTTGGCATCTACGCTAAGTTGAGTTGCGTTCTGTTCCTGAAATCCGCAATTTGCCGCCCGTTCCCAACGACTTACTCTCGTTTCATCTATGCAATTCACCGATCAGGACCAAAGCCAGATTTTGGCGCAGGGCGTAAGCATCGACCAGATTAATCAGCAGATACAACATTTCATTCAAGGGTTTCCGTACCTCAACGTCATTAAAGCCGCGACGGTTGGCGATGGCATTGTGCGCGTTCCTGAGGACCAACTCACTGCTTACATCCGGCGGTTCGACGAAGCGGCTACCGAGCGCGACTTAGTCAAGTTTGTGCCCGCTTCGGGAGCCGCCACGCGGATGTTCAAATCGCTGTTTGCCGCCCTCGATGGAAAGTTGGATAAATCAGTCGATGAAGTAGTTGCCCGCCTGACGGAGTTTGCGTTTTACGACGACTTAAAAGCCGCTATGAGCGCGCAGGGCGTTGATCTGGAACAAGCCATCGCGACTGATGACCGCAGAGTAGTCCTGCGCTTTCTGCTGACGGAAGCCGGGTTGGACTACGGTAGCTTGCCGAAGGGATTACTCAAGTTTCACCGCTACCCCGATGGTCCCCGAACGCCGGTCGAAGAACACTTAGTGGAAGGCGCGGCCTACGCGAATTCAAACGGCACGGCTAAGATCCACTTCACCGTTTCGCCGGAACACCGCGAGCGGTTTGAGCAACTCATCCAGCAGGAAAAGGCGGATTACGAAGCCTGGCTCGGCGTTACGTTCGAGGTATCGTTTTCCGAACAAAAAAAGTCGACCGACACCATTTCGGTCAACTTAGATAATTCACCTTTCCGCAACGGGGATGAATCGTTGTTGTTCCGGCCGGCCGGACACGGTGCCCTGATCGAAAACCTCAATGACATCGACGCCGACTTAGTTTTCATCAAGAACATTGATAACGTCGTGCCGGACGAGATCAAGGAGCCGACCGTCACCTATAAGAAAGTGCTCGCTGCGGTACTCTTAGACGCGCAGCAGCAGATTGCCCGCTTGCAAGGGCTGCTGGCTAATGACGACGTTAGCGACGGTTATCTCGCCGAAGCTGACGAACTGCTCCGCCGGACGCTGTTTACGCTGCCACCCGACGGTTTCGATGGCTTGTCGAACAAAGAAAAAATAGACTACTTCCGCCAAAAACTGGACCGTCCGGTGCGGGCGTGCGGCATGGTGAAGAACGTGGGCGAGCCGGGCGGTGGACCATTCTGGGCTAAAAATCAGGATGGATCAGTATCGCTGCAAATTGTCGAGTCGGCGCAAATCGATCTGACTAACCCGCAGCAGAAAGAAATTTTTGATACGGCTACGCACTTCAATCCGGTTGATCTGGTCTGCGGCTTGAAGGATCAGTACGGACGTAAATACAACCTACCGAATTATCGAGACCCGCAGACGGGGTTTATTACGAACAAGTCGAAAGATGGCAAAGACCTGAAAGCGCAGGAATTGCCCGGTCTGTGGAACGGCGCGATGGCCAACTGGAATACCATCTTTGTGGAGGTCCCGTTGATTACCTTCAACCCGGTTAAGACCGTCAATGATTTACTTCGCCAAGAACACCAACCCGGAGGAGAGTTATGAGCCGAGTTGTACCGTTTTCTGAGTCGTTCAGGAAACGGTACATCCCGATTTACGCGGACATTCGGCTAACCGACGCTTCGGTCAAATCAGCCGCTTTAACCCCGATGGGAATTTCGCGCGTTTCCAACGATACCGGGTTTTGAAACGTGAGCAGCGTCGTGTTCTCGTAGACGCCGAGGTTAGCGTCGCGCACGCGCTCCATAATGGGCTTGAGGGCGCAGGCAATCTCGTCGGAGCAATCGTCGCACTTTACGTAAAAATTCATGGAAACGCAGGGCGTGGGCGCAATGGGACCGTCGATTACCCGCAACACCTGCGCTAAATTTACCCGACCCGGATCAACCCGCAACAAGTAGCCACCGCCCTTTCCTTTCTGACTTTGCAGGATGCCATGATTACGGAGTTCGAGCAGAATGGCCTCTAAAAATTTTTTCGGAATTTTTTCTTTCGCCGAAATATAAGAGATCAGCACGGGTCCTTTGCCGTATTCCTCCGTCAATACTTTGAGGGCTTTAATCGCATACTTAGCTTTCTTGGAGATCATGTTACGGTAACTGACGTTCGGTTTTCGGTGGTGAATTGAACTGACGGTAGTGATTAAACTTCTTACGAAGGGGCAAATTAGTAAGCGCTTCGTTATCAGGCAACTTTTTGCTTTGGTTTCCCGCCAAACGAGCGGAATGGTTGTATCAACCGGCTTGGGGTGGTTCAACCATTTGAAATCTGCTTTTACTCAAACCTTCCTGTATTCAACGGACCTGTCCAAGAATGAGACGGGCTTATCAGTCGAAGGTAACACGCGCCAACTGCAATGCTCCTATTCCTTTGTATGTGATTGCCGATGAAAACCATTCGCCTGGTTAACAACGGTAGAACAAAAAATAGGCCAGAGCGCTACGCTCTGGCCTGTCTGTTTAATCAAAATGCAAATGAGCTGCGGCTTACCGGTCGTAATCCGTCGTTTGTGGGTCAAAATTAGTCCAGCCCTGCAACCAGTTGTCCGTGCTAAACGCCCCCCGGTAGGTGGTCGGCGTAAAAAATAAGTCCGCCACTTTACCCGTCGTTACACCACTCGATAATAAGGGCGAACCCGCCAACGGCACAAACGTTGGCCGCGTTAGGTTAAACGTTGTCGCGTCGAGCAGCAGGGAAGCCAACTGCGCCGAAGTGACGAGTTGATTAGACCGACCCGTCGCCAAGAAATACGCCGTTGCCTGATCGTTCGTGATGTCACCCGCTCCAACGAGAGGTGTTAACGTATTGGCCAGCGTGACGCCCCGCAGATCAAGTCTGTTCGCGGTGGCGTTGGCCAGGGTTCCGGTGGTCGTGCCTTCCAAGCGTAGCCCTTCGGGATAGCCTACGAACACCGAATTGTAAACGCTGATGGCGGTGTTGCCGCGCAGGTACATGGCCGCCTGATACGCGCCCCCGCGGGCCGTTTTGTTGGCGTTGGGCGTTCCACCAAACGCGAAGCTGCTCAAGTTTGCAAAGATGGGTGCCGTTTGCGGAAAGCCGTTTTGCTTTGTCAGGGCAACTCCGCCCGCGTTTTCGCCGGTGCCGTCGAAGTTTTGGGATTCAATGCTATTCGACGTGGATGGATCGGCCACGTCGGGATCGCGCAGGGCGACGCCGAACTGAACTTTACCCGTGTACCCCTGATCCGAATTCCAGTCGGCGTCCTGCGTCCGGTGCGCCACCAGATATTTGGCGTTGGCGGTTCCACCGAACCAAGCGAACGCATCGCCCCCGCTGTAAGACACCTGAACGTGGTCGATGATAGTACCGCTCCCAACGCCGTAAAGCGTTAAGCCGTTGAGCGTGGTGGTCGTTGGTAGCGCGGGTAACGTCGCGCCGGCAAATTCAACCCGGACGTATTGCAGCGTTCCTGAGTTGTCGAACGGCTCGTCGTAGGTTTCAATCGTGCTCCGTGTACCCGCAAGCGCGAGAGAACCAGAGCGGTTGATTGGTGATTTGCCGATAAAAATAATACCACCCCAGTCGCCGTAGTTGCGCTGCCCGGCCGGTTTCGCCGACGTAAACACGATGGGTTGGGCCGCGGTGCCCGTTGCGATTAACTTGCCCCGCCGTTCGATGATTAAGGTGCCGGGCTGATTCCGTCCTTCCGGGTCGCGCTCGGGTCCGGCTCCCCGAATGACCGTGCCAGCTTCAACGGTTAGGGTGAAGTCGGTAGCGACGTACACATTACCCCGCAGCAGATACACCTTGTCTCGGGTCCAGGACTGATTTTCCCGGATGGTGCCTTCTACTTCAATGACGGGCTTTGCGGACACCGTTACCGGCGTTGTTCCTTGCACCGTTCCGGCGGCCGTCGTAACCACAACCGTTCCGTTGTTGGCCCCGGCCGGCACCTGCACCACCAGTGTCGTTCCCGTACCCGTTACAATCGTCGCCGGAATGCCGTTGATCGTGACAGTGTTACTCGTCGGTGGACTGCTGAAGTTCGTACCCGTAATAACAATTGTTCCCCCAACCGGAGCCGTCACCGGATTAACGCTGGTGATGGTCGGTAGTTGAAGCTCTGGGTCTGTACCCGGTTGCTTACAAGCCGCGAAGAAGATGGCGAAACAGAACGCCATGAGCAGTCCAAGCTGCCAATTTTTTCGGTGTTGAGTTGTATTCATCTGACTTACAGGTTGATGTTATTCGTAGTGTGCTCGTCTGGTATATACGTAAATTTAACCCAAAACGTTGTTCGCTTCCTAATTTACATTGGAAAGTGCAACATATTTATTACAGGGTTAAAGAAAGCCGGTGGCTGTTGAAAGCAACAACAAGAAAAAAGCCGGTGCAAAGCCCCGGCCCTTTCGTGCGACACCAATATGAAAGTTTACTAAATGCTCGTTTATCGATCGTAGTTTGTGTTCTGCGGATCGAAGTTACACCAGCCCGCCGTCCAGTTATCCGTGCCATTGAACGCTCCCCGATATGGGGCCGCCGTAAAGAACGCATCTGCCAGTTTACCACCCGTTACAGCGTTACCTGCAACCAGTAATGCCGAACCCGAAGGCGGTAAGAAATTGGGAGTCGCTAAATTGAAGTTTTGGGCGTTAAACAAAGCAGCAACGTCCGTCGATGCAACCACCGTGTTTCGACGGGTAGCAAGGGTGAAATACTGGGTAGCCTGGTCGTTGGTGATGGCCCCAGCGGCCCGCACAGCGGTCAACGAGTTGGCAACCGTAATTGCTTGCAACTCAAGTCTACCGTTGCCTGTGTTCGCCAACGTACCCGTCGCCGTACCCTCTAACCGAAGACCTTCCGGCCAGCCTGAGAAAACGGAGTTGAAAACGCTGATTGCGGTATTCCGGCGCAGGTGCATCGCCGACTGATAAGAGCCAGTACCACCGGTGCCGGCTGTCGAAGCATTGCTCGGCGTGCCCTGAAACGCAAAGCCGCTCACATTAGCGAAGATTGGCTGCGTCAACGGCAGACCGGCATTCGGCCCCGTTGCTGGTTCGCCCGGATTTTCGAAGTTGTCTGATTCAAAACAGTTAGAAGCAGACTGGTCAGCAATTTGCGGATCACGTAACGACAGTGCAAACTGTACTTTACCTGAATAACCCCAGTCCGTGTCAAAGTCATCATCGAAGCCGCGATAAGCAACCAAATATTTGGCGTTCACGGTTCCCCCAAACCATTCGTATGAATCGTCACCACTATACGATATTTGAATGTGGTCAATCGTTGTTCCAGAACCAACGCCATACATCGAAAGTCCATTCACCTCACTATTGGCTTGACCTGACAAAGCTATTCCCGCGAATTCGATCCGAACGTATTGCAACGTACCTGAGTTATCCGTCGGTTCGTTAAACGTACCCAGTTGACCACTCAAACCACCCTCAGGCTGGCGGGCGCCTTCCCGGTTATGCGGTGCTCGTCCAATCAGAACAAGGCCACCCCAGTTGCCATACCCACGTTGGCCGGCTGGTTGATTCGACGTAAAGACAATAGGCTGCTGGGCCGTACCGCGCGCTTCAATCCGAGCACCCTGCGCAATAATTAAGGTGCCGCCCCGACTTTGACCACTGGGATCATCTGCACGGGCTGCGCCTTTAATAACCGTACCAGGCTGAATGGTGAGCGTTGCACCACTGGTTACTGTAACAAAACCACGAATCAGGTAAACATTACCAGCAGTCCAGTTTGTGTTCGCTGTAATGTTACTGGCAATTGTAACAACTTGCTTAGCGGCCAAAGAAAAAGCGGGGCCCTGTACCGTTGACCCATTAGCCGCCACCGAGATTGGTGTACCAGCGTTGTTTGGCACTATAACCGTGAGTTGCGTTGAAGTAGCCGCGACAACCGAGGCAGATACCGTTCCAAACAGGACGGTGTTGCTGGTCGGAGTTGTATTGAAATTTGTTCCCGTGATTGTTACCGTTGAACCAACCGGAGCCGATGTAGGATCAACACTCGAAACACTCAACACCGGATCCGGTTCGTCGTCATTCTTACAAGCGGAAACTACCACAAACAGACCCAATACGAGAAGCAGTAAGTACTGCCAGCGCTTGATAGAATTCATAAAGAAACGGTTTGGTTTTTAAGAGTTAGTTGGGTGATGATTAAGGTACGATGATTCTACGCCCGAACGTGTAGACACCCGTTAACGTAAAGTACTGACCCCGACGGAACTT
>CAXUEB010000067.1:16520-20141 GCA_964249775.1 uncultured Spirosoma sp.
AATATCCTGATCCGCATTAGCAGAGCGCGACGTTACGTCACGATCGATCCGTCCATTCCGATTATAATCTTGGGCATAACGAACCGGCTGGTTCAAGACGTCCTGAATCCCTAACCGTATTTCTATTTGCTTATTGAACGTCTTGCTAATGTTCAGATCGATGGCATTCCGGGGCATCTCGTAAATGGTCGGGTTGTTTTGGTTGCCCACCGCGAAGATGCGTTGACCATAGACGTTATACAGGACGTTCCATTGTAGACCCGAGGTAGGTTCTGCGTAATACACGCCAGCGTTGACCAGATAAGGCGACTGATTAGCCAAGGGGCGTTCGCGGTCGGTTAAGTTCGTCAAATCAACCGTTTGAATCGTTCCACTTAAATCAGGAACCTGAACTGTTTGACCTAAGTCGATGCGGCTTTGGATGACGGAAGCGTTACCTACTAACTGAAGGTTTTGCAGGAAGACACTGGATGCATTCGCAAAACTCTTCCGAAACTCAATCTCTACGCCGTAGTTTCGAGCCGACTGCGCATTAACGAATGAGTAGGCAAACCCATTACCCGTTGGCAAAAGAAAGGTTTCAATCGGGTTGGTAAAGTATTTGTAGAAACCCGTTATAGAAATTAACTCATTTGGAGTTGGATAGAATTCCCACTTAGCATCCAGGTTTTGAATGTTAGCCGTCTTTAAAACGGTGTTACCTCGGATGTCGGCCAAAAGGTTGAAATCGAAGTAAGAGAAGGGAGCTAACTCCCGCAATTCAGGCCGGTTTACGGTAGCTGAATAAGCCAAGCGTAAATTTTGCCGTTCGTTCAACTTATACGTGAAATTAACGGATGGCAACGGACTGAACACAGGGTTGTTCAGTAGTTGACGCTCTACGTTAACAATCGTTGAACGTAATTCCTGTACATTATACTCGCCCCGAAAGCCAAGCGTTAAATTAGCCTTCGGCCCAAAGTTAACGTCACCGCTCACGTAACCCGCCAAATACGTATTATAACCGCGGTACGAATCCAGATCACGTGTCCCATCCAATACAGATAAGCGACCCGGCTGACCGGTCACGTTTTCAGGCGAGAAGATGGTGTTAATACCTTGTTGGGTTACTGGCGTCCCATCGCTGTTCGTGCCCGGTATGACCTGATAACCATAGAAACGAGCAGCATAATCACGATTACGCCGTTCACCGTACACCCCGGCTCTAATTCGGTTCGGTTCACGGTTGGTCGGATTACCGAAGGTATGTTCGTAATTACCAATTAACGAAAGAACGTTTTCATTCAGCCGTGAATAGAAACGACCAACATCAATTGGGTTGGGGTCATTGGGCGCTACCAGTTCAAAGGGACTATTTTGGCCCGATACTCGCTGAAAACGTGCCCGTTTCCAGTCTGGCTCCCACCGGCCTGAATAGCCAAAGCTGGCAATCCAGTTGAGCTTACTTAATTCGTTTAGTGAATGCTCACCCGATACCTGCGTAGTAGCAATGCTCCGATTTTCAAAGCGCTCCGAATAGTTTAGCTGGTCGTATCCGTCGTTGACTAACTGACCCGTCCGAACGACCGTTTCCGTTGTGCTCAACTGATTAAACAACGTCTTCCACTCCAAAGTGAACGTTGGTGAAAACCGGAACGTCCAGTTGTGAAGTACACCTAAGCGGCTGTTTCGTGCGTAGTTAGCGTCGTTATACTGCTGATCCAAATCATTAGCAGTCAGACCGTTCGAGTACAGCCGAAAATCAACATTGGCAAACTGATTCGTCGAACTGTAGTTTAAACTGGTCAGATTGCTGATACGAACGTTTCCAGCATCGAAGCGACGCCCTAAATTGACTGCTAAGCGCAGGTCGGGGGCAACAGTTATGTTGTTTAGACCCCAAGTGTTCGGCAATAGTCTTGCATAGGAAGCTCGTATTGTTGAATTCAACCGGTTAAAGTCTCCAGCGCGGTCTGGGTAACTGCTGGGTAACTGCTGTTTAGCATCCCACAGTCCTAAAAAATTTAGACCGCCCCGCGAATGACTTTGCACACCCCGAAGCGTAGTATTAGCCCGGTAGCCAACCGTGAATCCAGCATCCGTAAAATTCTGGTCTGCTCGACGCTTTGTGTATATCTTGATAACTCCGCCAGCAAAATCGCCTGGTAGATCAGCCGATCCCGACTTAAAAACAATCATCCGGTCAAGGATATTACTCGGCACAATATCAAATGAGAACGAGCGTGACTCCACCTCTGTCGATGGAGCTATCACGTCGTTAATCAACACGTTATTATACCGGGTTCCTAATCCCCGAATCAGGACAAAGCGGTTGTCTACAATGCTGACGCCCGGCACCCGGCGGATGGCGGCTGCGGCATCGCGGTCCTGCGATTTCTGAATTTGCATCGCCGAAATACCAACGGCGATGGGCTTTAGCTGCTTGATTTCGGTGATAACAGCGACTTCGGTGTTGGTGGCGCGGGTGGCGCGTACAACCACCTCTTGAAGGGATTTACCTTCTTCGTCCAGTTCAGTTTTAATGACGGTGGTGTTGCCCGACTCAACCCGGACGTTGGCAATCTCCTTGGTTTGGTAGGAAACGTACGAGACAACAACTTTTTGAGGACCAGCCGGGACGTTATTAATGCTAAAATTACCGTCAACGTCGGTCGTGCCGCCGATCTGCGTACCACCGATTTGTACGGTACAGCCAATCAAGGCTTCTCCAGTTTTGGCGTCTTTGACTGTACCTCGGACGGTACCCGTCTGCGCCAGAACGACAGAGGAAATAGAGAATAAAAGAATGATGAGAAAACTGCGGTTCATATGGCTTGGGTATCGCTTTACGCCTGCAAAGCTACCGGAGCAATATTACGCCAACGTTACGCCAATGTTACGCTTGAATTATGTTTAAATACAGTATTATTTTCTGTAAATCAATCAGTTACGCTATTATTAGAAAGACCAACTAATATTTTGTTTTTCTCGTGAAAGCCTACGTTTGTCACCAATTAAAGTTGTTAATGGCTTACTTTATTCGGCAATACCATTTGAGACGGCACCTTTCTCGCTAAGGAAATTCTGCCAGAAGCCGTTCACAAAATTGTATTTAATCTGGTTGCCCCGCTTCAAAAGAAAAGTGGGTATTTGGTTTATTTGAAGCGGTCGGGCGGGCAGCTTACCCTCGTAAAGCAAATGAACGGGGTAGGCAGAAAACTTATTTTTGGGGGCCTGCCGTACGTTAAACGCCGTAATCCCCTCGCGCTGAAGGGCGGGCAAATCCAGTTTACGCAGGTCAGCTCCCGAGTCGAGCGTGTCGGCATACACGCGGGCGGGCGTCAATGTCAGCCCCGTGGCGTCAATCTCTTCCAGACCGGCGAACGTCGACAGATCACCCATATCTTCCACCACGCTTCGGTAGCGAAAACTACGGGCAGAGTCGGTGTTTACTTCGTGGCGGTTCATGCCTACGTCAAGTGTTATGGACTGGCCTCCGCGCACGACGGTCGCGTTGCGAATCAACACGTCGAACAAGGGACGGCCGTTTTCGGGAATTGCCTGGTACTGCGCAATCGCCGATTCGGCCGTGTTGTCAATCGCGTACGACCCGTCGGCAATGGCGCTCAGGGCAGACAGGAT
>CAXUEB010000068.1:0-448 GCA_964249775.1 uncultured Spirosoma sp.
TGCCCGCACGAAATGGTTAATTCTGGCCCCGTTGGGCCTGCTGCTGATCGGCGCGGGGCTGTGTGTGCTGTCGGGCGCGGCCTACGAAATGCAGAACGGCGCTCCGTTCACGCGCTGGTTTATCAAAGGCACCTACAGCCTGATCTTAGTCAATGGCGGCATTTCCATTTTCGGTTCGGCCATCCGGTTCCGTGTCATGCTCGACACCCGGCAGCTTATCCGGCAGGAGTTTAAACGCCGACAGAAAGAGTTTAAAAAGCACAAAAAAGCCCCGCCGCCGAGAGGCAACGAGGCAGAATGAGAAGCCGGGTCTGTTCACTTAAACGGTGGCTTTCTTCTCAGCAAATGACGCTTTGATCGCCTCTACGTCAACGTTTTTGATCGTGGGCTTGCGCAATAACTGCTTGATGCGTTCAACGGCGTTGTTGGCTTTGGCGCGGTTTTTACG